>NZ_JBVPGT010000008.1:0-3441 GCF_055817355.1 Enterobacter sp. PL_is379
GTCCCGTCTCACCGTCAGCGTACTGCCCGGCATAGCGCAGCGGCTGGTGCGCCATCGCCGAGCGATTCACAACCCTCGAGAATCCTTCACTCTGATGATGTACTTCGCCAAAGCTGCCGTACTGGCCGCTCCAGCGCACCGTGCCGCGCTCGTCGGTCACCTCCAGCGGCGCGCCGTTCAGGTCGGTATTGAACCAGTAAATCTCACCGCTCTTCTGGTCACGAAGGTGATCCACCCGCGCCAGGGGGCTCCAGGCTTCATTCGGATCGTATACATAAGTGCTGCACAGCCCGCTCTCCTGCTGCACCTGCAGCAGGCGGTAGCCCTGCCACAGGAAGCGGGTGTCGGTGGTGCCGTGCGTCGTGGTGACGATTTTGCGCGTGCGGCGGCCCAGCGCGTCGTAGTGATAGCGCGCCTCAAACCGCCCTTCCGGCCCGGTTCCCCGGGCGGACACCAGCCGGTTCTCGGCGTCATACGCATAATGCTGTTCATACAGCCCGTTGCGGCGGCTGACCAGGTTGCCCCAGTGGTCGTATTTCATAAACAGCGCCTGCCAGTGCTGCAGGCGGTTATCCGTGACCGGTACCGGATCGTCACTGGCGGCGAGGTTATCCGCGGCGTCATAGCTGAACTGCGCGCGACTGTGCCCCTGTCGCGCCTCGTAGTGCTTCAGCAGACGCCCTTCGGCGTCATGACGGTAAGCGATCTCATCGCTTTCAATACCTAGGGCAACGCCTTCGGCGGTTGGCGTGCAGCGGATGCGGGTAATCTGGCCGCTCAGATCGCGGACGTAGCGGCTTGCATAAGACAATCATGCTACCGCCACACCCTGATAAATTAAGCCATCTGCACGATAACTATTTTAGTTTTTATACAACAGGTTAAACACTGAAACTTACCGAAACATAATGCTGTTTTATGGTCGATTAAGTAGGTATCACCCATTCCAGTCGTAACACCAAACCTCTGCAGAACATGCAATCAGACCAAACTGAACAAAATCAATGGGAGGATTTATTATCCTCCCATTCTTTATTATTTTGAAATTGTATAAGCTGTTATTGAAGAAATATCAATGAATTTTGCTTTTATTGAGAGAGAGAATATATCATCTTGAGCTAAAATGATGATAAAACCATCTTCTTTAGATATGTTAACATCTAAAGAAAAGTTAGTTTTATTCCAACCAAATAAGCTAGCCTCCGCTATATCAATAGCAGTCAATTGTAATTGTACGACATTACATTTCTGCATTATCCATTTTTTTGGTGGTTGCGAAGGATAACTTTCAATATTGAATCTTAGTGTGATTTTTGGCCCATCCCTATGGAAAACCACATCATGAAGTTCAACATTACGTAATGAAGGTTCTTCATCGGTGAAGATAGAAGAAATACTTCTTTTATCAATTAATAAATCAACCCATGAATTCATTTTCCCTCCTTAAAATGGATAATGTTCTAGCGTTCCAGATATAGTACCATTTCGGGTATCACTGATCGGTCGAACATTTAAATGTGGCCCTTGGTTACCAGGTGTTCCTGGAGGTCCATAGATATGCCCTGGTGAATGGTCCTGGATTACAATGGATTCACCATCTGGACGCGAGAAAGTATATTCTCGTGTCTTTATAGGTAAATGATCGTCTCCTAAAATAGATTTCCCGTTTCGATCTGTTAAAGGTACTAGCTCAACTTTTGATGGTTGCTGGCTCACTGGTATTCCGGCATCTCTTTTCGCTGCCCTAAAGGTTGCATTTCTCGATTTAAATTTAGTAGTACAGCTAGCAAGACCCAGCGGATCAATCCACCCCAACGGATTCGGCGCATACTGATAAAGGTTCCACCCACCATTCAGCCCAATCGGATCTATTCAGTAAACTGAACCAACCTTAAATTATAAAAGCTAGGAAAATTTAAAAATCCACCACGACCTTTAGCTTACTGACTAATAGATACGAAAGGTCCCATTAATTGTATATGTGAACACTTCAAATTTAAAAAAATATCCGTCCCCTTTATTATAACTTCACTATGGGGAGTGTTTTTTTTGTATTTCTATTTTTGCTGGCATATCCGTAGACATACCTTCTATTTTTAAGGATTTTACTCCACTGCAACTTATACCAAACCTACATCTATTATAGCCTTTAACCCATTTTTGGGGAGGATTGTCAGGCAACTCATTAACAAAGTCAAAACATATTATTACCGTAGCAGTTTCGCGGTCTATTTTAATATCAAAGATGTCGGTTTCATTCACTTCAACATATCTACTGAAAACCTTGTTAAACAAAATACCACCTTCGATTTCGTTCCAATACATATGACTCTTCTCAAATTTCATGATTGTCTAATGTGCCAGAAACTGAACCTACCCAAGCAATTTCGAATGTTCTTTTTAAAATAGTCTCAGAGGGACATTACCATCACCGTAAGACTCTTGCCCCGGTTTTTTATCAAATCAAAAACATTACCTAAAACGTCCTGGGAGGATGAACCTCCCATTTCAATCATTTTTTATCTGACCATGAGAAACCGAAATCAATATATCCTTCAGCACTTATCACTAGACACCATTTATTTTCTCTATCAAAAAAATAATGATGCTGAGGGATATTTTTTATTGCCATATCAAGAAATAAAAAAAACTGCTTGGGATTCAACCTGACAGAAAAATCAAGAGACGAATCATTTATATAGTAAATCTCATCACTATTTGAAATCACATCATGAACATCAGTATCATGAATGAATCTCTTTATATCTACCAACCAATCCTTATAGTCCCCATGTAGTTCTAAAGACCTATGAGCATTGGTCTTTGACCAGTCAATTTTTGAACCAGCCCAACTATAACTATCGGATAACTTATCCGCAATGTGTTCCCAGTCATCCACAATTTCTGGTTGTTCAGGAAGCAAAGATATTTCCTTCCTGATTTCATCATCGAGCGTCATTAAGAGCCTCTCCATGGTTTTGATGGTAAATTAAATAAATCTTGAATTTTTGTCACAACGGATTCAGCCGCATCAAACATGAAGTGCTCCCCTTTATCTTTACCGCTAAACACATTGATATGAGCTCCACTTCGTTCATCATACTCAACTCTAAAACCTGTTTTTCCATCAATTGTTGTCATCCCGACAGGTTGACCTTTAGTCGAACCAAATTTGCCTGTGTTAACTTTTTCGGCTTTAAATCCTCGCTCTTCTAACCATTTCAGAGCTTTATTTCTGGCCTGTTCATATGAGTCTTTGGATGAACAGGTTGACAATCCAAGCGGATCAATCCACCCCAGCGGGTTCGGCGCATACTGATAAAGGTTCCACCCACCATTCAACCCAATCGGATCCTGCACAATAAACCGCCCGACCTGCGGGTCGTAGTAGCGGAACAGGTTATAGTGCAGTCCCGTCTCACCGTCAGCGTACTGCCCGGC
>NZ_JBVPGT010000003.1:0-1000 GCF_055817355.1 Enterobacter sp. PL_is379
CCCGGCGAGCAAAAGCTGGCCTGGCTGCACTACGGCTCCGGCCACGTCAGCGCTATCCGCTTCGGGCAGCAGCTGGTGACCGAGTTCACCCGCGACCGCCTGCACCGCGAGGTGCGCCGCACTCAGGGCGCGCGCGAGCAGCTCCGTCAGTATGACAGCCTCGGAAGACGCACCCTGCAGCGCAGCGAGCTGAGTACGGACGTGACCCTGCCGGAGCAGGAGCTACTGGAACGCCTTTATCGCTACACCGCGCGCGGCGAGCTTTCCGGCGTCAGCGACACCCTGCGCGGTGAGGTGGACTACGGCTACGACGCCGAAGGGCGCCTGCTGAAGCACTACGAGGCCCGCCAGGGGCACGGCCGCGCGCAGTTCAGCTATGACGCCGCGGATAACCTCGCCGCCAGTGACGATGCGGTACCGGTCACGGATAACCGCCTGCAGCACTGGCAGGCGCTGTTCATGAAATACGACCACTGGGGCAACCTGGTCAGCCGTCGCAACGGGCTGTATGAACAGCATTACGCCTATGACGCCGAGAACCGTCTGGTGTCCGCCCGGGGAACCGGGCCGGAAGGGCGCTTTGAGGCGCGCTATCACTATGACGCGCTGGGCCGCCGCACGCGCAAAATCGTCACCACGACGCACGGCACCACCGACACCCGATTCCTGTGGCAGGGCTACCGCCTGCTGCAGGAGCAGCAGGAGAGCGGGCTGTGCAGCACGTATATGTACGACCCTAATGAAGCCTGGAGCCCGCTGGCGAGGGTGGATCACCTCCGTGACCAGAAGAGCGGTGAGATTTACTGGTTCAATACCGACCTGAACGGCGCGCCGCTGGAAGTGACCGACGAGCGCGGCGCGGTGCGCTGGAGCGGCCAGTACGGCAGCTTTGGCGAAGTACATCATCAGAGTGAAGGATTCTCGAGGGTTGTGAATCGCTCGGCGATGGCGCACCAGCCGCTGCGCTATGCCGGGCAGTACGCTGACGGTGAGACGGGAC
>NZ_JBVPGT010000030.1:0-467078 GCF_055817355.1 Enterobacter sp. PL_is379
TAAAATCGCCATCAGACTAGCTAAGAATGGTTGTGTCGAAAGCTTAGATCTTGATAACGTTTCGTCTGGTCATGAAACAAATCTAAAAAATAGCAATGGAAGTCTTGTTGGCCAAAGAGATGGTAAGCCTTTCTCTATACAACTCGATGAAAAATGTAATATTTTGAGTAAAAATGAAAATGGTGACGAGTTGCGATATAGTCTTTACTCGAATGGCTTAATTAAAGATACCTATTATTTAGGTAAGAAAATATCTGAGCATTTTTATGATGATAATTCTAATTTGATACGTTCTGAGTTTTATGGTTCTGGAAAGGTCCTCTCTAAAAACGAAATATCTTATGTTGATAAAGACAGGAAGCCTCTTGATTATAAAATTATAAACACATCAGTTTACTCGGACGGTTATACAGCAACGAATACTTGTCATTATAGCGAAAAGCTTGTTCCTGAAATATGTAAAGTAACAATGCAGAGCGCAGGGAATCCTGTGCCGAAGCCAGTACTAATGACAGCGAATACGAAAGTTGAATTCTACTAGATTAAACACATTTCAATAAGCCACCTCTGGGTGGCTTTTTTTATGGGCGTAATATGGCAACTGCAATCGCTATAAAAGGCCGCAAGGGCGGCAGTTCAAGCTCAAGGACTCCTACAGAACAGCCAGACGATCTACTGTCAGTAGCCAAGGCAAAAATCCTTCTGGCGCTGGGAGAGGGGGAGTTTGCTGGTGGCCTGACTGCGCGCGATATTTATCTCGATGGCACTGCACTTGAGAACGCAGATGGTTCGCAGAACTTCAGCGGTGTGGCGTGGGAGTTTCGTTCTGGAACTCAGGCGCAAAAATACATTCAAGGGATCCCGGGTACCGAAAATGAAATCAATGTAGGTTCCGAAGTTTCCAGCACCACTGCATGGACGCGCACGTTCACCAATACGCAGCTTTCAGCTGTTCGCCTGCGTCTAAAATGGGCTTCTCTCTTCAAACAGGAGGACGATGGTGATCTGGTTGGCTATTCGGTTAACTACGCAATTGACCTGCAGACAGATGGTGGCACCTGGCAGACAGTGCTAAATACCAGCGTGACCGGGAAAACCACCTCTGGCTATGAACGCAGCCACCGTATTGATTTACCTCAGGCGGGCAGCACCTGGACCATCAGGCTGCGCAAGATTACAGCCGATGCCAATAGCGCGAAGATTGGCGACACGATGACGCTGCAAAGCTTCACAGAAGTAATCGACGCCAAACTGCGATATCCGAACACCGCGCTACTGTACATCGAATTTGATTCGAGCCAGTTCAATGGCTCAATTCCGCAAATTTCCTGCGAGCCTCGCGGACGTGTTATTCGTGTGCCCGATACCTATGACCCGGAAACACGAACGTACAGCGGCACCTGGACGGGCGCATTTAAGTGGGCATGGACGGATAACCCTGCATGGGTATTTTACGATCTAGTGGTCACTGATCGCTTCGGTCTTGGTAATCGGCTAACGGCAGCAAATATCGACAAATGGACGCTTTATCAGGTCGCTCAGTATTGTGATCAACCGGTACCGGATGGAAAGGGTGCTAGCGGAACTGAACCGCGTTACACCTGCAACGTTTACATTCAGGATCGGAATGACGCTTACACCGTCCTGCGTGATTTTGCTGCAATCTTCCGTGGGATGACCTACTGGGGCGACGGCCAGATTGTTGCACTTGCAGACATGCCCAGAGATGTCGATTTTACCTACACGCATGCAAACGTTGTTGACGGCAAATTCGTATATTCCAGCAGTGCAACCAAAAGTCGCTACACGAACGCTCTTGTTTCCTGGTCAGATCCGGCAAATGGATATGCTGATGCAATGGAGCCCGTCTTCGAGCAGGCGCTGGTGGCGCGCTATGGTTTCAACCAGCTTGAGATCACCGCCATCGGTTGCACCCGGCAGTCTGAGGCTAACAGAAAAGGGCGCTGGGGGATCCTGACCAACAATAAAGATAGGATTGTAACGTTCGACGTTGGTCTGGACGGCAATATCCCTCAGCCTGGCTATATAATTGCTGTTTCCGACCGAAATCTGTCTGGGAAAGATTTAGGCGGTCGATTATCTGCGGTTAATGGTCGTGTTCTCAAACTTGACCGGGTGCCAAGTGCTAAGGCCGGTGACAGGATAATGGTAAACCTGCCGTCGGGTATTACCCAATCCCGGACGATTCAGTCCCTGTCCGGCGAAATGGTCACCGTGACAACTGACTTTAGCGAATTTCCGCAGGCTGAAGCTGTATGGGTTATTGAATCTGATGAACTCTATGCACAGCAGTACAGGGTAATTAGTGTCACCGATAACAATGACGGGACATATACCATCACCGGAGCAAATCATGATCCGGATAAATATGCCCGAATTGATACGGGTGCCATCATTGATCAGCGGCCGGTGAGTGTCATTCCTCCAGGTAACCAGTTGCAGCCAGCCAATATCGTGATCGGCTCGTTTTCGGTGGTTCAGCAGAATATCAGCGTCGAAACCATGCGAGTGAGCTGGGACCAGGCACAAAATGCCATCGCCTATGAGGCGCAGTGGCGCCGCAACGACGGGAACTGGGTTAATGTGCCGCGCAGCTCCACCACGTCATTCGACGTCCCGGGGATTTATGCCGGGCGCTACCTGGTGCGCGTGCGCGCCATCAATGCCTCTGAAATTTCCTCAGGATGGGGATATTCGGAAGAGAAGACGCTGACCGGCAAAGTAGGAAACCCACCTAAGCCAGTAGGAGTCACGGCCATGGGCATTAACTGGGGCATTCGTCTTAACTGGGGCTTCCCGGCAAACACCGGCGATACGCTTAAAACGGAAATTCAGTACACAGCCAACAGTGACTTTTCGGATCCTCTCCTGCTCACAGACGTGCCTTATCCATCTGCGGAATACACTCAGCTCGGCCTTAAAGCTGGGCAGGAATTCTGGTACCGCGCGCAGCTGGTTGACAGAACGGGTAACGAGTCCGGGTATACAGAATGGATCAGGGGGATGTCTAACGATAACGCCGATGATTATCTGGGTGATATCGCAGACGATTTTCTTACATCTGCTGATGGGGAGCGCCTCACTGGTGACATTGATACCAACCTCGAGGGAATTCTTCAGAACGCCCTGGCGAACCACGGAACAGTCGAGCACCAGTGGGCACAATATGGGGAAGTGCGTGCCGATATCCTGGTTGTCAAAACGACCATTGCTGACGTGAGCCAGGCAATGGCGGAGATGTCCACTCAGGTGCAGGCGCAGTTTAACGATGTGACTGCAGCTCTTGAAGACAAGCTGACTGCAGTCGTGGACGCCACCGGCGCATCAGCTATTTATACGCTGAAAACGGGTGTCAGGATTAATGGCGTGATGTACAACGCCGGGATGTCGATTGCCGTCCTGGCTGAGGCAGGAAAACCGGTAGTAACCAGGGTTGGATTTAACGCTAACCAGTTCGTGCTGATGAGTGGCAGTGGTGATACCCAGTATTCGCCGTTCGCTGTGGTTAATGGCCAGGTATTTGTCAGCTCAGCGTTTATACAGGATGGCAGCATTACTAACGCGAAGATAGGTAATTACATACGCTCATCAAACTATGTGGCTGGTCCTGGTGGTGCCGGGTGGAATATTGATAAGGGCGGGAATTGTGAGCTTCATGGGGCGCTTTACGCTACCAGCGGCAACTTCGCGTTCACCGGTAACGGTAACGGCGTCACCATTGACGGGAAGGGAGTAAAAGTCGACCTCGGCGGTGGTGATATGATGATTCTTGGGGAGTGGCCATAATGCCAAGAGGATTACGAATACCTTATAACGACGGAGGACCGGCAATGGAAATAACAGCCGGGCTCCGCTGCCCTTCGTTTTGCCAGAATGTTAGTGATGCCGTTTCGGGGAACCAGTTCACAATTAACCAGCGAGTTGATGGAAGTCAGATCGTCCTTATTCCGCGCAATACTGTCGACAGATTTTGGGTGGGCACCAATCTGATTCCAACCATTGTCATGCTGGATGGTTTTACCGTAAACGGCAATACCATGACCATGAACAACTGGCGGAGTGATGGCCTTGGGAGCTCTCGTACTTTTGCCTCATCAATCTGGCAAATTCTACCGACCTCTCCAGGTAGGGGGTTGCTGATTAAGGACAGCACGGATTTCCTCTCAATCACTGATGCCACGATGTCGGGATACTGCGTCTGGCGCGGTACCGTCACCTTCACCGGAAGCTGGGCTACCCCAACGACAAACATCTCCCGCGATCGTTATATGGTGTTCGCCAAATGGAGTGCTGATAACGTCACCATCGAATTCGACGGCTCGAATATTATTGCAACAAAAGACCACTCCGGCCTCGATCAGGATGCTACGGTCACCATGCAAATCGCAATTTTTGCCAGTGGCGTAAGCCCGACGCCTGGGAGGGGGCTAAATATTATTAAGGAAGGTGTCTGTGTGTTCTCCACCACGCGCAGGCCATTTGTGTACCGGAACCAGACCTATACACCATCATGGTCAAATACCGATATTGGCGAGGGCATGATTTTGCTTGGCCGCTATGGCTATAACAGCGAGGTTTACACCGGCTGGGACTATTTGAAATGGGCGGGCCTGATCCGCAGCGGCAATCTGGTGCGTGCCGGGAGGGGAAGAAATGCTGCATCGTGGACATCGAAATACAGCGTCGTAGGACGAAGGCTGACAAGTCTATCCATTCCCGTTATTGATGCAATTTACTGACAACCCGCTCCGGCGGGTTTTTTATTATCTGAATTCAGGAGTCCATTATGTCGGCAGGAACCATTACCCTGACAAACGGGTCCGCTATTGTTGGCGGTTCCGGAACCTCATTCGCAACCGAACTCGCCGCAGGTGATTTCATTGTTTCGACTGTGGGCGGTGTTGATTATACGCTGCCAGTAAAAACGGTTGACGGTAATACCCAGGTGACTCTGGTTAGTAACTTTACCGGGCCTACTAAGGCCGGCGCGGCCTGGTCAGCTGTTCCCCGCGTTGCGCTGAACATGGTAACTGCTGCGCTGGTGGCACAAAGTGCAGAAGCTCTGCGTGGACTGAATTACGACAAACAGAACTGGCAGCAGGTTTACAGCGCCGCCGGAAACATCACAGTGAAGTTGCCAGACGGCACCACCTTCACCGGCCCATCATGGAAATATCTGTCTGACAATATGGCAACCAAGAGCGGAGGGGCCGTACCTGTTAACCAGGGCGGTACCGGATCGACAACCGCATCAGGCGCTCGCACAAACCTCGGTTTAGGAAACAGCGCTACCAGGAACGTTGGATCAGCGGCGGGAACGGTCGCCGCCGGAGATGATTCGAGATTTGTCACTGTGAATGGCAAAACTGGTGGTGATATTTCCACTCAGATTTCAGTGTCTGGAAATGTTTATGCAATTAATAAATCCGTCTCAGATCCAGCCTCAGGTACTGAAGTGTCAGGTAGTGCGTTCTCATCAAATTATATAGTTAACGGTGTCACACGGGTTCTTACAGGATTGTCAGGTAGATATAAATGGGGTGACTCTAATGGATATGGTCAGCTTGACATAGCTCTTTTAGACGGCTCTGGCAACTATGTGAGGGGGGCATCGTACATTTTTTCTGGCAATGGTTCAGCAACTGCTCCTGGGTCATGGGTTCCTAACTCAGATGGTAGACTTAAGTTCGACATCAAACGCATCGAGGACCCGTTAGGAAAAATGGTTAAGCTTCGCGGCGTAACCTGGCAGCGTCTGGATGGCGTGGCCCCAGGGATTGGGTTTATTGCCCAGGAAGTGCAGGATGTATTTCCTGAATTCGTTTTCGAGGGTGGTGACCGTACTCTGGATGATGGTACGGTCGTAGAGAAGGTTTTAAGCCCTGATACCTACGGTGTGGCTGCAGCCCTTCATCATGAAGCCATTCTGGCTTTAATGGACCAAATTGAAGATTTAAAGAAACAGGTCAAAGCGTTGCAGTCTGGAAGCTGAGAAAACCGCCACCTATCGAATGTAAGAATGCGCGGCGACTTAAATCTGTTCACATAGAAACATAACCAAAAAATTTACAAAAGCCATAATTCGAAGCGCCAGAGAAACTTAGAAACGAAACGGCGAAGCTTTAAGCAGTGACGATAGGGCCTGTATCTTGCGGACACTTATAAATAAAACTACTGTATATAAAAACAGTATATGAGGTGTGTGCAATGGAATTTATCAGGCCAACAGAATTGCGAGAAATTATCGCTCTCCCGCTTTTCAGTGACTTAGTACAGTGTGGTTTCCCAAGCCCCGCAGCTGATTACGTTGAACAGCGCATCGATCTCAATGAGTTACTTGTCGCTCATCCGAGCTCAACATATTTCGTTAAGGCTGCCGGCGACTCTATGATCGAAGCAGGGATCAGTGATGGTGACCTGCTGGTTGTGGACAGTTCGCGCACTGCTGAGCATGGTGATATTGTCATCGCAGCGGTGGAAGGGGAGTTTACAGTTAAACGCCTGCAGCTGCGCCCGACAGTTCAGCTCATTCCAATGAACAGCGCTTACTCGCCGATTATCGTCGGCAACGAGGACACACTCGATGTGTTCGGTGTAGTGACTTTCATCGTTAAATCTGCGAGCTGAATATGTTTGCGCTCTGTGATGTAAATTCTTTCTACGCATCATGCGAGACGGTGTTTCGGCCCGATTTGAAAGGGCGGCCAGTGGTTGTTCTCTCGAATAATGACGGCTGCGTAATCGCGCGCAGCGCCGAGGCCAAGGCGGCTGGAATTACCATGGGAGAGCCATTCTTTAAGCAAAAGGATCTATTCCGGCGCTCTGGTGTTGTTTGCTTCAGCAGTAATTACGAGCTCTATGCTGACATGTCCAACCGGGTGATGACAACGTTGGAGGAAATGAGCCCCCGCGTCGAAATTTACAGCATTGACGAGGCTTTTTGCGATCTTAATGGTGTTCGCAACTGCCGGGACCTTACGGAGTTCGGCAAAGAGATCCGTGCGACGGTTCTGAAGCGCACGCACCTGACAGTCGGTGTTGGTATAGCGCAGACTAAAACACTCGCTAAGCTGGCAAACCACGCAGCCAAAAAATGGCAGCGGCAAACAGGCGGGGTAGTGGACCTGTCCAATCTCGATCGCCAGCGCCGACTGCTTGCTCTGGTTCCGGTGGAGGACGTCTGGGGCGTCGGCAGGCGCATCAGTAAGAAGCTTAACGCCATGGGCATCAAAACGGCTTTTGACCTCTCAGAACAAAGCACCTGGATTATCCGCAAGCACTTTAACGTGGTACTCGAGCGAACGGTCAGGGAGCTGCGCGGCGAGCCATGCCTCGAGCTGGAGGAGTTTGCACCAGCTAAGCAGGAAATCGTCTGCAGCCGGTCTTTTGGTGAACGCGTCACAGAATATGAGCAGATGCGTCAGGCCATCTGCAGCTATGCGGCCCGTGGTGCTGAAAAGCTTCGTGGTGAGCACCAGTATTGCCGGTTTATCTCTGCGTTCGTGAAAACCTCTCCCTTTGCGCTTAACGAGCCGTATTACGGTAACAGTGCGTCCATGAAGCTTCTTACCCCCACTCAGGATTCACGCGACATCATTAACGCCGCGGTAAAGTGCCTGGACAAAATCTGGAAAGACGGACACCGTTACCAGAAAGCCGGCATTATGCTGGGTGACTTCTTTAGCCATGGTGTGGCCCAGCTCAACTTGTTCGACGAGAACGCGCCGCGCGCTGGTAGCGATAGGTTGATGGAAGTTCTGGATTATCTGAACGCGAAAGATGGAAAGGGAACGCTTTATTTTGCCGGGCAGGGTATACAGCAGCAATGGCAGATGAAACGGGATATGTTATCTCCACGATATACTACGAGGTATTCAGACCTAATAAAAGTTAGATGATTCTTTAAACGGTATATTCATTCGAACCTAATTATCGGCTATGAGTATTAAGAGTAATATGTCTACTACTATGCTTTTGTAATGTAAATAAGCCCCTGCAATTATACAGGGGCTTATGGATATGATGCCGGGTGCCTCCCGGTGAGTCATTGAGCTAACCACTCGTGACTCGCTGCTTCAGAAATTCACGATGAGCCGCTTGATATACAAATCATCAGGTTAGTTAGCCCTGCCGCTGAGGAGGATTCATCATAAAACCGAATGTAACAGCAATGCTTAGCAAATGATACAAAATTTACTGATGTGCCTCATGATTTTCTTTCGCAGTTTTCACGGTCACGGTATTTTCAGATGGTGAAGGTTAAAATATCGATGTTCATTTTTTTACTTTAAGTCTTGAAACAAAGGTTAAGGTTTTATCTTCTGGGCAAATCATTAGAAAAATTGCTGTGGGAGACTCTTCTAAACGTGTAATTCCATGCAGCATCTGGTAGAGTCTTTTTTTTAGTTTTTCTGCTCCATCTTTTTCAGACTCCCACTCTAAAACTGCCTGACCCTCTGAACCAATGAATGCATGGGATGGAAGTTTAACGCCTCGGTTTGACTTACTTGAATAGTTTCGGTCATGCAAGAGACCTAAGATAAGAGGATTGATATTATTATCTGAGAATGGGGCTTCAATAACTATTAATACTGTGTAATATAGAATTTTCATGGAAGCCTTATGGTTTCTTCAGCAATAAAGTCATATTGCCATGGTGTTGGATGTACATATCTTAATTATAAATGTTTGTGTGGGGGTAAAAAAAAGCCTGCGTTAAGCAGGCTATAATAATTAAACGTAGTTATAATAATTATTTCATGAACGTTGGCGTTGAATCCCTTGCGTCAAAGATACTTCTGCGCCGCATCTAATATTTCCTGAGAGGTAAGCTCTCGATCTGATGCCACATAGACCACTTCATGGTCACCTGTTAAAGAGGGAAAACCTGCTGACATTATCTGAAGGTTTATCACTTCTCCATTAGGATATTCTTCGCGTATTGATGTCACACCTTTAAGCACAGTGATAACTTTACTTGGCTTACCATTAAAAAAAATGATTACTTTTTTCATATATCACCATGTATTTTGATGGCTTTTAGCCCCTGCAGGTGTTCGAAAGGGGGCTGTTTGTTCATTTTTTTTGCCTCTATCGAAATTAAAACAAGCATTATACTGACTTAACGTGTACTGTAACGGTCCATTTGAACTGGAGAAGTCTATGTTAGCACGTAAAAACACTCAATTCCGCCGAAATTATTTAGTAAAATGTCCTTGTCCAAACTGCTCAAAAGATTCCGAACATAGTTACAATCGTGTACAAAAGGGGGCTCAATTGGTGTGCCCATACTGCTGTGCTTTATTCAAATCTCCCCAGCGCTTCTAAAAAAATTAAAAAAATAAGAAGTGATGCTTTTAGAGGCTGCCTAACCTCTTACGCACTTTAATATTTTATAAGCAGTTAGCTTCTGCTTTGAGACTGTTCATGCAGCAGTCCTGCATTTCATCACATCGGTCAGCAAACTTTATGGTAAGTAAATATGCTGGCCTGTTGTAATGATGTGCGTAACCGAACAATCACCTTTCACTGATAAAGCCATGCTGGCTTAAGTAAACCATCTAAAAACTATCTATCGCAAAGTGTTACATTGGCAGCGACTGGACCTTTAGTTCCAGCTATGATAGCGAATTTGACTTTTTGTCCTTCAAATAGAGTATCAAATGTTTCTCCCAGCAGGGAAGAAGTGTGAACAAGAACATCTTTACTTCCATCGAGTGGGGAGATAAAACCAAACCCCTTATCTTCGTTAAACCACTTAACAAGACCTATGATTTTAGATGACATACAAACTCCGTTTGAACATTTCAAACTGACAAGCAAGCTCATGATAAGAAACGTATGCTGGTATATGTATGGACTCAAGAGGAGGAGGTATCAGAGATAACACCTGGTTATGAGAACGGCTTTTGGAAAAGTTAGATTCATCATCGCAACGAATCAGCCAAACCATTAAGGCACGTGTTGAATGATTAAGCAAATTTTATTTTAGCCTTCCAGAAGGCCGTTAAAATAGGATTAGCTATTATTAACTAATCCTGTATAGTCAAATCTGGATTACCATTAGGAAAATATTTGTCTCGTAAAATGACAGGAATTGTCAAAAGTTTTGACTTCAAGAGCGGAAAGGGATTGATTATCCCATCTGATGGCAGAAAAGATGTTTTTTTACATGTTTCTGCATTAAGTAATAGTGAAAGCCAAACGTTAAAGCCAGGTGTTCGTGTTGAATTCTATCGTATAAATGGACTTAGTGGTTCGATGGCTGCAAATATATTCCTTTCTTAAGATAAGATAATATTTAACCAAATATAAAGTGCGCATCAAAAGTACGGCAGATTATATATTTGTTTGTTCTATCAATTTTCTCCCCTGATTTTTTACATTTCCAACATCACGGGCCACTGCATGCCAGATAAACATCTCAGCTGGCACAGTGCCGTCGGCTGCGATCTCTTCAGCTTCTTTCCCACCAATATCCTGCCGCATCCACTCACGTGCCGCTTCTGGTGACAAAACAAGTGGCCGGCGGTCGTGAATGTCGACCAGACCTTTATCCGCTGCCGATGTCACTATAAGAAAACCCTCAGCTTCATCACCACGCTCAAATGGTGTGCTGCCGATCGCTGCCATAAATATTGGTTGGCCATTGGCACGGTGAATGAAGTAGGGCTGTTTATTGTCACCTTCTTTTTTCCACTCGAACCATCCATCGGCGAAGCAGATCGCGCGGCCATGTTGCCATAGAGGTTTAAACATTCTGCTGGTGGCCGCCGTTTCGACGCGCGCATTAATCAGGGGGGCTTTATCCCACCATCCCGGGGCATAACCCCATAATACAGGATCAAGATGTAACTGCTCGTTTCGTTCGCTTAGCAACAGGACCTTCGTGCCTGGAGCCACGTTGTAACGTCCAATCGGCTCAGGGTCGAATGCGATGTCTCGATCGGCTTCATCTGCGAGGTATGCCAGATATTCTTCACGGGTTTGGGCTTGTGCAAAGCGTCCACACATAGAAACCTCCAGCCAGATATCAGACTGAAAGTATAGGGCAGGGAGAAAAAGAGGTGCGCTGGTTAAGTCTTACAAACGAATTCGTGGCGACCATGCTGATCAGATAGAGAGACGTAAAGCAGAGTGTTGCGAACCCGGAAGGAGCTTCGCAAAACAGGGGAATATTGGGGGCAAATTTGGGGGCATTTTGAAAGAAGGGACACCGATAGGGGCATCAAAAAGACCGTGCATGTCCGTATATGTCCGTTAAACGTTTCTGGCTAACTCACTGATACCATGACAAATAAAGCCATTTCAATGAGTTGCGAATTTTCTGCACACTAAAACTGCACAAACAGCTTTTTCATTGGATCTCACCGAAGAAACGCTTTGTGCAGAATATACATGAAACCCGCCGATATTTTCATGTCTGTGAAGCGTGTTACATGGCTTTCGCGCTGTTTTTTACCTTGGCGATGAGTGTTTCCGTTACTGCCAGTCCTTCCGCAATGTGCACATCAATCACATCGGTTCCAAATTCGTTAATCAAATCCAGAAGTATTTCGTAAGACTGGATGAGTTCAAGGAGATCAAAGAGCGCTTTCCGATCGGCGCGTGAGGGAGAGGCATGGCTAAGCGCTGCCTGATTAACAATCCATTCAAGATTGGTTTTGATGGCTTCAACCTGACTGTAGCTATACATATTTCATGGGCTTAAATCCTCATATCAAGATTTTATGGGAGAGGTTTCGTGAGAGCTTCACGGTGAGAAAGCGTTGTAGCCGGGTCAGTGCCAGCTGAAGAAAGGACAGTAGAAGGTTTAATTATGGGATAGTTCGCGTGCTTAGCAAGTTAATTGTTGCGCAAACGGATAAATAAAGGCGCGAAAGAGAGGGAATCACTGTGTAATACCTTCATTTCGCGCATGTTATGCTAACCGGTTAACGGAATCAGGTTTCCCAGGCGTGGGGGGCAAACAGGTAACCCTTATTACGCACGGTTTTAATGCGGTAGGGCTCGGTAGCGTTATCCTGCAGCTTTTTGCGCAGACGCGAAATCGCCACGTCAACGCTGCGGTCCATTCCGTCATAGCTCACGCCACGCAGGTTTTTCAGCAGCGCGTCGCGGTCCATGATTTGCCCGGCGTGCGTTGCCAGCTCCCACAGCAGGTCAAAATCCGCGGTGGAGAGGGCGATAAGCTCGCCAGAGAGCAGCACCTGACGGTTAATGGGGTCAATAGACAGCGTACCGAAGCGCATCGCTTTGTGCGGCGTCAGAGACGCCGCGGGCGCTTCACGTTCGATGCTGGCGTGCTGGCGCAAATGGAGGCGCAGACGTGCAAGCAGGACGGCAGGCGGTGTGGTTTTCAGAATGTAGTCATTGGCACCCATCTCCAGCGACAAGATATGGTTCATATCGCTGTCCAGCGAGGTGAGCAGGACGATAGGGCCCTCCCACCTGGCGCGCAGGTCACGGCAGAGCGTCATGCCGTCTTTGCCTGGCAACATGATATCCAGTAGCACCAGATCGGGGTTTTCACGGACGACCACCTCTTCGGCACGATCGCCGCGAGGTTCAACAATGACGTCCATATCATGTTTACCCAGATAGGCGGCGATCAACTGCCCGACTTCGGGTTCGTCTTCAACATAAACAATCTTATTCATACAGCGTCTGTTTTCGTGAAAAAAGCCAACATACACCGCGGAACCTTAACCTTCCATTAATCTTTCAAAATTAACGCCGGTTCCGTAATTCTGGTTGTTATTCGTTTTCACTAGCGCAGCGGGCGGCCGCCGTCCACGGCAAAGGTTCTGCCGGTGACATAGCAGCTGGTGAGCAGGTAATCCACGAGGTCGATGACCTCTTTCTCGCCAGGAGCGATTTTCATAAGCGACTTATTCAGCGCCTGCTGGCGATACTCCGCATCATCGTTTTCGTTAAACAAAATCATCGCCGGGGCGATGGCGTTCACCTTCACCTCGGGCGCAAGCTTGCGGGCAAACGAGCGCGTCATATTATCCAGCGCGGCTTTGCTGGCCGCGTAGGCGATGTGCTTGTCGCTTCCGCGCTCCACCACATAATCAGTGAAGTGAATGATGTCGCCCGCAGCATGCCCATGGCCGCGCAGCAGATCCTGCAGGGCGTGGTTGAGCAGATAAGGGGTATTAACGTGGATCTGCAACATGGCGGAGAGCGTTTCGCTGAGTGACGTACCGGGTTTTTCGGCACGCCATGCGCTGGCGTTATGGATCACGGCGCGCAGCCCCGTCGTGGTGGACTTCACCTCTTCCGCGAAAGCCAGAATGCCTTCATCGGTTGAAAAATCAGCCTGAATGCAGACCGCTCCGGCTTTGCGTAACCCTTCAATCGACGGGTATTCCGTACGGTAGCTGACAATGACAGGATGGCGAAGGTTGAGAAAGTGATGGGCAAGAGCGAGGCCGATACGGCGGCCTCCACCGGTAATCAGTATTGGGCGAAGCGGTGCATTTCCCATCGTATTCTCCTTTACAGTTCAACAATGGGAAAGGCGATGCTATCCCATTAACATCCAGGTTGCCGGCAGGGCAGCAACCAGTAGCAGTCCAATTAATGCCATCTCACGGCGTTTCAGCGCATGCTCCAGCTGATGCGTGCGGCGGGCGTAGATAAACACCAGCAGACCCGGTGCGTACAGCACTACCGACAGCAGCAGATGCATAGGTCCGGAAGCATACAACAACCACAGGCCGTAAATACAGGCTCCGACACCCACGACATAATGCGCCGGGCGTGTGGCAATTTTTAACAGATACGCACCCACTAAGAAATAGGGTACCAGAATCATCTCCGAGGCGATGGTCAGCAGCGTGTTATAGTCTGAACCTGTGAGCCAGATCAGCACCAGGCAGACCTGAACGCTGATGTTGGTCAGCCAGAGTGACGCCGACGGCGCGCTGTTTTTGTTTTGACGGGCGAACAGGCGTGGAAACGCCTTGTGCGTCGCGGCCAGGAACGGCACTTCAGCCGCCATGATGGTCCAGCTCAGGTAAGCGCCGCAGACGGAGACGATCAGTCCTGCGGCAATCACCACATCGCCCCAGGGACCGAGCATTTTCACCATCAGGCCTGCCATTGACGGGTTACGCATTTCCGCCAGCTCAGGACGCGCCACCACGCCCAGCGACAGCAACGTCACCAGCAGATAGACCCCGAGCGCGGCCAGTACGGCCAGCAGCGTGGCGCGGCCCACATCGCGTTTATTCCGTGCACGGGCAGAAACCACGACCGCACCTTCCACACCGATGAACACCCACAGGGTAATCAGCATCGTGTTTTTCACCTGCTCCCAGACGGGAACGCCCAGCGCAACGCCGCTGAAATCGAGCTTGAATACGTCCATACGGAACGCAATAAAGGCCAGAACAATAAACAGGCCGAGCGGAACCAGTTTCGCCAGCGTCGCCACCAGATTGATGCTGGCGGCCGTTTGTACGCCGCGTAATACCAGCCAGTGGACGAACCACAGCAGCACCGAGGCGCCCACAATAGACTGCCAGGTATTCCCGTCGCCAAAGAGACGCAGCTCTGGCGTATCGGTAAAGAAACTGAGCGCCGAGAAGACGATCACCAGATAGGAGACGTTGGCGATAACGGCACACAGCCAGTATCCCCATGCGGAACAGAAGCCAATCAGCTCGCCGAAACCTTCACGTGCATAGGTGAAAATGCCGCCGTCCAGATCCGGGCGAATGCGAGTGAGGAGCAGCATGGCGAAGGCCAGCAGCAGTATTCCGACACCGGTAATGCCCCAGCCAATGATGAGCGCGGAAGGGCTCGCGACGGCCGCCATATTTTGCGGCAAACTGAATACGCCTGCACCCAGCATTGAGCTTAAAACGAGTGCAGTCAGAGCACTCAGGCCAAGTTTCTTTTCCATTGGCTTCCTGTTATGAAAGGTCAAAATCCAGAATAATTATTTCGCTCAGGCGCATAAAAATGGTGGATCACACTAAGGCGCGGGATTTTACGGAGTGTAACGAAAGCATGCAATGACGTGTGGCAGAAATTCAAAAAAAGTAACAAAAAAGGCGGCATTGCGCCGCCTTTCGTAAACGATTTTGTTACTTGTACAGATCGGCGCTGATGGTCACGTTGTTACCACGTTCCTGCCACTGGCGGGTGATGTGGTAGTACTTCGCCCCTTTCTTCGCCGCACGCTTCGCGACCTGGTAAGAGACTTCCGTCATGTTGCCGTAGTTGCCGGTAAACTTAATGCTGTCGAACGGCACCATCTGCGCTGCAGTGGCGTTGTTCAGCTCTTCAATTTTGGTACCGTCCGGCAGCGTAACGGAATAGCGGCCACCTTTTGTGGACTGCGTTTCGAAGAAACGGCCCACTTCAGCGCTTGGGGCAGCCGTCGTTGCTACGCCTGGAATTTCAACTTTCTTCGCTTCTTCGCCGCCTTTTGCTATTGCCGCGCGACCTGCTTCTGAATTCGCCGGGATGGCATCCGGGCTCTGCAGAACACGTTTTTTCGCATCTTTTTTATAGATGAACGCGGTAATACGCTGGTTGCCACCCTGGTTAGCATCGACCTGACGCACGATGAAGAACGAGTAGGCCCCTTTCTCTTTCGCGGCTTTGGTGATGGCATCGTTCACTTCAGGCTGGCTGCGATAGAAGCCCTGAACAGTGACGGTGTCGTAAGGTTCCAGCTCAATCGCCTGATCTTTCGGCAGTTCAACAACACCGTTGATCACGCGGTTTTTCGGTGCGTCAGCTTTTGGCGCATTGTCTTTGAACAGCGCAATGGTCACGCGCTGGTTACCGCTGTTGCCGTAATCGGACTGGTCAACGACATAAAACGAGGCAGCCCCGTTTTTATCAGCAGCTTTTGATGCCGCGGCGACGGCGTCGCCAATAGAATTATAACGACCCACAATGACCGTATGGTCAAAAGGTTTTAACGCTGCCGCTTGCTCCGGCGTTAACTCTGTTGCGGCATTCGCAGACAGGGCGGTCGCGGAAAGAAGTGCGGACGCCAGGAGTGTGTTCTTAAGCTTCATAAAAATGATCCTTCGCCTTGCGCAAACCATGTACTGGTATTGTTGTTAATTTGAGACGGTCCCGATTATTGCATTTAAAACCCGTCGCTGTCTGCGCCATTTTTCACTGCCCGTGCTTACTGAATCACCTTATTCGATAACATTTAGTGATATGTTGAAAAAACACGCGTTTGACAAGTAAAACTGATAAAGCATATGACTTTTACAAGTTAATTTAATGTTAACAAGTTGTTCTCTTATGGCGCTATATCATGTTTTTACCGCTTCGTTTGCGCGATTTATCGGTTCTGGCGATGAATTTAAGGTAAATATCACTGTCAGTGACGCCGATCGCTTATTTTTCACAGATAAAGTAAGAAATAGTGTTTTCTGGCGGTAGATCACGGGCGCTATTTTCAGTAGGTTATAGACAGTTTGTTACTGTTTTATTTTCCGGGGTTAATCATATCTCGTCGCTCGCGCGATGGCGAAAATTGATACAAACCGCGGGCATTTATCGATAAACCATCATCAAAAACCGATGGAAGGGAAAACTATGCGTATTGGGGTACCAAAAGAACGGTTAGCCAATGAAACCCGCGTAGCGGCAACACCGAAAACGGTGGAGCAACTGCTTAAACTGGGTTTTACGGTCGCGGTCGAAAGCGGCGCAGGCAAACTGGCGAGTTTCGATGACGAGGCCTTTATCCAGGCTGGCGCAGAAGTGGTCGACGGTGCTGACGTCTGGCAGTCGCCGGTAATTCTGAAGGTCAACGCACCGGAAGAGAGTGAAATTGCGCTGCTGAATCCGGGGACGACCCTGGTGAGCTTCATCTGGCCTGCGCAAAACCCGGAGCTGATGGAGAAGCTGGCGGCCCGTGGCGTGACCGTGATGGCGATGGACTCCGTGCCGCGCATTTCGCGCGCGCAGTCGCTGGATGCCTTAAGCTCCATGGCAAACATTGCCGGCTACCGCGCCATTGTTGAAGCGGCCCACGAATTTGGTCGCTTCTTTACCGGTCAAATCACCGCCGCGGGTAAAGTCCCTCCGGCGAAAGTGATGGTGATTGGTGCGGGCGTAGCGGGCCTTGCCGCCATCGGTGCGGCAAACAGCCTGGGCGCTATCGTACGCGCCTTTGACACCCGTCCTGAAGTAAAGGAACAGGTTCAGAGTATGGGGGCCGAATTCCTTGAACTGGACTTTAAGGAAGAGGCAGGCAGCGGCGACGGTTACGCGAAGGTGATGTCCGAAGCCTTTATCAAAGCCGAAATGGAACTCTTCGCCGCGCAGGCGAAAGATGTCGACATCATTGTCACCACCGCGCTTATCCCGGGCAAACCGGCGCCGAAGCTGATTACCCGTGAGATGGTTGACTCCATGAAATCGGGCAGCGTGATTGTCGACCTGGCCGCCCAAAACGGCGGTAACTGTGAATATACCGTACCGAATCAGGTGACCACGACCGCGAACGGCGTGAAGGTGATCGGCTATACCGATCTGCCGGGCCGTCTGCCAACGCAGTCTTCTCAGCTGTACGGCACGAACCTCGTCAACCTGCTGAAGCTGCTTTGCAAAGAGAAAGACGGCAACATCACCGTCGATTTTGACGATGTGGTGGTGCGCGGCGTCACCGTGGTCCGTGAAGGTGAAATTACCTGGCCTGCGCCGCCTATTCAGGTTTCTGCTCAGCCTCAGGCTGCAGCGAAAGCGGCGCCCGCGCCTAAAGAGCCCGCCAAACCGGCTTCTCCGTGGCGTAAATACGCGATCATGGCGCTGGTGATTATTCTGTTCGGCTGGCTGGCTGATGTCGCGCCGAAAGAGTTCCTCGGCCACTTTACCGTCTTCGCGCTCTCCTGCGTCGTAGGCTACTACGTGGTGTGGAACGTCTCCCATGCGCTGCACACGCCGCTGATGTCGGTAACTAACGCCATCTCCGGGATCATCGTAGTGGGGGCGTTACTGCAGATTGGTCACGGCGGCTGGATCAGCTTCCTGAGCTTTATCGCGGTGCTGATCGCCAGTATCAATATTTTCGGTGGTTTCACCGTGACTCAGCGCATGCTGAAAATGTTTCGTAAAGGCTAAGGGGTAGCATATGTCTGGAGGATTAGTGACAGCCGCATACATTGTTGCTGCAATCCTGTTTATTTTCAGTCTGGCGGGGCTTTCCAAACACGAAACGTCTCAGCAGGGGAATAACTTTGGTATCGCCGGGATGGCGATTGCGCTGATTGCCACCATCTTCGGGCCGGATACCGGCAACGTGGCGTGGATCCTGGTAGCGATGATCATCGGCGGCGCGATTGGTATTCGCCTCGCGAAACGCGTTGAAATGACCGAGATGCCGGAGCTGGTCGCTATTCTGCACAGCTTCGTGGGTCTGGCGGCGGTGCTGGTGGGCTTCAACAGCTACCTGTATCACGAACCGGGCCTGGAACCGATTCTGGTGAACATCCACCTGACGGAAGTGTTCCTCGGTATCTTCATCGGTGCGGTGACCTTCACCGGTTCTATTGTCGCGTTCGGCAAACTGCGCGGGAAGATCTCCTCTAAACCGCTGATGCTGCCAAACCGTCATAAGCTGAACCTGGCGGCGCTGGTCGTGTCGTTTGTACTGCTGGTGGTCTTCGTGCGTACCGAAAGCGTCGGTCTGCAGGTGCTGGCGTTGCTGGTGATGACCATCATCGCGCTGGCGTTCGGCTGGCACCTGGTGGCGTCCATCGGCGGTGCGGATATGCCGGTGGTTGTCTCGATGCTGAACTCCTACTCCGGTTGGGCGGCAGCGGCGGCAGGCTTTATGCTGAGCAACGACCTGCTGATCGTCACCGGTGCGCTGGTGGGTTCTTCCGGTGCGATCCTGTCTTACATCATGTGTAAGGCGATGAACCGTTCGTTCATCAGCGTTATCGCCGGTGGTTTCGGGACCGATGGGTCTTCTTCCAGTGCGGATGAAGAAGTGGGGGAACACCGTGAAATTTCTGCGGAAGATACTGCAGACATGCTGAAAAACTCGCATTCCGTGATCATCACTCCGGGCTACGGCATGGCGGTGGCGCAGGCGCAGTATCCGGTGGCGGAAATCACCGAGAAGCTGCGCGCGCGGGGTATTAAGGTTCGCTTTGGTATTCACCCGGTGGCAGGGCGTCTGCCTGGCCATATGAACGTGCTGCTGGCGGAAGCGAAAGTGCCTTACGACATCGTGCTGGAAATGGACGAGATCAACGATGATTTCGCCGACACCGACACCGTGCTGGTCATTGGCGCCAACGATACCGTTAACCCTGCTGCACAGGACGATCCGGGTAGCCCAATCGCCGGTATGCCGGTTCTGGAAGTGTGGAAGGCGCAGAACGTGATTGTGTTTAAACGCTCCATGAATACCGGCTATGCCGGGGTTCAGAACCCGCTGTTCTTCAAAGAGAACACCCACATGCTGTTTGGCGATGCCAAAGCCAGCGTGGATGCGATTCTGAAATCACTCTGACAGGGTAAAGCCCGGTGGTGCAAGCTTACCGGGCCTACCAAACCCGTAGGCCGGGTAAGGCGAAGCCGCCACCCGGCAAAAAAAAACCGCCGGTTCCCCGACGGTTTTTTTTCATCTTGCTGGTTAATCGTCTTCCGGATCGTCCAGCTCAACCGGCGTCTGGTACTCATCCGGCTTAATGACCAGCAGGTCGCAGCGCAGATGGTCGATTACCTGTTCGGCGGTATTGCCGAGGAAGGCGGCAGAAATACCGGTCCGGCCAATGGTGCCCAGCACCACAATCCCCGCCTGCAGGTGTTCCGCCAGGTCCGGGATCACCTCTTCAGGCAGTCCTTTTTCCACGTGGGTCATTTTCTCATCAATGCTGAATTTCTGGCGCAGCGCTTTCATGGCCAGCAGGTGCTGACCGCGGATCGCGTCGTTGTACACGCTCGGGTCAAATTCAGGCAGCTCAATGGCAATGTTAATCGGGGTGACCGGATAGGCGCCCACCAGATGCACTTCGGTATGATTCACCTGATCGGCAAGCTGGAGGGTCTCCTTCACCAGCTTCTCGTTCAGCGAATTGTGGTAATCCTCTTCGCTCGCGAGGTTTACCGCCACAACGGCTTTTCCGCCTTCAGGCCACGGCTGGTCTTTCACCATCCAGACCGGGCAAGGGCATTTACGCAGCAAGTGCCAGTCGGTCGGGGTGAAGATCACGGATTCCAGCTTGTCGTGCTGGTGCGCCATCTTCAGCAGCAGGTCGTGCCCACCGGCGACAATCTCCTGGATGATGGCTTCGAAAGGTCGGTTATGCCAGACCACTTTAATATCAATGGGCACACCCGCTTCCAGGTAATACTTCGCCTGTTCACGGATCCACGCGGTACGCTGGCTGATGACGCCCTGACGCATAGCGGTGCGCTCGTCAGGCGACAGAAGGGTGGTCATCTCATACGAGAAGTCATAGATCGGCAAAAACGCTTTGATTTTGCCACCAATCCGTTGATGTAAATACACAGCACGTCGTAATGCCGGCTGATCGTCCTGATTCGGATCGATAGCTACCAGCATGTTTTGATACTTGGCCATACAGGTCTCCTTACTACTGTCACCACAGTCTGTAATTAAAAGAGTAACCTATATATCCTGAATGAAACAGAGGGGAGGTTTTGCCAGATCAATAATTCATGAAAATTTATCAGAGGAAAAGCACTGTGGTCGTCACCGCGATAAACGCAATAAACAGCAGCACCATCACCGCTATCGCAAAGGTCGTGGAGTCCTGAACGTAGGTTTTTTCCTCCCCCTTCATTGGGCCGACAAGCATGATCCAGATGAAGATAAAGGTCACTGAGGCGATCACGACTGAAACGAAAAACAAACTTTCTCTCAATTCATAACCTCAACGAGAACCTTTCGGGCGCTGTGTGGGGACGTACTACGGTGAAAATATCTTGAAACGAAAGTGATTATACCAGACCAATAAATCACAAGAATTTATCAGTCTGGTCATCAACAGGTGGAAAGTTATGCCACGTTGCGGGCGTGCCCGGCAAGAACGGCCAGCGCTTCACCGTTTTCGATAGTGATGTATTTACCTTTAACGGCCAGCATCCCGCTCTTCTGGAAACGACCCAGCAGACGGCTGATGGTTTCCACGGTCAGACCCAGGTAGTTACCGATATCGCCACGCGTCATCGTCAGACGGAATTCACGCGGCGAGAAGCCACGCTCGGCGAAGCGGCGGGAGAGGTTGTAGATAAACGCGGCCAGGCGCTCTTCTGCATTCTTTTTGGAAAGCAGCAGGATCATGTCCTGATCGCCTTTGATCTCACCGCTCATCAGACGCATCATCTGCTGACGCAGGTTAGGCATCTTGCCGGAGAGATCGTCCAGGGTTTCAAACGGGATTTCGCAAACCATTGAGGTTTCGAGTGCCTGAGCAAAGCTCGGGTGATGGCCCGTGCCGATGGCATCAAAGCCCACCAGGTCGCCCGCCAGATGGAAGCCGGTGATCTGCTCGTCACCCTGTTCGGTGATGGTGTAGCTCTTGATGGTGCCAGAACGGATAGCATAGAGCGATTTCAGTTCGTCTCCCGCTTTAAACAGCGTCTGCCCTTTCTGAATAGGCTTTTTGCGCTCGATGATATTATCAAGCTGATCGAGTTCATGCTCATTCAGGGTAAACGGGATACAGAGCTGGCTGATGCTGCAATCCTGGCAATGGATAGCACAACCGCCAGACTGAATGCGTCGTATAATTCGCTTTTCCGGGATCATAGGTTTGCTCAAGCCTTAATTGATATTGGTCAATTTTAACATCTTTTTGGTAAGTACGTAAGCCTGACAAACCCTCAATAAGGACAAGAGACGGCAACGTGTCGCCATCTTCTTGAAATTCCACAGCTTGATTATGGATTTTTACCCTAACCGGTAGAAAATTAAGCACAAAAAGCCTGGGAACTAGAGCAAGAGATACCCTTCATGACGCAGCAGCCACTCTTTTCGCTGCACGCCACCGGCATAGCCTGTCATGGTACCGTTACGGCCAATGACGCGATGGCAGGGTACCACGATGCTCACCGGGTTAGAGCCGTTCGCGGCACCCACCGCGCGTGCTGCTCCTGCGCGGCCTAGCTGCTCCGCAAGCTGGCCGTAATGCATGACCTGCCCGCATGGAATCGAACGTAGCGCCTGCCACACTTCGCGCTGAAAAGGCGTGCCCGCCGTGGCGGTCGGCAGAGTATCGATGATGCTGAGATCGCCTTCGAAGTACGCCGCAAGCTTGTCGCTCAGCCCGCCCGGATTGGTGGCGCGGATACGTTCATATCCCTGTGAGCGGTAGTGAATCGCAAGCAGTTCTTCCATGCGGTCGCTGTGCTCTTCCCATTCGACGGCGCGCAGGCAGAACTGCTCGTCCGCGATCACCCACAGCGGGCCGAGCGGCGTCGCAATCTTGTCTTCGAGTAATCTCAGCATCCTCATTCCTTTAGTTCAGCCTCGGGTAAATCCCCGGTCCAATCGGCAGGCCGACAAGATACCATGCCACCAGCATCACCAGCCATACCCCTAAAAAGATAAGCGGGTAGGGTAAAACCAGCGAATAGTAGGTACCCAGTTTGGCCTCGGGTTTATAGCGCTGCAGGAAGCCTAAAAACAGCGGAACAAACGGCGAGACTGGCGCCAGCGGAATAACCGAAGAGTCCGCGATGCGGAACAGGATCTGCGCGAAAGCCGGGTGGAACCCCAGCATCATAAACATCGGTACGAAGATCGGGGCCAGAATCGACCAGATGGCGGAGCCGCTGGCGATAAACATGCACAGCAGGGATGACAGCAGCGCCAGGCCGACAAACGCCGGTACGCCGCTTAATCCGGCAGCCTCCAGCGCGTCGGTCAGGCCCACGGCCATAAACTTGCCCATGTTGCTCCAGTTAAACATCGCCACAAACTGCGCCAGCGGGAACACCATCACGATAAAGCCCGCCATCTCCTTCATCGGCTCGATCATCAGCTGCGGCAAATCGCCCTGACGGCGGATTTTGCCGGTAGCGATACCGTAGGCGAGCGAAACGACAAAGAAGAAGAGGATAATCAGCGGCACAATGCCCTGAATAAACGGTGACGGCAGGACCGTATGTTTAACCGGATCGCGCAATATGCCGTTTTCCGGGACCACCATCAGCGCCACCAGCGCGATAAAGGCCAGCGAGACCACGCCAGCCACGCGCAGGCCGAAGCGCTGCTCTTTGCTCAGGGTCTCCAGCTTTTCATCGCTACGGCCTTCCCATTTGCCCAGGCGCGGCTCGACGATCTTATCGGTAATCAGCCCGCCGACAATCGTCAGGACAATGACCGAGCTTGCCATAAAGTACCAGTTGTCGATCACGCTGACGTGCATAGCCGCATCAATGGTCTTTGCCGCCTCCGTGCTGATGCCCGAGAGCAACACGTCGGTGGTGACGATAAGCAGGTTAGCGGTGAATCCGCAGCCCACCCCCGCAATCGCCGACAGCAGGCCCGCCACGGGATGACGACCGACGGCGAGGAAAATCAGCGCTCCCATCGGCGGCATGATCACCAGCGCGGCGTCGGAGGAGATATGGCTGAAGAAGGCGATAAACAGCACCATGTAGCTCGCGTACCGCGCGCTGACGTGGGAAGCCATCTTCACCATTAATGCGGGCAGCAGGCCAACGCGTTCTGCCAGCCCGGCACCCAGCACAAGCGCCAGAATGGCGCCCAGCGGGGCGAAACCGCTGAAGTTTTTGATGACGTTAGGTAAAAACCAGTGCAGTCCGTCAACGCTGAGCAGGTTTTTCACCGCCACCAGGCTGCCGTCAGCCGGGCTGCGCACGCTCACGTCAAAGGCGGAGAGCACGGCGGTGGCGACCATCAAAATCACGATCAGATAGATAAACAGCAGGAAAGGGTGCGGCACTTTATTGCCGATCCTTTCAACCCAGCCATAGAGCTTACCGGATGGGGAATGCGAAGGTATGGATGACATACTCATGGGCGTTCCTCGGGAGTGTTGTGTTGTTGTGTTTTTTTATTTTAAAGGTGACGGTGTCACGCCCTGTGGGATCGGACACGCGTACGGTTTTTCTTGTAATTGTTGTTCGAACTCTTCACGGCATTTGTTCAGCAGCGCTGCGTCCAGCAGCAGATTGAGCGCGGTCGCACCCATCACTTTTCCGGCCAGCAGCATGCCTTTGTGAGCAATGGAAGTACGCCCCTGGGACACCAGCTGCCAGGTGTGCAGCGGCGTGCCGACGGTAAAGCAGGGGCTGAAGCACTGGGCGACCGGCATTTTCCAGCTGACGTCGCCCACGTCCGTTGAGCCCGCCAGCACGTTGTCGGTAATAGCGTAGGGCGCGACTTCATCCACCAGCAGCGTCGCCTGATGACGACGGGCAAAGGCTTTACCCGCTTCGCCACCCGTGGCGGCAATATTTTTCAGGCTGTTTTGCAGATCGTTCGGCGTCAGCGTGGCGCGGATCTTGCGGGCAAACTCGCGCTCCTCGTCGGTCCACTCCGGCGTGCCGTAGTGCTGCAGGGCGCGATACATCGCCGCCTCAAGCGTGCGGTTCGGCAGATAGCTGGAGCAGGCTTTATCAAAGCGGCATTCGACGGTGGTTTCGGTCATCAGCGCCGCGCCCTGGGCGATTTTCTCGATGCGCTCGTAGATCTGCTGCGCATCCGCCATCTCCGGGGCGCGGATCAGGTATAGCACCTCGGCCTGCGCCTGCACCACGTTGGGCGAAATCCCGCCGGTATCGGTAATGGCGTAATGGACGCGTGCTTTCTCGATAATGTGTTCGTTAAGGAAGTTGGTGCCGGTGGTCATCAGCGTCACGGCGTCCAGCGCGCTGCGTCCCAGATGAGGGGAGTTGGCCGCATGTGCCGCCACGCCGTGAAAACGCCAGGCGGCCTGAATATTCGCCAGCGTGCTGACGTTAAACATCCCGGCAAAGGCTTCCGGGTGCCAGGTGACGGCGGCATCGACGTCATCAAACAGCCCTTCGCGCACCATAAAGGTTTTCCCGGAGCCGCCTTCTTCGCCGGGACAGCCGTAAAAACGCACCGTTCCGCTGCCGCCGTGCTGCTCCAGCCAGCTTTTCACCGCCACTGCGCCCGCAAGCGCCGCGGTGCCTAAGAGGTTATGCCCGCAGCCATGGCCGTTGGCTCCCGGCGTGGCAGTCTGCGCGGTCGCGCAGTGTGCCTGCTGGCTTAACCCGGCCAGCGCGTCGTACTCGCCCAGCAGGGCGATAACCGGTTTCCCGCTGCCGAAGCTGGCGATAAACGCGTTGGGGATGCCGCCTGCCTCGCGGATCAGCGTGAAGCCTTCTGCTTCCAGCTCGCTGGCCAGCCGTTCGGCGGACCAGAACTCTTCAAAGCGGGTCTCGGGACGATCCCAAATCGCGTCGGCAATATCGGTTAACGTCCGACATCGCGTGTCGATCGCATCGGCAATAAAAGCGTAGTTCTCCTGCATTACACACCTCGCGTCCACGGGAAATTGAGCGCAGTTCGCGCCAGCGTTTCGATGGCGACAGGCATGACCTGCTCATCAAAGTCGAATTTTTCGTTGTGATGTCCGGCGCTCAACTCCGTGCCAAACACCATATAGGACGCCATGCCGCCGTTCTGCTGCACGCGGGCCATCATCAGCGTGGCGTCTTCGGAGCCTGCCGGGGCTTTCACCTTATCGATGGCATGGACAACCCCGGAAACCTGGCTCGCCTGCTCGCGCAGATAATCCACCCAGGCCGGCGTCGGTGCGCTGGAGGTGGCAGCCCCCATCAGGCGCATCTCGGCGTTCACGCCGTAGAGGGCCGCCGCGCCGGTAACCACTGCCTGCGCGCGTTCAAAGACGTACTGATTAATCACTTCGGTTTCGCCGCGGGTTTCAACTTTGATCAGAGCATTGGCGGGCACCACGTTGCGTCCGCTGCCCGCCTGCATCACGCCGACGTTTACCCGGGAGGCACCTTCGCTGTGCGGGGCGATGCTGTGCAGGGCGAGGGCGGCCTGCGCGGCGGCGAGCAGGGCGTTACGACCGTCCTCCGGCTTACCGCCCGCGTGTGCGGCCACGCCGGTAAAGTTCACGTCGAACTTGGTGGTGGCCATAAAGTTATCGCTGCCGCAGATCACCGTTCCGGCAGGCACGCCGGTACCAATATGGATGGCGGTGAAATAGTCCACGTCGTCCAGCGCCCCGGCGGCAACCATGGCGCGCGCGCCGCGCGTACCTTCTTCGGCGGGCTGGAAGATCAGCTTGATGGTGCCGTTCAGCCGGGCTTCATTCTGCTTAAGCACCTGCGCCAGCCCCAGACCAATGGTGGTGTGGCCGTCGTGCGCGCAGGCGTGCATCATTCCCGCGTTGCAGGAGGCAAACCCGTCGCGGGACGGGCGATGGCTGTCGTCGAGCGCTTCGCTTAAATCAAGGGCGTCCATGTCCACGCGAAACGCCAGGGTTGGGCCAGGGCGGCCGGTATTCAGGGTCGCCACAATGCCGGTAAAGCCGCCTTCAAACGGCGCCAGCCATTTCTCAGGCGCGCCCTGCGTCCGCGCGCGGGCAAACTCATGCGCCAGGGTAGCGGCATCGGGCAGCCCCATACGGCTTTCGGCATCGACCACGTCGCGCCCCATCGCCAGTTCGTAACCCAGCGAGTCCAGGATTTCCGCGACTTTCGCGGCGGTACGAAACTCTACCCAGCCGGATTCCGCGAAATGGTGAAAATCACGACGCCATGCGCTCAGTTGCGGGGTTAACGTCTGGATGTACTGCGCCAGTGTGTCCATATCTGTTCCTGTCATCATTAAAATATGTGAACTGCTTCACGCTGTGATAGTTTTTACTTATCACTAACCGATTTTTCACAGTTTTAACCGTTCAGGAATTACCCTCGCACATCCCTTTCCATTAAAGTAGATGACAGTTTCTTTACTCTGATAAACAACGGTTATCGGTCGGGCTATGACATTCCAGATTAAATTTCATCAAATCCGGGCGTTTGTTGAGGTTGCGCGTCAGGGCAGCATTCGCGGTGCCAGCAGAACGCTGAATCTTTCCCAGCCGGCGCTGACCAAATCCATCAAAGAGCTGGAGGAGGGCATGGCGGCGCAGCTTTTCGTGCGCAGGAGTAAGGGCGTCGCGTTGACGGAATGCGGTGAGGGTTTTTACCAGCGCGCCAGGTTGATCCTGGAAGAGTTGCGCGCGGCGCAGGATGACATTCGTCAGCGGCAGGGGGAGTTGGCCGGGCAGATCAACATCGGGATGGGGGCCAGCGTTTCACGCACGCTTATGCCCGCCGTCATTACCCGCTTTCACGCGCAGCATCCGCAGGTCAAGGTGCGGATTATGGAAGGGCAGCTGGTATCGATGATCAATGAATTACGCCAGGGCGAACTGGATTTCACCATCAATACCTATTATCAGGGGCCTTACGACCAGGAATTTACGTTTGAAAAACTTTTCGAAAAACCGTTTGCGGTATTTTGTCGGGAAGGGCATCCGGCTACGGGAGCAACGTCGATTAATGAACTTCTGCATTATAACTGGACAATGCCGACGCCGCGGGGAAGCTATTACAAGCAATTAGAAGAGGTATTTAGCGATCGTTCGCAAATACCGCGAATTGGTGTGGTCTGTGAAACCTTTTCCTCCTGTATTAGCCTGGTTGCGCAAAGTGATTTTCTAAGCATATTGCCGCAGGAGCTAGGGTGTGACCCGCTGCTGGCGCACCGCCTGGTCATGCTGTCGGTTGTCGAGTCGCTTCCAAAAGCAGCATATTATTTAATTCAGCGCCGTGATTCACGTCAGACGCCCCTTGCCGAATCATTAATTACACAGTTCAGAAGGGAAGCGAGGAAAATAGTCGTGGCGTGAAAAGCCGACCATAAAAAACAGGGTCTGTCCGACATCTGACAGACCCTCCAGTACACACAGTAGTGCGTCCTTTCGCCAATCCTGAGTATTATATCCATGAAGCAGGTATATTTAGGTATAACACCTTTCCCGTAAAATGAAAGGATATTGAGTGTTTGATTTTACGAAAATTTAACACAAATCACTTATTTCATCTTTGCTGAAATTTTAGTTAAGTCATATTTAAGTTTATTTTATAAATACTATATATATTCATCAGGTTAATATTTGTTGCGCACGACGGCCTGTAACGGTGATTGAGGCCTGTCTCGGGCGCAGGTATAGTACCGTCCTCAGTTGTAGCCGGAGGATATCCATGAACCCTGACGACAAATCCTTTTTTCTTGACGCCATGGAAGATGTCCAGCCGCTGAAGCGTGGCCCGGATATTCACTGGCAGCCCAGCCGCAATACCCGGGTGCGCGAGGAGGTGGATAATGAACAGCTGGATAACTTCCTGACGCTCGATTTTCTTGACCTTCTTCCCCTGGAAGAACCGCTGGCGTTCCAGCGCGAAGGGGTGCAGCAGGGCGTTATCGATAAGCTGCGCTCGGGTAAATATGCCCGCCAGGCCAGCTTAAACCTCCTGCGTCAGCCTGCCGAACGCTGCCGTCAGATGCTGTTTTCTTTTATCTGCCAGGCCAGACGTGACGGGTTACGTAACCTGATTATTATTCACGGGAAAGGGCGGGAGCAGAACTCGCATCCGAATGTGGTGCGCAGCTACCTGGCGCGCTGGTTGACCGAGTTCGAGGAAGTGCAGGCCTTCTGCGTGGCGCTGCCGCATCACGGCGGCAGCGGGGCATGCTATGTTTCACTGCGAAAATCCGATGAAGCAAAACAGGAAAACTGGGAGCGGCACGCCAAGCGCAGCCGCTAGCGGGCGATATTCTCGCCCGCCTGAGACTCAGAACGTTTCCCAGTTGCTGTCGGTGGAGGGGGTTGTCGTTGCCGGGCGCAGCAGCTGTGGCGTTTTCAGATTGGCCGGGCGTGGAGCGACCGCTTTTTCTTTGCCGTTCAGACGAAACGCCGCTACCGCCTGGCGCAGCTGCTCGGACTGATCTTCCAGTGCCGCAGCCGCCGTGGCGGACTCCTGCACCAGCGCGGCGTTTTGCTGCGTCACGCTGTCCATCTGCGAAACGGCCAGACTCACCTGCTCAATACCGCGGCTCTGCTCGTCAGAGGCAGAGGAAATCTCGCCCATGATATCGGTCACGCGGGTAACGGCGGCGACGATCTCCTTCATGGTGGTGCCGGCCTCGCTCACCTGCTCAGAGCCGGTATTCACCCGGCTGACGGAGTTCTCGATAAGCCCTTTGATCTCTTTCGCCGCCTGCGCGCTGCGGCTCGCCAGCGTACGGACCTCGCCCGCGACAACCGCAAAGCCACGCCCCTGTTCCCCGGCGCGAGCGGCTTCCACCGCGGCGTTAAGCGCCAGAATGTTGGTCTGGAACGCGATGCTGTCGATCACGCTGGTAATATGCGCAATTTGCTGCGAACTGTCGGCGATTTCGTTCATGGTGCGAACCACGTTATCCACGACGTGACCGCCGCGCGCGGCCGTTTCAGAGGCGTTTTTCGCCAGCAGCGTGGCCTGACGGGCGTTATCGGAGTTCTGTTTAACCGTTGCGGTCAGCTCTTCCATGCTGGCGGCGGTCTCTTCCAGCGAGGCGGCCTGCTGCTCGGTGCGGGCGGACAGATCGTTGCTTCCTGCGGCAATTTCGCCTGCGCCGGTGTAGATGGAATCGGTGCTTCCGCGCACGGCGCTGACGGTGGTCACCAGCGACTGCTGCATCTCATGCAGGCCAGCGGCCAGCTGACCCATCTCGTTGCGGCCAGATATTGCGATATCCTGCGTCAGGTCGCCCCCTGCAATGGCGCGAATATGGTTCATAATGGAGTGGAGTGGTTTTAAAAGCAGGTGCTGTAAACCCTGCCAGATGACCACCAGAACCGCGATAACGGCCAGCAGAATTGCCGCCAGGGTCCACTGCATCTGCGTGAAGCTGCTCTGGTTCTCTTCGGTTGCGGCCTTCAGCAGGGTGTTGTTTTCGGCGCGCCAGCGGTTATAGACCGCTTCCATGTCGTCCTGCGCCTGCTGCGCGTCCAGATCGCCATAGGCCTGATAGTTGTCGGCACGCAGATACTCAATCGATAAGCGCATCACTTCGTGCATCTGGTTCCATGATTTCTGCATCTCGTCGGTCAATGCCGCCTCCTGGCCCTTAACCTGCGGCAGTTTCTGCCACTCTTTGTTATAGGCTTCGGCTTTTGCCAGCGAGTCGCCTGCGGTGCCAAGCAGCTTATTGATCGCCGCCAGGGAAGCCGGGTCACGCTGGTTTTTCAGATAGCGGATCGCCACGCGGGTGACGGTGACGCGCGTTTTCACCAGCGTGTTCACGCTGTCGCTCAGGCTTTCCTGCTGGGCATTGAGCACGCCGGAGTTCTGGAAGTTATGGCGATCGTTACTGACGGCAGAGTAGAACAACCCTCCCGTGACAACTTGCAGCAGACAGAATATGGTGAGGGCAAAGATAATACCGGTAATCACGTGCAGATTTTTCAGCATAGCGGTCGTCCGTTAGAGAAGATGCAGGGTTACTTCATTACTATCGTCGTAGAGAATGTAAACTTTAATTAACTCGCGCTTAACTAAAGGCTCCCTGAGGGAACCTGTTGTAAATCCGGATCATTTTTATGAGGAAGGTCAACATGAGCAGCATTGATAAAAGCGGGACGTACGCGCTCGGGACGCGGACGGTGAAACGGCTGGGCTACGGCGCGATGCAGCTGGCCGGGCCTGGCGTCTTTGGGCCGCCGAAGGATAAGCAGGCCGCGCTGGACGTGCTGCGCGAAGCGGTGGCGGCGGGGGTGAACCACATTGATACCAGTGATTTTTATGGTCCTCATGTCACTAACCAGCTGATCCGCGAGGCGCTTCACCCGTACCGGGACGATCTGACGCTCGTCACCAAGATTGGCGCCCGTCGCGACGACAAAGGCGCCTGGCTGCCGGCCTTTTCCGCGCAGGAACTGACGCAGGCGGTGCATGACAACCTGCGTAATCTGCAGCTGGACGTGCTGGACGTGGTGAACCTGCGGATCATGTTTAGCGCACACGGGCCGGCGGAAGGATCGATTGCTGAACCGCTTTCCACCCTGGCCGAATTACAGCAGCAGGGGCTGGTGCGGCATATTGGCCTGAGCAACGTCACGGCCACCCAGGTCGCGGAAGCGCAGAAGCTGGTGCCGGTGGTGTGCGTGCAGAACATGTACAACATTGTGAACCGGGGCGACGATGCGCTGGTGGATCTGCTCGCGCAGCAGGGGGTTGCATATGTGCCGTTCTTCCCGCTGGGCGGCTTTACGCCACTGCAATCGTCCGGGCTGAAGGCAGTTGCGGATTCACTGGGTGCCACGCCAATGCAGGTTGCGCTGGCATGGCTGCTGCAGCGTTCCCCAAATATCCTGCTGATCCCGGGCACCTCTTCCGTGGCGCATCTGCGGCAAAACCTCGCGGCGGGGGAACTGCAGCTGCCGCCTGACGCACTGGAAACATTGAATACGCTGATGGACTGATCGTCACAGGCGCAAAGCCGTAAGTATGCTTGCGGGCTTTGCGCGTTTTAAATCTTCTGATACTTCAACGCGTTTGGGTTCGCCTCCGGAAATGACCTTGATCCCTGGCCATAATCCGTAATACTGTATTTATATACAGTATCTGGCGAGAAAGGCATTATGGACACTCTCTTTTCTTATCATCCAAACCAATCTATTGAATTACCGTTGTTTGCAGAGCGTGTAGCCTGTGGCTTCCCCAGTCCGGCGCAGGACTATGTGGAAGATCGTCTCGATCTTAACCGGTTGGCAGTGAGACACCCCAGTGCGACCTATTTTATCAAGGTGAGTGGAGACTCCATGATTGGCGCGGGGATCGGTGACGGCGATCTGCTGGTGGTCGATCGTTCGTTAAATGCCGAACATGGGGACATCGTCGTGGCGTCGGTCGCCGGTGAGTTTACGGTGAAAGAGCTACAGACTCGCCCGGTTCTGAGACTTCTGCCGCATAATGCCTGCTATCAGCCGATTACCTTTCAGTCCGAAGAGGAGCTGCAGATCTTCGGCGTCGTCACCCACACGCTTAAAACGCATAAACATGTTCGCGCTGGTTGATGTGAATAGCTTCTATGCCTCCTGCGAGAAGGTATTTCGCCCCGATCTGCAGGGGAAGCCCATCGTGGTGGTGTCCAATAACGACGGCTGCATTATTTCACTGTCGCCGGAGGCAAAGCTGTTCGGCATAAAAATGGGGGAGCCCTATTTTAAATTCAAAGAGAAGGGCTATCCGTCGCGGGTTTACGTCTTTAGTTCGAACTATGCGCTGTATGCCGATCTCAGCAGTCGGGTGATGCAGACGCTGACGGATCTGGCTCCGGCCATAGAAATTTACTCGATCGACGAGGCGTTCGTGAACGTTTCAGGGATCGGTAACCGCCTTGCACTGGAAGCGTTCGGACACCAGATGCGCACGCAGGTCTATAAAAATACGGGCTTAACCGTTGGCGTCGGCATTGCCCCGACCAAAACGCTGGCGAAGCTGGCCAACTATGCGGCGAAGCGATGGGCTGGCACCGGCGGCGTGGTCGATCTCTCAGGCCGGGAGCGGCAGCGTAAACTGCTGGCAAAGGTGCCGGTAGAGGAGGTGTGGGGGGTAGGGCGGCGCATCACGAAAAAACTGAACGCAATGGGGATTACCACGGCGCTGGAGCTGGCGGAGGCCTCCTCGTGGGTCATTCGCAAACATTTCAACGTGGTACTGGAACGCACGGCGCGTGAGCTTCGCGGCGAGCCCTGCCTTGACCTGGAAGAGTACACCCCCACGAAGCAGCAAATCATCTGTAGCCGTTCGTTTGGACACCGCATTACCCAATATGAAGAGATGCATCAGGCGATTTGCGCCTACGCGGAGCGCGCCGCAGAGAAACTGCGCGGCGAGCATCAATACTGTCGTTTTATCAGCGTGTTTGTGCGCACCAGCCCGCACGCTGACAACGAAATTTATTACGGCAATCAGGCTTCTGTCACCCTGATGACGCCCACCAATGACTCGCGCGATATCATCCGCGCCGCCACGGAGGCGCTGGGGCGGATATGGCTCGACGGGTATCGCTATATGAAGGCCGGGGTCATGCTGGCGGATTTTTTCAGCAGCGGCGTCGCCCAGCTTAATTTGTTTGACGATAATCGTCTGCGCGCCAACAGCGCGGCGCTGATGGAGATGATCGACAGCGTAAATCATTCCGGCAAAGGGAAGATATGGTTCGCCGGGCAGGGGATTGAGAAACCGTGGGCAATGAAGCGAGAGATGTTGTCACCGGCCTATACGACGCGGTACGCCGATTTGCCGGTGGCGAAGTAGAGGCTCGTTGCGTTATTTCTTTTGCATCACCCAGGTTGCCGCAGCCGCCAGCACGCCGATCAGCGGCATTTCGCCCGCTCCGGCCAGGAAGTTATGGCGATCGATCTCATTGTTTTTACGGATATCCGCAAGGCGGGTAAGCGCCCCTTTTTTATCCGCAGCGCCGATCTCCTCAAACTGTTTTTCAAACCCCTGAGCGATGAGCTGAGCGGCCGCATCGGTGTTTGCGCTCTCAATCGCAATGAGGTTCGGGCCTTTTTGGAAAAAACAGTAATCCGGCATACGTGCTCCAGAAAGAGGGAATACGGTAAAAACACTCTATTCTTTGCGATTAAAAAATGCACGTGATTTACGGCGGAAACAATCAGTTTTTCTTTATTATTTCAGGCAGTAACTGCTCAATCACGCTGACGACCTTTCTGACGCGCTGCGGAATAAAGCGGGCGTCAGGATAGACGGCATAGAGGAAGCGATCGGGTAACCGCCAGTCGGGCAGCACCGATACCAGCGTGCCGGTTTGCAGCGCGCGTGTCACGAGCGGCTGCTGCATGCCGCCGATACCAATGCCGGACTCAAGCGCCTGCAGCAGCGCGTCGCTGGTGTTGGCACGGAAAACAGTATTCACGTTGACCTCGACCGTCTCCTCGTCAGACATCAGGCGCAGGGGAGCACCCAGCGGAATGCCGCTGAACCGCACGTGTGGCAGCGTCGCCAGCTCGCTGACGGCGCGTACCGCCTGAAAGCCGGGGGCGGCAAACAGCCTGGTTTCAATACGCCCCAGCACGCGCGCCGCATGCGCCTGCGGGGGCTCACTGCTCAGCCGTATCGCGACATCCACGCCCTCCGTCACCAGATCGGCAAGGCGGTCATCCAGGGAAAGCATCAGCTGCAGCTCGGGATGCAGACGCTGCAGCGCCAGCAGATGCGGCAAAAAAATCTGCCCCAGGCCGCTCGGTAACTGGACATGGACGCGCCCCTGAACGCTATGATCGGCAGGATGTAAACGCCTCTCCGCTTCCCCCATGGCGTCCAGCACAAGCTGCATATCACGCCGGTAACGTTCACCCTGTTCGGTCAGCTTCATCTTACGCGTCGTACGGTGCAGCAGTACCACACCCAGTGATTCCTCAAGCGCCGCGATCTGTTGACTGACGGCGGACTGCTTAATACCGGTCTGACGGGCGGCCGCAGAAAACGAGCCCGCTTCAGCGACGCGCAGAAAGGTAGAAATGGCATTGAGCTTATTATTCATTTAATGATTCTGCTTATAAGTGCCATCGGTTTCAGGGGATATCTCCAGAAAAAATAATATATCACACTGCGTCTGTCACCCTTTCCGGAGAAACACCATGAACAAGATGCAGCAACACAACGTCGCCCTGGTCGCGGGCGCCAGCGGCATAGTCGGCAGACAGCTGGTCAACACGCTCCTGCACCATCAGTGGGAGGTGATCGGCCTCAGTCGCCACGCGGTAACCCACCCTGACGGCATCCCCGTGGTGAACGTCGATTTACTGGATGCGCAGGACACTGCACGGGCGCTGCACGCCCTGAACGGTGTCACCCACATCTTTTACAGCGCCTGGGCGAACGCGGCGAACTGGGCAGACATGGTTGAGCCGAACGTCACCATGCTGCGTAATCTGGTCAGCACCCTCGAAAAAACGGCACCTTTGCAGACGGTAAGCCTGATGCAGGGGTATAAAGTCTATGGTGCGCATCTGGGGCCGTTTAAAACCCCGGCGCGGGAAAGCGATCCCGGCGTAGCGGGTGCCGAATTTAACGCCGCGCAGCTCACGTGGCTCAGCCAGTTTCAGCGGGGAAAAGGCTGGCACTGGAATGCCATCAGGCCGGGCGTGGTGGGGAGCGCGGTGCCGGGCAATGTCATGAACCTTGCGCTGAGCATCGCTCTGTACGCCTCCCTGTGTAAGGCGCTGGGTTTACCGCTGCGTTTTCCCGGTTCAGAACAGACCTGGCGCAGCATTGTTGACCATACCGACGCCGGGCTGCTGGCCGAGGCAACGCGGTGGGCCGCCACGTCACCTGCGGCACAGAATCAGGCCTTCAACGTAAACAATGGCGATATCTGGCGCTGGAGCGAGCTGTGGCCGCGCATCGCACGCTGGTTTGAACTGGACTCTGCGCCGCCGGTGAGGTTGTCATTTCATCAGCTGTTTAACGACTATCGCGGCGTATGGCGCGAGCTTGCCGAAGAGCGGCTGGTGGAAGCGGATATTTTGCAGCTAAGCGACGGGCGGTTTGCCGATTTTGTCTTTAGCTGGGATTACGACATGTTCGGTGACGGGAGCAAGCTGCGCAGGGCGGGCTTTACGCAAATGCAGGCGACCGATGAGATGTTTTTCCGCCTGTTTGCGCAGCTGAGAGCCGCGCGGATTATTCCCTGAGAACACAGGGCGTCCTGATAACCATCAGGACGCCGAGGGCTTACTCAACCGCTAACAGATTGACGATCTCGGCCACGCTTTTCACGCTGCGGATATTCCCAATCCCCGTGCCGAGCGCGATATAGCCTTCATCGGTGTTATTTTCCAGCATGCCCAGACGCAGGCCCCGTAATCCTCCCATCGCCTTGCCCAGCGCTTCGTTGCTTGCGCCTGCTTTATCCATCGATGCCAGTTTTTCCGCCAGCTTGCCGGGAAGCGCGCGGTAGTAATGGGGCACGGTGCGAAAAAGGAGTAAGTCCAGGCCGTTGGCGGCAACAATTTTCTCTTTGACCCCCTGCGGCACGCGGCTTTCTTCGGTACTGATAAAGACCGATCCGGCAAACACGCCTTCCGCACCTAACGCATGCGCTGCTCTGGCGGTGCGATTATCGGTAATACCGCCCGCGGCCATCACCGGGATGTGCTTCACGGCATCGGCAATAAGCGGCACGATGGAAAAGGTGCCAAGCGCCGTTGCGGGTAACGTTCCGCCCTCATCAAAACCGGTGGCGACGATAATGTCTGCCCCCAGATCTTCTGCGAGACGGGTGTTTTCCGGCGTGGGATTGATGTCGCGGTAGATAATAGCGATCCCTGCCTCTTTTAACTCACTGAACAGCGCGGGAATAATGCTGCCTTCCCCATAGCCTGTATACACCACGGCCCTGACGCCTTCCTCTTTTACCACCTTAAGAATTGGTCCAGTCCAGACGTCATTAACGGCGGTGGGGATCAGGTTCACGCCAAACGGTTTTTCGGTCAGCCGTTTGGTTTTACGAATTTCTTCACGCATTTTTTCGGCGGTCTCCTCCGGCGTGGAGACCGCGGTGTCGGCGGTTAAGCCTGCATTGGGTCCCAGCACGCCGAGCCCGCCGGCATTGCTGACCGCGGCAACTAAACGGGCATCGGTAAGCCAGGATAACGGCCCCTGAATAACAGGCTTTTCGATACCCAGGATCTGACAGATACGGTTATTTTTCATAGCAGACTCTCCCTTACGTTTGAATGGAGGAGAGTGTAGGGGGCAATATTGTTAGGAAAAATAGCCTAAAAGATTCATCACTGTTATAAAATCAATAACAATATCCCGTTCGCGGTTTGAAATCCTTTATGCAAATAAACCTCTTTGAATCTATTCGAATTTTTATTGAAATTGTCGAGTCAGGTAGTCTTACCCAGGCGGCGGAGAATCTGCAGATCCATCGTCCGGCAGTCACCAAATCGTTACAGCTTCTGGAGCAACACAGCGGCACGCGGCTCCTGCAGCGCACAACGCGTCGGATTAGCCTGACGCCGGATGGGGAGGCATTCTATCGCCAGAGTAAACCCCTGCTGGCGCAGGCGGACGAATTGCTGGAGTCGTTTGGTACGGACCGGGCAATACACGGTCAGCTGCGTGTGGATATGCCGGTCTCTTTTGCCACGCTGCGGGTGATACCCAATCTGCCTGATTTTTATCGTCAGCATCCTGAGATCGACATCATTCTGAGCAGCTCTGACCGCCGTCGGGATATGCTGCGGGATGGCCTGGACTGCGTGCTGCGGGTGGGAGAGCTGGACGACGGTGATTATATCGCGCGTAAAATCGGGAACATCAAAATCACGACCTGCGCCAGCCCGGCCTGGCTGGCAAAACACGGTACGCCAGAAACGCCGGATGATTTACGTAAACATCAGGCCATCAACTGGATTAATACCAGCAGCAGACATATTCATCCGTGGACGTTTACCACGCCAGAAGGCGTCGCGGAGATGACGTTGCCCGGTAAGCTTGTGGTGGATAACTCCGAGGCCTACATCGCGGCAGGCCTGGCCGGGCTGGGGTTAATGCAGGGGATGAATCTCTTTCTCCAGCCTTACATTGACCGCGGCCTGCTGGTTGAGGTCTTGCCAGCCTATCGCTCGCCGGACCGCAAGCTGTCACTGCTCTACCCACACCGTCACCTCTCCCGCAAAGTGCGGGTATTTACCGAGTGGCTGGAGAGTCTGGTGTGAAAACGGCCAGTTCATGGCATAGTGCCCCAATCTGCCCTACGGCATTGAGCAGGCGGGGCGTCGGTTCGTTTGCACAGTTTAGCCGCAGAAAGTGCGTGAGTTCTGCGCCAGGAGAAAACAGGGGACCGGGGCTGACGCCAATACCCCGCGCCAGCGCGCGACCATGCACCTCCAGCGCGTTGACCTGCGGAGGAAGTTCGACCCACAGCAGGAAACCGGCAGCGGGCACGTTTACGCGGGTACCAGGCGGAAAGCTCGCCCCGACCTGCGCCACGACGGCGGCTATTCCCTCTGCGATCCGCCGCTTTAGCCGCCGCAGGTGACGGTCGTAGTCGCCGCTTGCCAGCATCTCGCTCGTCGCGGCTTCCAGCAGCGGTGCACCTGCCCAGTCTCCGGCCATGCGGGCCTGCAAGACCTGCGTGTAATAGCGTCCGGCGGCAATCCAGCCGATTCGCCACCCCGGCGCAAGCGTTTTAGACAGGGAGCTGCAGTAAATCACATTCCCGCTCTGGTCGAACGCCTTGCAGGCCGGAGGACGTTGCCCCTCACCGACCAGATCTCCGTAAACATCGTCCTCAATCAACGGAATTTCTGCCTCTTCAAGCAGGGCAACCAGTTCCTGCTTGCGTGCGACGGGCATGCTGGCACCCAACGGGTTTTGCACGGTGGGTGAGGCCAGGACGGCAGCGGGGCGATGGCAGCGAATGGCGTCAGCCAGCGGCTCCAGCAGCAGGCCTTCCACAGGGTCGGTGGGGATCGCTAAGGCCTTCAGGCCTAAATCCTCCAGCAGCAGGAGCGTGCCAAAGTAGGCGGGCTGCTCAATTGCCACCACATCACCTGGCTGACACACGGCCCGAAGTGCCAGGCGCAGCGCCTGCGTCGCGCCCGAGGTGATAATGAGATCGTCCGCGCCGAACCGGGCTCCCCATTGCGCAGAACGCGCGGCAATCTTACTTCGTAGGTCTGCTCTTCCCGGGGGCAGGCTGTAGCTCTGTCCATGCGCGTCCAGACGACGGCCCGCGGAGTGCAACGCCCGCTGCAGCGCGTCTCCTGGCAGCCACGCGGGATCGGGCAGGGCGGCGCCCAGCGGGATCAGCCGGGCTTCTGCACTGCTGAACAGCGACCGGGCCACGGCGGATAGGGTGACGGGGACCGGACCGGGTGAGGAGCGCGCGGGCTCCACGCGCGGTGACAGGCTGGTCTGGCGGATGTAGTAACCTGAACGCGGGCGCGCAACGATCAGCCCTTCAGCCTCGAGGCAGCGAAGGGCCTCCAGCGCCGTCGGAAGGCTAACGTGCTCGCGCTCGGCCAGTTTACGCGCGGAGATCATCCTGTCACCGGCGCGCAGCGCGCCAGACGTCAGCGTGAGGCGCAGCATCTCGGCAATTCGGCGATAGTGTGGGGACGACTGGGACGGGGCAGACATGGGTATCTGTTCAGGCTAATTTTCGATAAAACTGACTATACAGCCAATGATGCGCGCCATCTATAGTGTCCGGCATGTTCAGGACAAGGAGGCATTATGCATAGCGATAATTTTAACATTTCCACCTATTTCAAACGCATAAACTACACCGGACCAGTGGCTGCCGATACGGCCACCCTGCATGCGCTGATGCGTCATCAGCTCTTTTCCGTTCCCTTTGAAAATCTGGACGTGCAGGCGGGTAAAATTGTCTCGCTGGCGCCAGACGACATTGCTGATAAGGTGTTAACGCAGGGGCGCGGCGGCTACTGCTATGAGGTAAACGGGCTTTTTGCCATGGCGCTGGCGGCGTTAGGGATACCTTACCGTTTCGTGGCGGCGCGCCCGATGTTCTACCCCGCGCGGCGGCCGAAAACCCATATGGCGTTGATTGCCGAGGTGGAGAGCCGACAGTGGCTTTGCGACCTCGGGTTCGGCAGCTACGGCATTCGTGCGCCGATGGCGCTGGACACGCTTGATGTGGATATCACGCAGGATTTCGACACGTTTCGGCTAAGCCGCAGTGCGGAGGGCGAATATCTGCTTGAGGCGAAGGTGGAGGGGGAGTGGGCCCGGCAATACGGCTTTGATCTCACGCCTCAGGAATGGATTGATTTCGTCCCGGCCAACTACCTTAACTCCACGCACCCGGATGCGATCTTTGTGCAGAAGCGGGTGGTGGTACAGCACAGCCCGGAAGGACGTCAGATTTTACTGGGCGATATGCTGAAAACCATCACCGCGAACGGCACTGAAGCGCGGCAGCTGGCGGAGGATGAAATCCGCCATGTCCTGAAAGACCGTTTTGCGTTGACCGCCGCGTAATCAGCCGGGAAACGGTGGAGCCTCAGCGCAGTTCATCTTCTGTGGCTTTGCGCTGAGCGCCCCACTGTAACAGCAGGCTAAACGACGCGGGTAACACGGTCAGCGTCACCAGCGTCGCAACCAGCAGCCCGCCGATGATGGCATAGGCCATTGGACCCCAGAAGACCTGGTGAGAAATGGGGATCATGCCCAGAATGGCGGCACAGGCGGTCAGACAGATGGGTCTGGCCCGGTGTTCCGCAGCCGCCATAATCGCGGCATCGTTTGTCATCCCCTGAGCAAGATTGCTGTCAACCTCGCTAATCAATATCACCGCGTTCCGCACGATCATCCCCGCCAGGGCGATAACGCCCAGCAGCGCGACAAACCCCATCGGCGTTCCGCCGGGCAGCATAGCCAGCACGATCCCCGGTAAACCAAACGGGGCCATCAGGAGGGCCAGCAGCATCCGGGAATATTGCCGCAGCTGAAGCATCAGCAGCAACAGCATGATGACCAGCGTTACCGGAAGAACGGTAAAGACGGAGCTGTTCCCCTTATCCGATTCGGCAACCGCGCCGCCTTCTTCAATGCTGTAACCTGCCGGCAGGCTCGCGCGCAGTTTATCCACCGCCGGACGCAGCGCCGCGGATACCGCTTCAGCCTTCAGCCCCGGGGCAAGATCCGTTTGCACCGTGATAAAGGGCACGCGCTGGCGACGCCAGATGACCGGATCGTCCACGCCCCAGACCGGCGTCGCGACGGCGCTGAGCGGAATTTTTTTACCGTCGTTCCCCTGAATCGTGAGTGAGGAGAGGGTGGCGGTGCTGTGGCGCGCATTGTCTGTGGCCCGGAGCACCACGTCGACAAGGCGGTCGTTATCTCTTATGGACGTGACAACGCTGCCGGACCAGACGGTGTTCAGCGTGCGGGCGAGGCTTTCTGACGATATTCCCGCCGCCCTGGCCGCCGTCTGATTCACCTCAAGGGTGATGACCCTCTCCGGCTCTCCGGCCGTCTGGTTAACGTCGCGTGAGTACGGGGACTGCCCAATCGCGTCCGTGAGACGGTTCGCAAACGCCCGGACCTGCAGATAATCGGGCCCGCTCACCCGGTATTTGATTGGCCAGCCGACGGGCGGCCCCAGCTCAAGGGGCGACACCCGCGTGATGATGTCGCTAAACTGCGTCGCCAGGATCCTGTTGAGCTGCGCATGCAGACGATCCCGCGCCTCAAGGTCTTTAGCCACCACAACCATCTGGGCGATATTCTCATTTTCCAGCAGCACGTCCATCGGCAGGTAAAAACGGATGGCGCCTGAGCCAACGTAGGTCGAAAAGCGATCGATATTGCCGTTGTCGGCCAGCGCTTTTTCCAGCCTTTCCACCTCTCTGAGGGTTTCCGGCTGCGAGGCGTTGGCCGGAAGCGTCAGGCTGACCAGCAGTTCAGGCCTGTCGGAGGCAGGGAAAAACTCGCCCTGCATAAACGTCGTGCCGTACGCTGACAGCCCCAGCGCGGAAAGGGCGAGCAGCACGGTAGCGACCCGGTGACGCAGTGCCAGGCGTAAAAGCCGTCCGTACCCGCGCGCGATCTTTCCGGGGCCCGCCGCGTGATGTCTGACTTTTTCCGGCAGCAGCCACGTCCCCGTCAACGGCGAAAACAGGATCGCGACAGCCCAGGAACAGAGCAGGGCGATGAGCACCACCGCAAACAGGGAAAAGCAGTATTCACCGGCGCTGGAGGCCGCAAAACCAACGGGAATAAAGCCGGCAATCATCACCAGGGTACCGGTGAGCATCGGGAAGGCCGTCGTTTTGAATGCATGGGTGGCCGCATGCCGACGGGAATCCCCGGCTTCCAGCCGGGAGACCATCGTTTCGACGGCGATCATGGCGTCATCCACCAGCAGGCCCAGGGCAATGATCAGCGCCCCGAGCGAGATACGCTGAAGGCCGATGCCTGCGAGCATCATGCCGGCAAACGTCATGGCGAGCACCAGCGGGATGGCCGTCGCCACCACCAGTCCGGCCCGTAAACCCAGCGAGACAAATGAGACCGCCAGCACGATAACAACAGCTTCGATAAGCACCCGGATAAACCCGCTTACCGCATCACTCACCACCGCTGACTGATCGGCGACTTTCACCATCTCGATACCGTGCGGCAGCCCGGCGCTGAGGGTCGCCATTTTTGCATTCAGCGCAGCACCGAAACGCAGCATGTTGCCTGTCGGCGCCATCGAGACCGCCAGCCCGATAGCCGGTTTGCCGTTCACCCGGTAGGCCGGGGCCGGTGGCTCGGCGTTTTCCCGGGTGACGGTGGCAATGTCGGTCAGCGGAATATAGCGATTGTTAACGTGCAGCGTGACGGCGCGTAAACTCTCTTCGGTCGTGAGCGCCCCGCTGACCTTTATCGCCATGTTCTCCTGCCCGGTACGCATCGTTCCTGCCGGGACAACGGCGTTTTGCGCCCGGAGGGCGTCGGCGACCGCCTGAATATCCAGCCCCATACCGGCCAGGCGCGCCGGAGAAAAGGCGAGAACCCACTGCTCCTGCTGTTCGCCCAGCAGGGTGGTTTTACCCATATCCGGCAGGGACATCAGCTCGCGCCGTATTGTCTCTGCGCGAACCCGCACCTCCCGCAGGGTGAAACCCTCGGGAATAAAGGCGTAAATTGTGCCGAACGTGTCGTCAAACTCGTCATCCACGGCAGGACCCTGCACCCCTTCAGGCAGGGACGGCGCGATGTCCTGCATTTTTTTGCGAACCTGATACCAGATGTCCGGCACGCTTTGCGGGGGCGTATCGTCACGGAGGTTGACGTGGATAACGGTGCGTCCGGCCCGGGTTTCACTTTCGAGATAGTCCAGCCAGGGCGTTTCCTGCAGCTTTTTTTCAAGCGTATCGGTCAGCAGGCGGGTGGTATCCGCCACGGATGCTCCCGGCCACTGCGCGGAGACGACGGCCGTTTTAATGGTGAATGCCGGATCTTCGTTACGCGGCAGCTTTTCATAGCAGAACACGCCCATCGCAATCACCAGCAGCATGAAAAAGCTGACCATCTGCTGGTTCTTCAGCGCCCAGGCGGAGAGGTTAAATTTGGTTTCCGATCCTGTGTTCATGGCTGAATCTCTTCGGCAATCACCGGCTCGCCGGATCGTAATGTGCTCACGCCCGCTGTAATCACCCTGTCGCCGGGCTCAAGGCCGGAGGCAATCATGACGGAGGTGGCCGTATAGCTGGCGGGCACCACCACGCGCAGTTGCGCCCGCGACTGCGGGGTAATCACAAAAACCGCCGGTTTGTCGCCGGCTCGGGTCAGCGCGGACGCGGGAAGGGTGTACCCGTGCGGGGCTGACGATGGCAACGTGACGGTAACGCTGGCACCCAGCGCCATGGCCGCCGGCGGGTTTTGCAGGGTGGCCCTGGCGCGCCAGGTGCGGGTCTGAGGATCGGCCTGCGGGGTGATATCCCGCAGTAGGGCAGACGCCTGTACCGACGGGGCGCTGAGCAGGGAAACCTGCAAAACCGCCTTATCCAGAGGCGGGATCGTATCGGGCGCGGCAATATCAAACACCACGTCGCGGACTTCCCCGGTTGCCAGCGTCAGCACGGACTGACCGTCGCTGACCACCTGTCCCGCAGAGGCGTTCACGGCCGTAATGACGCCCGCTTGTGGCGCGTTCAGGCGCGTCCAGCCGAGGCTTTCGCGGGCATTTCGCCACGCGGCCTCGCTGCTTTTTAAGCGCGCGCGGGCGACAAGCCAGTCCGCACGGGCGCTGTCGAGCTGCGTGCGGGCTATCGCACCCGTTGGCATGAGCTTTTGCATGCGACTGACGTTAAGCGCGGCGACCTGCGCTGAGGCTTTGGCGCCTTCATAATCGGCCTCAGCGCCGTCGAGCTGGTTTTGCCCGGTCGTATTGTCAAGCGTGGCCAGCAGCTGTCCGGCGGTGACACTGTCACCAATATCGACGCTACGCGTCAGTATCCGCCCCCCGGTACGAAAGCTCAGGGTCGTTTCATCGTGGGCATGGATCTCACCGGTTCTTTCCAGCGTGGGAAGGGAGTGGGCGGTGCCAACGACGACGTAGCGTACCGTTCGCACAGGGTTGGGCTTATTTTCGTGTTTATCACCGCAGCCGGTCAGCGGAAAAATCGCCAGCGCAAGCAGGGCCAGGGGAAGAAAATGCAGCCAGGAAAGGGTACGCGCCACGCCGTACAAATGATGCAGGCAGTGGCGGAGGGAGAGAAAAAATTCGTCTGACATAACGCCGCTCCATAAAGGGAATGGCGTTATTAAATGCGCGCTACGTCGAGAAAGATTCGATGTTCTGTCAAGGCTTTATCAAGAGTGGAGATTTTCATTATCGGAGGGATACCAGGGCAACAAAATGCGCACCGCGAGGCCGCCGGTTTCCGGTAATGATGCGCTAATCTCACCCCCATGCGCCTGGCAAATCGCCCGGGCGATGGACAAACCAAGGCCGCTGCCGCCGGAATGCCGCGCGCGGGACTGCTCCTCGCGGCTAAAGCGTTTAAACATTTCCGGTAAGAACTGGGGCGACACGCCCGGCCCGTCATCGGTGAATTCGAGGATGTAATGCCCGCTGGCGTAATGCAGTGCCACCTCAAGGTGACCGCCTTCGCGTCTGTAACGTAGCGCATTTTCCATGAGGATGGTAACGACCTGCCCCATACGGAACGCATCGCCCCGGAAGGGGCTGGTGTGCGGGTTACGCAGCGTTATCCTGAAATGATGCGCATCCGCCTGGGGCATGATCCAGGCAGCCCGCTCCTGAATCAGCTCATCCAGACAGAACGGCTGGTCCTCCAGCACAAGGTTACCCGCGTCTGCCAAAGAGAGAAGGTGGAGTTCATCGGTGAGGCGGTTGAGGTGCTGGAGCTGTTTCATCACCATGCCCAGCTGCGCCGGGCTGGCATCAAACACGCCGTCTAACATGCCCTGCAGACGCCCGATGGCGGCCGTCAGGGGCGAGCGCAGCTCATGCGCCATCGCGACGTGCGAGGCGCGGAGCTCTTTCTCATAGCGGGCAAGTTGTCCCGTCATAGAGTTAAAGTCGGTCGCAAAGCTGACCATTTCTGCCGGTGCATCTTTGATCAGCTCTGCCTGACGGCCAAACTGACCTTCGGCGACATCCTTTGCCGCATCGCGAAGTCGGCTGAACTGCAGTGCCAGCGGGCGGGCGTGTTTGAGCCCCATCACCACAATAAACGGGATCATCACCAGCACCAGCAGGGCCACCGTGACCCAGTCGGCTGAGGCGATGGACGGCGTGGAATAGCTCAGGCCCCACCAGGTGTCCACAATCGAGTGGAAGCGGGCCGGATTGGCCTGCGGGTTCTGGCTGAGCGTAAGAAACTCCTGCCGGACCGCTGGCGGCATCCTGCCCATGATCCAGTAGTTCTGGACCGCATAGCGCAGCCACATGCAGGTGGCAATGACGATCACGCTGCCGATGGCCAGCGCTAAAATGCGTGCGCAAATCCAGCGCCACAGAGAGGCGTGTCGGTTTTTTATCATGGCTGTCTGAACCTGTAACCCACGCCGCGCACGTTGATCAGCACGCCGGAAATACCCACCGCTTCGAGTTTTTTACGCAGGTTATAAATATGGGTGTCCACCACGCGCTCCAGCGCCTCGCTTTCCGGCAAACAGTGTTCCAGTAAATACTGGCGGGAGAACGGGTGCGCAGGCGAGCGCAGCAGCGTTGCCAGAAGCGAGAATTCCGTTGGCGTAAGATCGAGCATCACAGGCGCGTCGTCGCCGTTGTCCACGCACGCCACAATGGCGGCGACATCCACCGCCAGCGTTTGCCAGCGAAGGATCTTTTCCTCTGTCTCTTTTTTACTGCTGCGCCGCAGCACCGCCTGCACCCGCGCCACCACTTCGCCCGGATGATAAGGCTTCACAACGTAATCATCGGCACCGTAACGCAGGGCGCCAATGCGATCGGGAGTATCCCCCATGGCCGTGACCATGATCACCGGCACATCGCTTTTACGACGCAGGCCCGCCAGCACCTCGGTGCCGTTAAGTCCCGGCAGCATTACATCCAGCAGGATGAGGTCGGGCTTCCACCGCTGCGCCATATCCAGGCCGGAAAGACCGTCCCCGGTAATGGTCACGTCGTAATTTTCACGCCGTAAATAGGCTTCGAGCACGCCAGCCGCGTCGGCGTCATCTTCAATAATCAGCACTCTTCTGGATAACATCCGTTCACCTTGACCATTTCTTAACACTATCCCGACGATTCATTGATTCAGCCAAATCATACTGCGCCAACATTGTATGGCTGTCCCTGTCTCAGGAGACGCCAGCGTCTGTAAGGAGAGCAGTATGATAGCGATAAAAAAAGTCCTGTATATGTCCGTCCCGCTTCTGATGGTCGTGGCATCCACCGCGCAGGCGGATGATGGCACCGCGTCCGATTCCTTAACCGTCGGGCTGGGAGGGCAATATGCCCCGCGTTACTCAGGCTCAGACAAGCAGGTGTGGCAGGTGGTTCCTGTGCTGCAGGGACGCAAAGGCGCTTTCTTTGTTGATGCACAAAAAGGGGTGGGATATGACCTGCAAAACGACAGCGGTTGGTATTTCGAACATACGCTGGGCTACGACCCCGGAAGGGCTGATAAAAATTCTGGCTGGCGTGAGGGTGCAAACAACCTGAAAGGGATGGGGGACATTAATGCCACCCTGAATACCGGCCTTGCCGTCGGCTGGCAGGCCGCGCCATGGTTGAGCATGGAAGGCAAAACGACGCTGCCGTTAACCGACAGTCAGGGGGCAAGCTATCAGGCCTCCATTACGCTGATCCCGGTACAAAATAACCAGGACACGGTCGCCTTGCAGTCTGCGGCCCTGTTTGGCGACAGCCGTTATCTGAATACGTGGTATGGGGTCAGCGAGCAGCAGAGCCGCCGCACCGGATATCGCCGCTATTCAGCGCCGGGTGGATTTTATGGCGTCGACACCAGCCTGACCTGGAGCCATCAGTTCGATGCTCACTGGGGGACGGTCCTGAGCGCGGACTATACCTGGCTTAGCGATCGTGCGAATGACAGCCCGATCGTGATGCGGCGCAATGAGGGGTCTGCAACCGCCGCTTTCACCTGGACATTTTAAATTCGCAGAGCACGATGTGAGTGAGGGGAAGAGGATTACTTCTTCTTATCCATCATCGCCTTTAAATCGGCAAACGGGTTAAACGTGGCGACGCCCACGTCTTTTTGCGCGTCTTCCCCGGCGACCACGGTGGTGCCGTACTGATCCGCTTCGGTGTATTTCGAATGCTCGTGATCGTGGCAAAACAGGCACAACAGCTCCCAGTTGCTGCCATCTTCCGGGTTATTGGTATGGTCGTGATCGATATGGTGAACCGTGAGTTCACGCAGATTGGAATAGACAAACTCGCGCGAGCAGCGTCCACACACCCATGGATAGATTTTTAATGCTTTTTCGCGATAGCCGCTTTCCAGCCGCGCGTAGTTTTTAGGGATCAGAGCCATTGCCGGTTTTACCTGCCATGAAAAAAGTGGGGGATATTATATCCCATTATGGCGCGTAATGACGCCCTGCTCAATTCTGTCAATTTATTTGAATCATTCCGTTAAATAAACGGCATTTATTCTTACCGGGTAATGCGTAAAGTGGACAGAACGCAACGCATTATCAGGACACATGGTTATGAAAAAGATCGGGTTTTTATCCTTTGGCCACTGGACGCCTTCACCGCAGTCCGGCACGCGCTCGGCGGCAGACACGCTGCTGCAGTCCATCGATTTAGCCGTGGCGGCTGAAGAGCTGGGTGCAGACGGCGCGTATTTCCGCGTGCACCACTTTGCCCGACAGCTTAGCTCGCCGTTCCCTCTGCTGGCCGCCATTGGCGCAAAAACGAAGACCATCGAAATCGGTACCGGCGTGATCGATATGCGCTATGAAAATCCGATGTACATGGCCGAAGATGCGGGCGCGGCGGATCTGATTTCCGGCGGTCGCCTGCAGCTTGGCATCAGCCGTGGCTCGCCGGAGCAGGTCATCGATGGCTGGCGTCATTTCGGCTATGTCCCGCAGGAAGGGGAAAACGAGTCGGATATGGCGCGTCGTCATACCGAGGTGCTGCTTGAGGTGCTGCGCGGGGAAGGGTTTGCCAAACCGAACCCGCAGCCAATGTTCCCGAATCCTCCGGGGCTGCTGCGCCTGGAGCCGTATTCTGAAGGGCTGCGCGAGCGTATCTGGTGGGGCGCCGGTTCAAATGCGACGGCCGTATGGGCCGCAAAGCTGGGAATGAACCTGCAAAGCTCAACCCTGAAGGACGATGAAACCGGTGAGCCGTTCCATATTCAGCAGGCAAAACAGATCCGCGCGTACCGTCAGGCCTGGAAAGAGGCAGGGCACACGCGCGAGCCGCGGGTGTCGGTCAGCCGCAGTATTTTTGCGCTGATGGACGACCGTGACCGGATGTATTTCGGGGCCAGCCGCAACGACAGCGATAGCGTGGGTTATCTTGATGAGAAAACGCGCGCCATCTTCGGGCGCAGCTATGCCGCGGAGCCGGACAAGCTGGTTGAACAGCTGAAAAAGGACGAGGCGATTGCCGAGGCGGACACGCTCTTACTGACCGTGCCGAACCAGCTGGGTGTGGATTATAATGCGCACGTGATTGAGTCTATTCTCAAACATGTCGCACCGGCGATGGGCTGGCGCGAGTAGTTCCGCTATCAGCCTTGAGATCGTAATGGAAAATCTGGCCCTCTGGTATCGCCGGTTTGGCGATCCAGAATCTGTTCTGCAACCTGAAACCGCGCCGCCGGGCGCGCTTGCGCCGGGACAGCTCCGCGTGCGGATGCTGTTTTCTCCGGTCAACGCGTCCGATCTTATCCCCATCACCGGTGCCTATCGTCACAGAACCCCGTTACCGGCGGTCGCGGGGTATGAAGGTGTCGGTGTTGTCACCGAGGCGCCCGCCTCGTTTAAGCATCTGGTGGGGCAGCGCGTCCTGCCGCTGCGCGGTCAGGGCACCTGGCAGCGCTATGTGGATTGCCCGGCAGAGTATGCGATACCCGTTCCGGACACCGTCGACGCACATCTGGCCGCGCGGGCCTATATTAACCCGCTGGCGGCGCAGATGATGCTGATCCGCTACCCGCCGCGTGGAAAGCGGGTCTTGCTCACGGCTGCCGGATCGGATTGCGCCATTCTGCTGGGGCAGTGGGCGCGTCAGGCGGGGGCGGAAGCGGTGTATGGCATTCACCGCTCTGCCGTGCATGCTGAACGGCTGGAGGCGATGGGCATCACGCCTGTCGCACAGCATGACGCAAACAGAATCGGCACCGTCGCCGCCCGTAGCGATATCGTCTACGATGCCACCGGCGGGCCGCTTGCGGAAACGATCCTCAGCGTGATGCCCGAGCAGGGCATGTTTGTCTGCTACGGGCTGCTCTCCGGGCAAACCTTCACACAGCGGCGGCCTGCGCCGCGCGTGGCGTGGTTCCATATCCGAAACGGTCTGGATGCGCTCAGCGTTGAGGCGTGGCGCGCGGAGTTCGATCGCATCTGGCTGAGGTTGCCCGACAGTGAGTACAGCGACGTTACGGTGTACCCGCTGGCGGAGTGGCGAAGGGCGCTCAGCGCTTATCGTGAAGGTGGAAGGACCCGCAAGCCCCTCCTGTCGATGGCGGAATGACGGCTAGTGATGGCTCATATCGCTCAGCAGCACGGCGATACTTTGCCCGCCCGCCGTCTGCTCCAGACCAATCTTGACGATGATGGTGAGCGGAACGGAGAGCAGCATCCCAACGGGCCCGAGCAGCCAGCCCCAGAATATCAGGGACAAAAAGACCACCAGCGTGGACAGTCCCAGGCCCCGGCCCATCATGCGGGGTTCCAGTATGTTACCGAACACCAGATTGATGACCAGGTATCCGGCCAGCAGGATCAGCGCGTCATAAAGCCCGCTGAAAACCAGCACCTGAAGAATAGGGGGGATCGCCGCCAGCACGGAGCCGATGTTGGGAATGTAGTTAAGCGCAAACGCCAGTAACCCCCAGACGAATGCAAAGCGGACGTCCAGCGCCAGAAGCATCACCCAGACGACAACGCCTGTCACCAGGCTAATGGCCGTTTTCAGCACCAGATAGCGGGAGACGCTGTCCAGCGCGCGTTGAATCGCCCCCATTCCTTCGACCGGACGGACCATTATCTGCTGCAGCTTTGCAGGAAGCTGCGGCACCTCCAGCAGCATAAACACCACCGTTAAAAACAGCAGGAAAATGGAGGTCATGGCATTGGAAAGCTGAGCCAGCAGGCTGGTGACGATCGTCATCGCCGCATTGGGGTCGATATATTTCAGCAGTTCTTCAACCGAGACTTCGATACCCGCGCGTTGCAGCCAGGGCTCCAGCTGCAGCAGCGGTATTGCCAGCGAAGAGCGGTATTTCGGCAGCGTTCGCGCCAGTTCATTGAGCGAGGTCCCCAGATACGCCACCAGCAAGACCATCGCCACAATAATGATGCTGATAAGCAGCGTGATAGCCAGCACGCGTGGAATGCGTAGCCGCGTCATGCGCTGAACCAGCGGGTTGAGGATCACCGCAATAAACAGGGCCAGAATAAAGGGCACAATAATGTCGGCGGCAAAGCGCACGCCTGTCAATATGATCACCAGCATGCCCAGCATGATGACAATTTTTAACCCGTTCAGGGTAATGATGGGTTTAGCCATGGTGACTCCGAAATTTTCTTTATATTTATAATAAAGGTGAAAGGCATTGCAATAAACTAACCAAAATCAAACGGAGTGGGTAAAGAATTGCAAAGGCTTTGAGTAAAATCCTGGCTTATGGTACAAATTCGGTGTGTTTAACTACCGAGGACAATTTTCATCCGCAAAGACGAGAAGCAACAACGCGGATAATTGTAATTTTATGGACAATATGTTCAGGACGTACTCTTCAAACAATACTGCTGTATACTCCACCTCTTTCTGCCTGCTTTCTGGTGAGCAACACTGGCGCACCGCACTATAGTCATTTCTTCTGCCTGAGCTGGCGCTAAGCGCTTAGCTGACTGATTTCAATTCGTATTTTTGGGTTTGCTGCACGCAGCGGGCCACGATGGATTATATTCTCAAGCAGGAGAAAAACATGTTTTACTGGATTTTATTAGCCCTGGCTATTATCGCTGAAATTACCGGCACGCTGTCGATGAAGTGGGCTAGCGTCAGCGATGGCAACACCGGTTTTATTTTGATGCTGGTGATGATTTCGCTTTCGTATATTTTCCTCTCGTTCGCGGTGAAAAAAATTGCGCTGGGCGTCGCGTATGCCCTGTGGGAAGGGATCGGTATTTTGTTGATTACGCTGTTCAGCGTGCTGATATTTGACGAAACATTAACAACAATGAAGGTCGCCGGGTTAACGACGCTGGTCGCGGGTATTGTGCTGATTAAATCAGGTACCCGTAAGCCGTCTAAAGTGCAGAAGGAGCAGAACCATGCAACAGTTTGAGTGGGTTCATGCGGCCTGGCTGGGGTTCGCCATCGTGCTGGAAATTCTGGCGAACGTTCTGCTGAAATTCTCCGATGGTTTTCGCCGTAAATTCTACGGCCTGATGTCGATTGCCGCGGTTCTGGGGGCGTTCAGCGCGCTGTCCCAGGCGGTAAAAGGAATCGATCTTTCGGTCGCCTATGCGTTGTGGGGCGGTTTTGGTATCGCCGCGACGCTGGCTGCAGGCTGGGTGCTTTTCGGTCAGCGTTTAAATAACAAGGGCTGGATGGGACTCATCTTGCTACTTGCAGGTATGATTATGATAAAACTTGCCTGACGTTCATAAAGCCATCCTTTACAGGCAGCGAAATTCGCTGCCTGTATTACGCTTAGAAAAGCAAAACCTTAAAGAGGATGGCTGATGTATCGCACATTAAGCTGGCGCAATATTCCCACCGCGAGAACGTTGTTTGCCATGGTCTTTATGGCGGGCATCGGCTTAATCATCTCCGTCGTCGCACTCCTCTATCTTTCCCTGCATCTTATCAGCACCAAAACCAATGAAATTGATGAACACCGCACGGCGCTTTCCGTGCAGGGGGCCATTCAGACATCGGTTAACCGCGTCTCCTCGCTGGTGCTGGATAACGCCGTCTGGGACGATGCGGTGCGGGAGGTCTACCGTCCCACGCTCGATACCGACTGGCTGTATAACACCTGGGGCGCGGGCTTTAAAATCAACAACCTCTATGATGGCACCTTCGTGCTTGATGAGCATTTCAATGTCATCTGGGGATCGTTTCAAAGTCAGCCTTTTCAGGAGACGAATCTCGATTTTTTCGGTAAGGGGCTGAAAGCCCTGATTGCTCAGCACGCGCGCGCCTTATCAAGCGATAAAAATATCTATGCCGGGATCAGCAAAACACGCAGCGGCGTCGCCTTTGTGGGCATTGGGCTGATTCGCCCGATGGTCGGAAGATTACAGGTGACCGACGAAACGCGCCGCTATCTGGTGATCACCCGTCATCTGAACGCCAGAATCTTAGCCGACCTGGGGGCGACCTTTCAGATCGATAACCTGCACTTTACGCCGGAAAAAATTAACGAAATGAGTATGCCGCTGCGCAGTTCGGCAGGGGAGCTGCTGGGCTATCTTAACTGGCAGGCACGGCTTCCGGGGGCGCAGGCCGCCCGGGCGGCATCCTCTGATATCACGCAGATTGTTGTGCTGGCATCGGCCCTGATCCTGCTCTTTATTCTGGTGAGCAGCGTGGGGCTGTACAAGCTTGCGCGAGGAGAAAGCCAGGCGCGTCTGGTGGCGAGAACGGACTGGCTAAGCCATCTGCCGAACCGACGAGCGCTCATCGAAGCGCTGGATCGGGTGAGTCTACGCGGGGATATCGACGTCAAAAGCGTGGTGTTTATCGATCTGGATGGTTTTAAAGACGTGAATGATATCTACGGACACAGCGTGGGAGACGATCTCATCGTGGCGATTGCGAAAACGCTGAGTGAACGCGTGCCGCCAGGGGGAATGCTGGCGCGTATGGGCGGGGATGAGTTTGCCATGACCATCGGCGGTGATGAGGCAGAAACACAGGCCACCGCCTTTGCCGTTTCGGTGCTGGATTTTCTCACCACCCCGGTTCAACTGGGGGAACGCACCATCCATATCGGGGCCAGTATCGGTATCGCCAGCGGAACCCTGATTGAATGTACCAGCTCCGAGCTGTTTCGCCGCGCCGATATTGCCATGTACCATGCCAAAATGAGCGGGAAAGGGCGTATCACCCACTACGACGCCGAGCTGAACAGTGCCCGGGAGCGCAAGCTGGCGATTGAAAATCAGATCCGTAACGGTCTGGAGCGCGATGAGTTTGAGGTCTGGTATCAGCCGATTATTGACGCCCGCAGCCAGAAAATGAGCAGCGTCGAAGCGCTGGTCCGCTGGCCACGTCGCCCGGACGGGCCGCTGGGCCCGGATACCTTCATCGCCATTGCGGAGACCAGCGGTCTGATTTACAAGCTGGGCCAGTTTGTGTTGCAGCGCGCCTGTCAGGATCTCCAGCCGTACGGTGACTTAACGCTTTCCGTTAACATTTCTCCCGCGCAATTCCGCGATCCCGCCTTCGAAGACAAAGTGGCCAGCGTGCTGGAGACCACTCATTTCCCTGCTAACCGACTGCAGCTGGAGGTCACGGAGTCCTATGTGCTGGAAAACCCGGAGCGCGCCCGCATGGCGATAGCCAATCTTAAAGCGCTGGGCACCGCGGTGGCGCTGGATGATTTTGGTACCGGTTATTCCAGCATTGGCTATTTGCGGCGTTTTAACTTCGACACTATCAAGATCGATAAATCCCTGGCCGGGCTGGTGGACCACGATGAACAGGCGGCCGCGCTGGTGAGCGGCACGGTGCGGATCGCCAATGCGCTGGGCATGGCGGTGGTGGCAGAAGGGGTGGAAACCGAGAAGCAAATGAAACTGCTGCGGCTGGCTGGCTGCGATCAACTGCAGGGTTTTTGGTTCAGCCAGCCGATGCCGATTGAGTCAATCAGAGCGTTACGTAAGGTCAGACGCTGCTGATTTACTGCTGCGCCAGCGCTTCCAGCTTGTCGCGAAAACCGGTCACGGACAAGGCCCGGTTATCGGCGCGCCAGCGGTCTTTCGCCGCCGGGGCAGAGCTCTGCACACCGATCAGCTGCCAGCCGTTATCTGTTTTCAGCATCAGCGGTGAGCCGCTATCGCCCGGTAACGTATCGCACTGATGGGAGAGTACGCTGGTTTGCGCCCAGCCCGTCACAATACAGTCGGTATGCGTATAAAGCGTATCCAGATGATCGACAGGATAGCCCGATTGCGTCACCTTCCGGTCGGCGGCTTTCAGCGCGGCGGTGAGTGCGGCTTTGTCGCCCTCAAATAACGGCAGTGGCGTAATGCCTGAAGGCGGGTAGCGTAAAACGATCAGGCCAAAGTCCCATGAGGCAGCCCCCGGCGGCACGATCCAGCCGTCACCATCCGGTTTCAGGCGTTTGCCAAGAGAGGGATCAACCCGACCTTCAATGCCGTGGATTTCATAGCGCCAGGTCCCTTTTTGCGACACAAACCGCAGGGCAACCGCTTTATCCGGCTTGCCGTTTGGTGGGGTTAACAGACAGTGGCCTGCCGTCAGGGCAAGCTGCGGGGTGATCAACGTCGCAGTACATAAGTTACCGCTGGCGGTTTCCAGTTGACCTATAGCATCCCAGGGAGCCTGAGTGGGATCGGCGACGCGCGTGCGATCGTCATGACCGAAAAAAAGCGTCTTTAGCTCTTTCGCGCTAATGGTGTCATCACCGCCATCATCCGCATGTGAAAATCCAGAAAAAAGACCAAACGTTCCCAGTAACAACACAACAGATTTACGCATATCACACTCTGGTGGGGGTAATTATGATTATTAAAAGTGAACCCTATGAAAATACTATAGACGGGACAGCGCTTAAGTGGGAGTAAAATCAGCGTGCTACAATCAGGAAAGATAAAAATGGCTGGCGATGAGCGCGCATAAAATAAGCAGGATCAGAATCAGCTCAAACCGATAGCGTCGCAGCATACGCCCTCCGGATAAAAAAAACGGCGCGGAACCTGTTCCGGTTCGGCGCCGGTTTACCAACGTGCCCCGAAGGGCACGGTTTAGCTTGTACTCTTACGCAGCTGGCTGTGCAGCTGGTTTAGCAGCTTCGTGTTTTACTGCTTTTTTGTGATGCTTTTTAGCAGCCTGAGCTTTCTGCTCTACAGCCGGTTTAGCGGCTTTTTTGTGGTGATGCTTTTTAGCAGCCTGTGCTTTCTGCTCTACAGCCGGTTTAGCGGCTTTTTTGTGGTGGTGCTTTTTGGCAGCCTGAGCTTTCTGCTCGGTTGGTGCTGCGGTTGCAGGTGCAGCGGCTTCTTTTTTCGCTGCAGCTTTGTGATGTTTCTTATGGTGAACCGCTTTTGCTGGGGCAGCGGTGGTGGTTGCAGCAGGTGCGGCAGCCGGTGCAGCAGTTGCGGTAGTGTCAGCAGCAAATGCAGCAGAAGACAGACCCATAGCAGCGGCAACAACCAGAGCTAATACTTTATTCATTCTCATACCCTCGAATTTGGTTTTTCATTTAACCCCACTGCGGGGCCGTTGAAATAACTATATCCCTGTAAATTCGAGGTTTCCGTGAGTGATTGGTATCGGTGTGTAACCATATGTACATTGCCGGGGTTCTGCACGAACGACTCCCTCTCCCTTGAGGGAGAGGGCTGGGGTGAGGGGGGACATACGGCTGTGGAGGTCATTCCGTTCACTTTATGTTCCTTGCTACTCTGTAGGGGCATAACCTGTGAACGTGCCATGGCGGCTCAATCGCCGCCGCCCTGGCAACCCGGGCTCCCGGCGGTAAATCGCCGCTGCGCGGTACCTTCGGCTTATTCCTTCCGGCTTATCGGGGACGGGCGGAGGTAACGTCCCTGTAAAGCCCGCCCTCTCGGCGCATCCATGCGCCTCGCCCCGGCCGGAAGGCAAACGCCTCAGCGATTTACAGCCGGACCAGGGCATCGCTGCGGGGCAATCATTACGCTTCGAAAATGTGTATCGCTTCTGCTTAAAAAATTTACTGGAGGTCCCTCACCCCTGCCAAACAGATTACAAGTAACGTGAGGTCAGATGTTCGCGGAAGTAACGGATATTCAGATCTTCCCCCGTTGCCTGGGTGATTAATTGCGACGTGCTGAAGCGGCTGCCGTGCTGCCAGATGTTCTGGCGCAGCCAGTCAAACAGCGCCGAAAAATCACCTTCAGCGATCGATGCCTGCAGACCCGGAAGCGCCGTTTTCGCAGCATGGAACAGCTGCGCGGCATACATGGCCCCCAGCGTATACGACGGGAAGTAACCAAAACCGCCGTCGGTCCAGTGGATATCCTGCATGCAGCCGTTGCGGTAGTTGTCTTTGGTGGATAACCCGAGCCAGGCCTGCATTTTCTCATCCCACAGGGCGGGAATATCGTCCACCTCGATCTCGCCGTTGATCAGCGCACGTTCAATCTCATAGCGCAGCACCACGTGTGCCGGATAGCTTACTTCGTCCGCATCGACGCGGATATAACCAGGCTTCACGCGCTGGTTCCAGGCAATAAAGTTCTCTTCGCTGAACGCCGCCTGGCTGCCAAAACGGGCATGCACCGCAGGGAGGAGATGTTTGAGGAAGGCCTCACTGCGCCCCAGCTGCATTTCAAAGAACAGGCTCTGCGATTCATGGATCGCGGTTGAACGCGCCAGAGCAATGGGCTGTCCTGCCCACGCGCGCGGCAGGTTTTGTTCGTAGCGGGCATGTCCGGTTTCGTGGATCACCCCAAACAGCGCGCTGAGCAGTTCATCTTCGTCATAGCGCGTGGTGATACGCACGTCTTCCGGGACGCCGCCGCAGAACGGGTGCGCACTCACGTCCAGGCGGCCGCCGTTAAAATCGAAGCCGAGCATCTTCATGGCTTCCAGGCCCAGCTCACGCTGTGTTGCCGTCGGGAAGGGGCCCTGAGGGGGAACGAACGAGCGCTGAGCCTGTTTTTCCACCACGTTTGCCAGCAGGTCCGGTAGCCAGGACTTCATATCGCCGAACAGAACGTCCAGACGCGCGCTTGTCATATCGGGCTCAAAAATATCCAGCAGCGCGTCGTAAGGCGTACAGCCTTTGGCTTCCGCCCGCAGGCGAGCCTCTTCGCGGCTGAGTTTGACCACCTCTTTCAGGTTGGCGGAAAAGCCCTGCCAGTCGTTGGCGGGACGCTGGGTACGCCAGGCGTGTTCACATTTACTGCCCGCCAGCGATTTGGCTTCCACCAGCGATTCGGGCAGCAGGGTCGCCTGCTGGTAGTGGCGCGTCATTTCGCGCAGGTTGGCCTGCTCGACGTCATTCAGATCTTCTCCTGCCGCTGCCGCTAACAGGTCACCGACTTTTTTATCGGTCAGGATCTGGTGCTGCAGGACGCTCATCTCCGCGAGTGCTTCACCGCGCGCGGCGCTGCCGCCTGGCGGCATCATGGTGAACATGTCCCAGCTGGCGATGGAGGAGAGGTGCGAGAAGCGGGAGAGGCGCTGGAAGGTTTTCACAAGTGACTGATAGGCTGATGTTTTTTCCAATTCTTATTTCCTCATGCCGGGGATGTGTTTCAGGGAGCATACAATGAAACAGACCAAATTCCCCAACATTTCCCACGCGGAGGAAATCTGTGCAGATCTCGTCCGTTGAAACCGTCCCCGGCATTCCGGGGGACGGTTTTCGGTGGGCACTCAGGACTTATCGCGCATAACCTGTTGCAGGATCGCCAGCGCCTGGTTGAACTGGGCATCCGGGATGGTCAGCGGATAAAGGAAGCGGATCACGTTGCCGTACTGGCCGCAGATCAATAACAGCAGGCCCTGAGCGAGCGCCTTTTGCTGGATCGCCTGTGCGATGGCGGCTGAAGGTTCACGGCTCTCGGGATCAAAAAACTCCGCCGCGATCATCGATCCTCTTCCCCTTATCGCCACGAGCGCAGGGAAGGTGCTCTGAATCTCCTCCAGCGTGGATTTCAGCCGATCGCCCAGCTGACGAGCGCGCGCGCACAGCGACTCGTTGTCGATAATCTTCAGCACCGCGTGCGCGGCGGCCACCGCAAGCGGGTTGCCGGCATAGGTTCCCCCCAGGCCGCCGGGAGCCGGTGCGTCCATGATGTTGGCGCGACCCACCACGCCGGACAGCGGCATTCCGCCTGCCAGGCTTTTAGCCATCGTCATCAGGTCGGGTTTGTCCGCGTAGTGTTCCATGGCAAACAGCTTACCCGTACGGGCGAAGCCGCTCTGCACTTCGTCGGCAATCATCACGATCCCGTGCTCATCACAGATGCGGCGGATGGCGGCCACCAGCTCTGGCGGGGCGACGTTGAATCCGCCTTCACCCTGAATGGGTTCAAAAATAATCGCCGCCACCTGTTTCGCCTCAATATCTGCTTTGAACAGGCGTTCTATCGCCGTGATGGCATCCTGCGTCGTGATGCCGTGCAGCTCGGAGGGATACGGCACGTGATAAACCGACCCCGGGAAGGGACCAAATCCGAGCTTGTAAGGCGCGACCTTGCCGGTTAACGCCATGGTCATATAGGTTCGGCCGTGAAAACCTCCCCCGAAGGCAATCACACCCGGTCTGCCGGTGTGGGCCCGGGCGATTTTAATGGCATTTTCCACCGCCTCCGCGCCCGTGGTGAAGAACGCCGTTTTGGCCGGGCTCTGCACCGGGGCCAGCTCGTTAAGTTTTTCGGCCAATGAAACGTAGCTTTCATACGGCACAATCTGGTAGGCCGTGTGGGTGAACTGGTGAAGCTGTTTTTCCACCGCGGCCACCAGTTCAGGATGACGATGGCCGGTATTCAGTACCGCGATCCCGGCGGCGAAATCAATATAGTCGTTGCCTTCCACGTCGGTAAGCGTGGCATTCTCCGCCGTGCGGGCGAAGAAATCACACATTACGCCAACGCCGCGCGGGGTGGCAGAAAGTCTGCGCTGATGAAATTCCTGGTTACTCATGTCAGATACCCTTTTGTCGAAAACGATCATACGCCAAGACGATCGCGCAGGCTGTAATACGCCGCGCCCATCGCCGTGAATGGAATCCGCAGGCTGCGACCGCCCGGGAAGGGGTAGTGCGGAAGATTAGCAAACGCATCAAAGCGCTCAGCGTCACCGCGCAACAGTTCCGAGATCAGCCGTCCGGCCAGGTGGGTGCAGGTCACACCGTGGCCGCTGTAGCCCTGCATGTAATAGATGTTTTTATCCAGACGACCAAACTGCGGCATACGCGACAGGGTCAGCAGGAAGTTGCCCGTCCAGCGGTAGTCGATTTTGACGCCTGCCAGCTGAGGGAAGGTTTTGAGCAGCTTTGGCATCACCAGGCGCTCGACATCGTCCGGATCGCGCGCGCCATAGACAACGCCACCACCGTACAGCAGGCGGTTGTCGGCGGTGAGACGGTAGTAATCCAGCAGGTAGTTACAATCTTCCACGCAGTAGTTATTGGGGATCAGCGTGCGGGCGACCTCTTCCGGCAGCGGGGCGGTGGTCACCACCTGGGTGCCGCAGGGCATGCTGCGTTTTGCCAGTTCCGGTTCGATCTTATCGCCCAGATAAGCATTCCCGGCGACGATCACGTAGCGGGCCGTCACCTGGCCATGCTGCGTGCTCACCACGGCCGGGCTGGTGTGCTGAATGGCGGTCACCGGGGACTGCTCATACACCCGCCCGCCGTTCAGGCGAATGGCGTCCGCTTCGCCGATCGCCAGGTTCAGCGGGTGAATATGCCCCCCGCTGCGGTCCAGCAGCGCGCCGGTATAGCGTTCGCTGTCGACCTCCCGGCGGATGGCGCTGGCGTCCAGCAACTCGAGCTGCGTGTTGCCGTAGCGTTCCCAGTTGGCTTTTTGCTCCTCCAGTGTCTCCAGCTGCTTGTGGTTTAGCGCCACAAACAGCCCGCCAGGACGATAGTCGCACTGGATCTGATAGCGCTGGATTCGCTCCCGAATGATTTCCCCGCCTTCAAACATCATGCTCCCGAGCATTCTGGCGGCATCGGGCCCGTAGTTTTTCTCGATCACGTCGATATCGCGGCTGTAGGAGTTAACCAGCTGGCCGCCGTTGCGTCCGCTGGCGCCGAAGCCGATGCGCGCCCCTTCAAGGAGCACCACGTCATAGCCCATTTCGGCGAGATGCAGCGCGGAGGAGAGGCCGGTATAGCCGCCGCCCACCACGCACACGTCACAGCTGATCGACTCGTTAAGCGTCGGGAAAGGTTCGTAAGCGTTCGCGCTGGCCGCGTAGTAGCTGGTGGTATGTTCGGTCATGATTGAGGCTCCAGGGCAATCCAGATGGTTTTCAGTTCGGTAAATTTTTCCAGCGCGTGCAGGGACTTATCGCGACCGTTGCCGCTCTGCTTATAGCCGCCAAAGGGAACGGTCATATCACCGTCGTTATAGTTATTGACGAAGACAGAGCCGGCCTTCAGGCGGCGGCTCATGCGGTGCGCCCGGGAGAGATCGCGGGTCCATACCGCCGCGCCAAGCCCGTATTCACTGTCGTTGGCCAGCGTTAAGGCGTCCTCTTCGGTTTTAAATCGGGTAACGACCAGCACCGGGCCGAAAATCTCTTCCCGGCACAGCGGGGAGTCGGACTCGAGGTCGACAAAAATGGTTGGACCGACTGCGGAAGGCCATGATTGTTCCCGTCCGTCCAGCAGCAGCGAGCCTTTCCGGGTTCCTTCGCGAATAAACGTGTGGACGGTATCGGCGTGCGCAGCGTCGATGAGCATGCCCATCGTGCTGTCGGGGTCGAGCGGATCGCCCGGCTGCCAGTGACGGGCCTGCGCTTTCAGCTTGGTCAGGAATTCATCGGCGATGCTCTCTTCGAGCAGCAGGCGGGTACCGGCGATACAGACTTGCCCCTGGTTGTAAAAAATCCCGGCGGCGGTCGCGCTCACGGCCTTGTCCAGGTCCGGACAGTCGGCAAAGATAATGTTGGCGCTCTTGCCGCCAGCCTCCAGCCAGACGCGCTTCATGTTGCTTTCTCCCGCGTCCTTCAACAGCTGCTTGCCGGTACGGGTAGAGCCGGTAAACGTCAGCACCTCGACCTCCGGGTGCAGTGCCAGCGCCTGGCCCGCTTCGTGGCCGTAACCGCTTATCACATTCAGCACGCCGTCCGGCAGGCCCGCTTCTTTCGCCAGCCCGGCCAGGCGCAGGGCGGTGAGCGGTGATTTCTCCGACGGTTTCAATACCACGCTATTGCCAGCGATCAGCGCCGGGCCCAGCTTCCAGCAGGCCAGCAGCAGCGGGAAGTTCCAGGGGACGATGGCCGCAACAACCCCGATGGGCTCGCGCACGATCATCGCCAGCTCGCCCGGCCCCGTAGGCGCCACTTCGCCGTAGACTTTATCCGCCGCTTCGGCGTACCAGCGAATGGCGCGCGCCGCGCCGGGAATATCGTCGCGCAGGCTGTGGCGGATGGGTTTACCGGTGTCCAGCGTTTCCAGTAAGGCCAGCTCTTCGCTATGGCGTTCCATTAAATCGGCGAGCGTATTTAGCACGGCCTTGCGCTGCGCCGGAGACGCCTGCGACCAGTCACCGCGCTCAAATACCTCACGCGCGGCCTGAACCGCGCGGTCCACGTCCGCCTGTTTGCCCCGGGCGACGTTCGCCAGCGTCTGCTGGGTCGCGGGATTGACGGTGTCAAACGTGGTGTTATCGGCGGCGTCACAATAGACGCCGTTAATAAATAACCGGGTCTCAATGGCGCTGTTTTTTGCTTTATCCTGCCAGTAAGTCAGGTGCTGAAAATGCATATTCACTCCTTTCTTTCGCAATCAGATAAATAAAGGCATGGCCGTTTCAGGCAATACGAAGCCGTGGGGCATCCCGGGAATTAACCCGTTAAATGCCGACAGCGATCGTTTTTATGTGTCCCGGCGTAAGCGCGCTTACGCCGGGACTGAGTGGTAATTAGAACGTGGTGGGGGTGTGGGCACTGATAATGCGGCAGATGCCTGCCGAGGTGTTGCTGAAGCTGTGTGGTATGCCGGTATTGATGGCATAGCTCTGCCCCGCAACCAGGTGATATTGCTGGCCATTAATGGTTAACAATATTTCACCTTCCAGTATCGTACCGATCTCCTCACCCTGGTGTTTGATCCTCTCTCCGGTCGTGGTTCCAGGCTGGTAAGTTTCAAAAATCATCGCCAGCGTACGGTTCGGATTTCCGTTATGAACCAGCTTCATCGAAACCCCCTGACTGCCTATTTCGATAAGGTCTTCCTGATTAATAACCACCTGCGGTTCATCAGGTTTTTCCGGTTCCGAAAAGAATTCCGAGAGCGACAGCCCATAAACTTTCAGCAGCTTCTGTAGCGTACTGATGGCAGGACTGACTTTATCCTGCTCAATGGTGCTGATGGCACTGTGTGTTAACCCAGACAGTTCGGCGGCACGCCGCTGCGAGAGACCCAGCTGTTGGCGGATCTCAGACAGACGTTTCCCTGGCGCCAGTCCGTCATCGCTCATAGTTGCATTTCCTTTAGGGTAGTGGTCAAAGCCGCTGCTTCTCAGCAATGTGGCTTTGACAGGCGGTGATAAAACCTTCAAACAACATACGTGACAGGGCGTACTCGCTGCTGTTCCATTCGGGGTGCCATTGCACACCGAGGGCAAAAGGGTGGTCATGAACGCTGACCGCTTCGACCAGCCCGTCCGTCGAGCGGGCCTCCACGCGAAGCCGTGGTCCTAACGTCCGTGCACCTTGCCCGTGTAACGAGTTTACCCAAAATGTGTTACAGCCTGGTATTAATTGAGACAGCAGTCCTCCCTCCTGAACCTGAACTTCATGAGACGGGGCGTATTGTAGCTCAACCGGCAGTTCAGGATCTTCCCGGTGCTCAAGCAGGTCGTTCTGCTCGAACAGGCGGCGATACAGCGTCCCTCCCGTTGCAACAACCAGTTCCTGCAGCCCCCGGCAGATGGCGAAAATGGGGATGCGCCTTTCGAGCGCGGCGGCAATCAGCGCCATACTCAGAAGATCTCGCCCGGGATCGGCGTTAGGCTCATCGCCGTTTTCACCATAAAGGTGCGGCTGCACATTACTTGGGCTGCCCGGCAGGTAAATCCCGTCGAGGGTTGGGAGCAGAGCGGTAAGGAGCTCTGGCTCTGCCAGCGCATGCGGTAAGGCAATCGGTAAGCCTCCCGCGTTAATAATGGCATTCAGGTACTTTTCTTGCAGGGTCTGGGTCTCATGACCCTTAAGCCTGTTTCTACACATCACCACGCCAATAACTGGCTTGTTCATTATATTTTCCATGATCGCCCTCACAAAGTGGACTAAATTTAGGCCATAATCGCCTGCAAAACGGCCTTTTCGTTCAATATTTTCTCAATCTAGCAACGGGATCTGCCTTTTGCAAACTTAATTTAACATTTGACAAACAATTTATTTGCATACAGATTCGATAGGGTGGACATTATATTTGACAGTCCAGAGCAGCGAACGCAAATCCAAAAACGGTGGTAAATCATGGAAACCAATATCGTAGAAGTTGAGAACTTTGTGCAGCACACGGATGAGAGGCGGGGCAGCGCCTTTACGCAGGAAGTGAAGCGCTATTTAGAAAAGTATCCTGACACCCAGTTTATTGATGTCCTCCTGACCGACCTGAACGGCTGTTTTCGCGGCAAACGCATCCCGGTTGCCGGACTGAGCAAGCTTGAAAAAGGCTGCTATTTCCCGGCATCGGTTTTCGCCATGGACATTTTGGGTAACGTCGTGGAAGAGGCGGGCCTGGGGCAGGAGCTCGGCGAGCCGGACTGCATCTGCGTGCCGGTACCTGGCACCCTGACACCGTCCGCCGCCGACCCGGAATACATTGGTCAGGTGCAGCTCACCATGGTCGATGAAGATGGCGCTCCCTTTGACGTTGAGCCGCGGAACGTACTCAACCGACTCTGGCAGCAGCTGCGCCAGCGCGGTCTGTTCCCCGTGGTAGCGGTAGAGCTGGAGTTCTATTTACTTGACCGTAAACGCGATGCCGACGGCTATCTGCAGCCACCCTGCGCGCCGGGCACCGACGTGCGTAATACGCAGAGCCAGGTCTACTCGGTTGATAATCTTAACCATTTTGCTGACGTGCTGAACGATATTGACGAACTGGCGCAGCTGCAGCTGATCCCCGCCGACGGGGCAGTGGCTGAGGCCTCCCCGGGCCAGTTTGAGATAAACCTGCACCATACGGAAAACGTGCTCGATGCCTGCGACGATGCGCTGGCGCTAAAACGTCTTGTCAGGCAGATGGCGGAAAAACATAAGATGCACGCCACGTTTATGGCAAAGCCGTATGAAGAGCATGCGGGCAGCGGGATGCATATCCACATCAGCATGCAAAACAACCGAGGCGAAAACGTGCTCGCAGACGCCAACGGCGAGGATTCCGCGCTGCTGAAACGCGCGCTGGCCGGGATGATCGATCTGATGCCTGCGTCCATGGCGCTGCTGGCACCGAACGTCAACTCCTATCGCCGTTTCCAGCCGGGAATGTACGTGCCGACACAGGCGTCATGGGGACACAATAATCGCACCGTTGCCCTGCGTATCCCCTGCGGCGATCGCCATAACCATCGGGTCGAGTACCGGGTGGCGGGCGCTGACGCGAATCCGTATCTGGTGATGGCGGCGATTTTTGCCGGTATTTTACATGGGCTGGATAACGATTTGCCCCTGCAGGAAGAAGTGGAAGGCAATGGTCTGGAGCAGGACGGACTGCCGTTCCCGATTCGTCAGAGCGATGCGCTGTGGGAATTTATGCAAAACGATAGCCTTCGCGAGCGGCTGGGCGAACGTTTCTGCCACGTCTATCACGCCTGCAAAAATGATGAATTACTGCAGTTTGAACGCCTGATTACCGAAACTGAAATTGAGTGGATGCTCAAAAACGCCTGATGACGTGCCCCGGTAAGGGGCCGCTTTGTTTCATCTCATACGTATCACCAAACGGCCTGCGCGGAGCCTGGCCTAACTGTTTGCTGGCACGCCAGCTATCTCCCGGGAGTCGCGTTATGGAGCGCAGGCGGCACAGGGATTTTCTCAACGACACTGTGTGACGAGGTAGGAAATGATGCAGATGTTCAACTATCCGCAGGGCGAAGGGGGCCAGTCAGGCGCCTGCTGTGAGTGCGAGCCAGAGACGGTGCGCTGTTACGATCGCGTGTGTTCTTTACAACTTCCCCCTTTGCTAAGCAGGTTTGCGTTAAGGACAGCGCGATTGCAAACCACGGTAAGCATGGGGGGGACGGTTTATGGCGACTAACACCTCTCTTGACTCGCCGCGCATGGCCGGAAGAACCCGGCTGCGCAGTTCCCTCAAGCTCTGGCAGGTGGTCATGATGGGGCTGGCTTACCTCACTCCTATGACCGTGTTTGATACCTTCGGCATTGTGTCCGGTATCAGCAACGGCCACGTGCCCGCCTCGTATCTCCTGGCGCTGGCTGGCGTCATGTTTACCGCCATCAGCTACGGCAAACTGGTACGACAGTTCCCGGAAGCGGGTTCCGCGTACACCTACACGCAGAAATCGATCGGCCCCCACTTAGGCTTTATGGTCGGCTGGTCATCGCTGCTGGACTATCTCTTCCTGCCGATGATTAACGTGCTGCTGGCGAAGATCTACCTTTCCGCGTTGTTCCCTGAAGTTCCGCCGTGGGTCTGGGTAGTGGGGTTTGTGACGATCCTGACGCTGGCGAACCTCAAGAGCGTGAATCTGGTCGCCAACTTCAACACCTTGTTTGTGCTGGTGCAGATCGCCATCATGGTGGTGTTTGTCATCCTCGTGGTGCACGGACTGCATAAGGGGGAGGGCGTCGGCACCGTCTGGTCGCTCCAGCCGTTTATCAGCGAGAACGCTCACCTGATCCCGATTATTACCGGTGCGACTATTGTCTGCTTCTCTTTCCTCGGCTTTGACGCGGTCACCACGCTGTCGGAAGAGACGCCAAACGCGGCGCGGGTGATCCCCAAAGCCATTTTCCTCACCGCTTTGTATGGCGGGCTGATATTCATTGTTGCCTCGTTTTTCATGCAGCTCTTTTTCCCGACGATCGCCCGCTTCAAGAACCCGGACGCCGCGCTGCCGGAAATCGCGCTGTACGTGGGCGGCAAGCTCTTCCAGTCGGTGTTTCTGTGTACCACGTTTGTGAATACGCTCGCTTCAGGCCTGGCCTCGCACGCCAGCGTCTCGCGCTTACTGTATGTGATGGGGCGTGACAACGTCTTTCCGGAGCGGGTGTTTGGCTACGTGCATCCGAAATGGCGTACGCCGGCCCTGAACGTCATTATGGTTGGGATAGTGGCGCTGTCGGCCCTGTACTTTGATCTCGTGACCGCGACGGCGCTGATCAACTTTGGCGCGCTGGTGGCGTTTACGTTTGTTAATCTCTCGGTGTACAACCATTTCTGGCGGCGTAAGGGGCTGAACAAAACGTGGAAAGATCGATTCCACTATCTCCTGCTGCCGCTCATTGGTGCCGTCACGGTCGGCGTGCTGTGGATAAACCTCGAAGCGACGTCCCTGACGCTTGGCCTCATCTGGGCGGCACTGGGGATCCTTTACCTGACATGGCTCACGCGCCGTTTCCGCAAACCGCCTCCGCAGTTTGAAGCCGGTAAGATAGAACAGGCCTGGGATTCCTGAACGAAAAACGGCACCAGTACGCTGGTGCCGTTTTTCGGGAAACGGACATCCGCCCGCAAGCCTATTATTTCAGACGTTTATGAAGACTTGCGCCCACCAGCAGTGCGGCACAGAGCATCAGCGCGATAAACCCGCCCACGCCGTTCCAGCCGTAGTTATGCCAGAACACGCCGCCGAGCGTCCCGGCGATGCTGGACCCCAGGTAATAGCTAAACAGATAAAGAGACGATGCCTGACCTTTGGCGCGACGCGCGCGCGGGCCAATCCAGCTGCTGGCGACCGAGTGGGCCGCGAAGAACCCCGCAGAAAAGAGCAGCATGCCGGCAAAAATCAGCCACAGGGAGGAGAAGAGCGTCAGCAGCAGGCCGACCAGCATCACCGCCGTGAAGAACAGCATGACCGGGCCGCGTCCATAGCGTGCGGTCATCGCCCCGGCCTTCGGTGAACTCCACGTACCGGTCAAATAAGCCACCGAGAGTAAACCGACAATAGCCTGGTTCAGATGCCACGGTGAGAGCATCAGGCGATAGCCAATATAGTTAAACAGCGTGACGAAGGCGCCCATCAGCAGGAAGCCGGTCAGGAACAGGCGCGGCAGCCCCTTGTCGCGCCAGTGCAGACGGAAGTTGATAAACAGCGTTTTCGGGCGCAGCGATGTCGGGCGGAAATGACGCGATTCCGGCAGAATTTTCCAGAACATCAGGGCAGATGCCAGCGCGAAACAGCCGATGACCGCCAGCGCAATCCGCCAGCTAAAGAAGTCCGTGAATACCCCGCTCAGCAGACGTCCGCTCATCCCGCCAATCGAGTTCCCGCTGATGTAAAGCCCCATAGAGAAGGCAACAAAGCTCGGGTGGATCTCCTCGCTGAGATAGGTCATCCCAACCGCCGCCACGCCGCTGAGCGAGAGCCCGATCAGCGCGCGCATCACCAGAATGCCGTGCCAGCTGGTCATCATGGTTGAGAGTAACGTACAGACCGAGGCCAGCATCAGCGCGGTTACCATCACCGGTTTACGCCCAATGGCGTCGGAAAGAGGGCCGGTAAAGAGCAGGCCAATCGCCAGCATGCCGGTAGAAATGGAGAGTGAAACGCTGCTGCTGGCAGGCGATACGCCAAACTCATGGGAGAGCACGGGCAGGATCGGCTGAACGCAATAGAGCAGGGCGAAGGTGGCCAGACCGGCGGAAAAGAGCGCCAGTGTGACGCGCATAAATTGGGGAGTACCACGTTTAATGAACTGAACCGGCTGCGATGTTGCAGGTAAATCATTGATATCGCTTGCCGGATCGATATCAATGGTAGTTGTACGACTCACACAGTTTCCTTGCTTAAACATCCCCGTGATTTCTGGTGACGGGTATGACCACCTCTTCAGGGTAGGAAAATGTAAATATTCTGTCTAATATATTAATAATCTCAAATGATACTTTAGAAATATGAATATCGAGCTGCGTCATCTTCGCTACTTTGTCGCCGTCGCCGAAGAGCTGCATTTTGGCCGCGCGGCGGCACGACTGAATATCTCTCAACCCCCGTTAAGCCAGCAGATTCAGATCCTGGAGCAGCAGGTCGGCGCGCGCCTGCTGGCCCGCACCAACCGCAGCGTGAGCCTGACGGCGGCGGGCAAGCAATTTCTCATCGACAGCCGACAAATTCTGAGCATGGTTGAGGACGCCGCCGCTCGGGCAGAACGGCTGTATCTCGGGGAGGCCGGAGAGCTGCGCATCGGGTTTACCTCGTCCGCGCCGTTTATCAGCGCCGTCTCGGAAACGCTGTCGTCATTCCGCCGCCATTTCCCGGATGTTCATATTCAGACGCGCGAGATCAATACCCGCGAGCAGATTGCGCCGCTAAATGAAGGTTCGCTGGATTTGGGCCTGATGCGTAATACCCAACTGCCGGACTCGCTGGCGTGGGAGGTGATCCTGCGCGAGCCGCTGATGGCCATGATCCCACACGATCACCCGCTGGCGTCGCGTCCGACGGTGTCGCTGGCAGAGCTGGCAAAAGAGCCGTTTGTCTTTTTTGATCCGCAGGTCGGAACGGGTCTGTACGACGATATCCTGGGGCTGATGCGCCGCTACGATCTTGCCCCGGTCATTACCCAGGAAGTCGGGGAGGCAATGACCATTATCGGGCTGGTCGCCGCCGGGCTGGGTGTCTCGATTCTTCCGGCCTCCTTTAAACGGGTACAATTGCGCGAAATGCGCTGGGTGACCATCGCCGAAGAGGATGCCGTTTCAGAGATGTGGCTGGTCTGGGCAAAACATCGCGAACAGAGCCATGCCGCACAGCGCTTCAAACAGCAGTTGATGAACGCCTCCGCCGGGGGGCATTTTCAGGGAAAAGTGGGCAAAAATGTGCAGTAAATCACATGGCTAAGTAAATATTTGACGGCAGCCATGCAAGTGCTTCACCATAGCCAACAGTTTATTTCGAAGCTCGAAAATAAGGGAGTACGAGGTGGTCGCTGATAGTCAGCCAGGGCACATTGATCAGATTAAGCAGACCAACGCTGGCGCGGTATATCGCCTGATCGATCAGCTTGGTCCGGTTTCGCGTATCGATCTTTCGCGCCTGGCACAGCTGGCACCCGCCAGTATCACCAAGATTGTCCGCGAGATGCTGGAAGCGCACCTGGTTCAGGAGACGGAAATTCAGGAGCCGGGCAGCCGTGGCCGTCCGGCAGTCGGGCTGGTGGTGGAGACGGAAGCCTGGCACTACCTGTCGCTGCGCATCAGCCGCGGCGAGATCTTCCTTGCGCTGCGCGATCTGAGCAGCAAGCTGGTGGTAGAGGACCGTCTTGAACTGCCGCTCAACGCCGAGGAATCGCTCCTCGAGGCGATTGTCTCGCACATCGATCGCTTCTTTATCCGCCATCAGCAGCGGCTTGAACGCTTAACGGCGATTGCCATCACCATGCCGGGCATTATTGATACCGAAAATGGTATTGTCCACCGCATGCCGTTTTATGACGATGTCAAAGAGATGCCGCTGGGAGAGGTGCTGAAAAACCATACCGGCGTGCCGGTCTACATTCAGCATGACATCAGCGCCTGGACGATGGCGGAGGCGCTCTTCGGCGCGTCCCGCGGCGCGCGGGATGTGATTCAGGTGGTTATCGACCATAACGTCGGGGCGGGGGTGATTACCGACGGACGTCTTCTCCACGCCGGAAGCAGCAGCCTGGTGGAAATTGGCCACACCCAGGTCGACCCGTACGGTAAGCGCTGCTACTGCGGCAACCACGGCTGTCTGGAGACCATTGCCAGCGTGGAAAGCGTGCTGGAGCTGGCGCAGGTCAGGCTCAGCCAGTCCATGAGCTCCTCGCTGCACGGACAACCCTTAACGGTGGATTCACTCTGCGCCGCCGCGCGCCAGGGGGATCTGCTGGCGAAGGACATCATTACCGGGGTGGGGAATAACGTTGGCCGCATTCTGGCGATTATGGTGAACCTCTTCAACCCGCAAAAAATTCTTATTGGCTCACCGCTAAGCCAGGCGGCGGAGATCCTCTTCCCGGCGATTACGGCCTGTATTCAGCAGCAGTCGCTTCCCGCCTACAGCCGGAACATTGCGGTAGAAAGCACCCAGTTTTCCAATCAGGGCACGATGGCCGGCGCGGCGCTGGTCAAAGATGCCATGTATAACGGTTCGCTGTTGATCCGCCTGTTACAGGGTTAACTCTTTTCCGCAGATGTAAGAAAAATTGCGCTATCTCAAGCCGGGTAGCGCATGCATCCCGTAGACTTCCTCCACTGAATTATTTACCTGGTTTATATTTTCGAAGCATACCCAAGAGGTGGAGTGAGTCATGCTTAAGCGTTTCTTTGTTACTGGTACAGATACCTCTGTCGGCAAGACCGTCGTATCCCGCGCATTGCTGCAGGCGCTGGCAGCAAGCGGTAAACGCGTGGCAGGGTACAAACCGGTCGCAAAAGGGAGTAAAGAGACGCCAGAGGGATTGCGCAATAAAGACGCCCTGGTGCTGCAAAGCGTCTCGTCACTGGAGTTGCCCTATCACGCGGTCAATCCCATTGCGTTAAGCGAAGAGGAGAGCAGCGTAGCGCACAGCGGCCTGATTAATTATCCCCTGTTGTCCGACGGCCTGGCGAACCTGAGCGAGAAGGTTGACCACGTGGTTGTTGAAGGGACGGGCGGCTGGCGCAGCCTGATGAATGATTTGCGCCCGCTGTCTGAATGGGTCGTGCAGGAGCAGCTTCCGGTGGTGATGGTGGTGGGTATCCAGGAAGGGTGCATCAACCACGCGCTGCTGACGGCGCAGGCCATTGCCAATGACGGCCTGCCGCTGGTTGGCTGGGTAGCCAACCGCATCAACCCGGGCCTGGCGCACTACGCGGAGATCATCGACGTGCTGAGCACCAAACTGCCCGGACCGCTGGTGGGCGAGCTGCCTTATCTGCCACGCGCCGAGCAGCGCGAGCTAGCGCAGTACATCGATCTCTCTGCCCTCGGTGGCGTGTTGACCGTAGACAGAGTCGTGGCGTAACGTCCGCGACAATACGGACGCCAGCACGCAGGCGACCAGCAGGCCGGGCAGTAAAAAATACTGTCCGGTCATTTCACAGACCATCAGCGCCGACATAATGGGCGCATGCGTGGTCGCGGCAAGTAGGGTTGCCATTCCTGCCAGCCCCAGCAGAATCGCCGTTTCAGAACCCGGCAGCCACAGCGCGAAAAGCTGTGCAAACAGCATGCCTGTCGCCATGCCGACAAACAGCGTGGGCGTAAACACCCCGCCCGGCGCGCCCGATCCGCTGCTCGCCAGTACCGCCAGCAGTTTGCAGATAAACACCCCGGCAATCACCGACAGCAGCGGCGGCGCGAGCAGAAAAGCCTGAACCACGCTGTAGCCATTCCCCCACACCTTCGGCGTCAGAAGAGACAGCAGCCCGACGATCGCACCGCCCAGCGCTAATTGCCACGGTGGCGAAAGCTTGAGGCGCAGGAAAAGACCGTGGCTGAACGCCATCAGCCACATCAGCAGCGGCCCACAGAGACCCGCCACCAGCCCCATCGCGACCAGCAGGGCATAATCGGTAGCGGTGAGGATACCGCTCAGATGGACCGCGTAGAGCGTGCCGGTACCCGGCGCCAGAAGCTGCGTGGTGAGAAGCGCCACCACCGCTGCGATAACCACGGGCCCGAGCGAGGCCAGCATCAGGGTGCCAAACAGAATCTCCGCAATGAACAGGCTTCCGGCTAAGGGAGCATGGTAAGCGCTGGCCATCCCGGCGGCGGCACCGCAAGCTATCCATAATTTCCACTCGGATTTGGGCGTAAAGCGCCGGGCGAAAAGGGAGGCGGCGAGGGCGGCAAGCAGGATCATCGCCCCTTCACGCCCGATGGCGCTTCCGCTGGCAACGACCAGCAGTGAGGCGAGGGATTTAACCAGGCTGGCGCCGTAGTCAAACTGGCCGTCACCGGTCTCCAGCGCTTCCATGTAGTCGGTGGGGGCATGAGGCCGCTGCGCGGTCAGACGCTGCCATCCCCAGAGCAGCAGCCCGGCCGCCAGACCACCCAGCGCTGGCGTCAGCGCGCGCCGCCAGGGGGAGAGCGACGCGGCGGCATTCACCAGGCTGCCGCTGTCGTTGCTGAGAAGCAGCCACTCCAGCAGGTACATGCTGTGGCGGAACACCGCCACGGCCAGCGCGGCCAGCACGCCGGTGACGGTGGCAATCAGCAGTCGGCGAAACATCGCGCGGATGTCGGGGTACGTATGAAGACGTTGCATGGGTCGCGAGTCAACGGGAAAGATACAATATTGTGGCGGGAAATCGCGGGGTTAGCAAAAGGTATGCGTGCGGAAAAGCCGGGCAATGCCCGGCCTGAAAGATTAACTGTCGCTATGAATATTCAGCGCCCGGCGCGTACGTCCTGAACTCAGGTACTCGGCGATATAGTCCTGCGAAATCTCGCCGTTGTAGCGCCCGTCCTCATCCACGATCGGCATCCAGCTGGTATTACTCTCATACAGACGCGAAAGCACCACGCGCAGGTTATCTTCCGCTTTGCCGGTCATACGGAACGGATGCAGGATGTCGGCGCAGGTCCCGCTGGCGTTTCGCGCTTCGCGACGCTTCACAAAGCCCAGCGGTTTGCCGTGCTCGTCAACTACGGTAACGGCACGAATGTCATTATCATCCATGGTCGCAAAGGCTTCAGGGAGCGGCGTAGAGCCCCGCACCGTGATGGTCGGCTGTTGGTCGGTGACGTCGCCCGCCGAGACCAGCAGCAGACGCTTCAGGGTGCGGTCCTGACCGACAAACGAGCCGACAAACTCGTTTGCTGGTTTCGCCAGCAGTTCGTCCGGGCTGGCGCACTGCACGATTTTCCCCTGACGGAACACCGCAATACGGTCGCCGAGCTTCAGGGCTTCGTCGATATCGTGGCTCACCAGCATGACGGTTTTTTTCAGCTTGCGCTGCATCTCCAGGAACTGGTTCTGGATCACCTCGCGGTTGATCGGGTCCACTGCGCCGAAAGGTTCATCCATCAGCAGTACCGGAGGATCCGCCGCCAGGGCGCGGATCACGCCGATACGCTGCTGCTGGCCGCCGGACATCTCACGCGGATAGCGATTCAGGAACTTATGCGGATCCATCGCCACCATATCCATCAGCTCTTCGGCGCGGGTTTTACAGCGTGCTTTATCCCAGCCCAGCATGCGCGGCACGACGGTAATGTTCTCTTCGATGGTCATGTTCGGGAACAGGCCAATCTGCTGGATCACGTAGCCGATGTTGCGGCGCAGGGTGACGGTGTCCATCCCGCTGGTGTCTTCACCGTTGATCAGGATTGTCCCGCTGCTGGGGGTAATGAGGCGGTTAATCATCTTTAGGGTGGTGGTCTTCCCGCAGCCGGACGGGCCGAGCAGGACGCACATTTCCCCTTCGGGCACGTTCAGGTTGACGTTGTCCACGGCCTTAAAGGTCTGGCCGTGCTTCTGGGAAAATTGTTTGGTGAGGTTTTCCAGTTTTATCATTATCGAATCCCCTTTGGAGTCAGAACCACCTGCAGACGGTGCAGCAGCCAGTCGAGCACAATCGCTAAAAGACAAATCATCAGCGCGCCCGCAATCAACATGCGAATATCGCTTCCGCCGATGCCGTTGAGCAGCAGCAGGCCCAGGCCGCCCGCGCCGATCACCGCGGCAATCGCCATCACGCCGATGTTCATCACCACGGCGGTGCGGATGCCGCCGAAAATCACCGGCAGCGCCATCGGGATTTCGACCCAGCGCAGCCGCTGCCAGAAGGTCATGCCGATGCCGCGCCCGGCTTCACGCAGGCCCGGCGGCAGGCTGTCGAGCGCCGTATGGGTGTTACGCACAATCGGCAGCAGCGAGTAGAGAAATACCGCCGTGATCGCGGGCAGGGCACCAATTCCCTGACCGATCAGCGAAAACAGCGGGATCATCAGGCCAAACAGCGCAATGGACGGAATGGTCAGCACGATGGTGGCAATCCCCAGCACCGGTGTTGCCAGCCACTTGTGGCGAACAATCAGAATGCCCAGCGGTACGCCGATGAGAATGGCTAAGCCTACGGCCAGCGCCACCAGCCACAGGTGCTGCAGCGTCAGGGTTAACAGGTAATCCCAGTTGTCCAGAATGTAGTGAATCGTCTCCATAGCGCCTCCTACAGCAGCTGTTTGCTACGCAGGAAATCGCGGGCGACCTGCTGCGGTGACTGATGGTCGATATCCACCTTTTTGTTCAGCTCGGTGATAACGTCGTTGTTGAGCTGGGCCGAGAGGGTGTTGAGCGCCTCTTCCAGGCCGGGGTTGGCCTCCAGCGTGTCCTTACGCACCACCGGGGTGACCGCATAGCTTGGGAAGAAGCCTTTATCGTCTTCCAGCACCTTGAGGTCGAAGCCCTTCACGCGACCATCGGTGGTATAAATCAGCCCGGCGTCAACGAAGCCGTCGCGCACCGCGTTATAGACCAGGCCGGGGTCCATCTGACGGATCTGCGGGCGGTCCAGCTCCATCTTATAGGCCGCCTGAAGTGGCTTCATGCCGTCGCTGCGCCCGGCAAACTCCAGGTCTAAGCCCAGCAGCCAGTTCTTGTCCGGGTTGGTTTTACGGATCTGCTCAATCTTCGCCACCATCTCCGACATGGTGTTGATGTGTTCCGCCTCGGCGCGCTTGCGCTGCATGGCGAAAGCATAGGTGTTGTTCATATCGGCGGGCTTGAGCCAGACCAGACCGTGCTTCGCGTCCAGGCGTTTTACCGTCTCGTAAGACTCCTGCGGCGACATGCGCTTGTTGATGTGGTTAAAGATGATCAGCGACGTGCCGGTGTACTCCCAGGTCATGTCAATCTGCTTGTTGATCATCGCGTTGCGGGAGATCACCGTGGCAATGTTGGTTTGCGGCTGGACCTGAAAACCTTTCTTTTGCAGGTACTGCACGGTCATCGCCGAGAGAATGTGCTGCTCGGTAAAGCTCTTGGTCGCCAGAATCAGCGGGGCCGCCATCGCCTGGCTGGTGAACAGCGCCGCGGCACACAGCGCCGTCAGGCCGGAAAACAGTCTCATAAAAGCTCCTTGTTATTGTTATCGAGCGAGATGGGGACTCATCACGCGACCCAGCGCTGCCAGCAGGGTATCGAGGATCAGGGCGAACAGGGCGGTGGCCGCCGCGCCGAGGATCAGGGTCGGGAAATCGTTCAGATAAATGCCGGGGAAAATCAGCTCGCCGTAGCTGCTGGCGCCAATCAGGAAGGCCAGCGGCGCTGTACCGACGTTAATGGCGGTGGCGATGCGGATCCCCGAGAGCATGACCGGCCAGGCGGCAGGCAGCTCAACCTGACGCAGACGCTGCCATTTGGTCATCCCGATGCCGTTTGCCGCTTCCAGCAACGACGGCGGGACTGAGCACAGCCCGGCGTAGGTGTTACGCACGATCGGCAGCAGCGAGGCGAGGAACAGGGCGATGATGGCGGGCGTGTCGCCAATGCCAATCACCACCATTGCCAGCGCCAGAACGGCCAGCGGCGGCAGCGTGTTGCCGACGTTGAAGAGTTGCATCACATATTCGGCGATACCCCGCGCTGCCGGGCGGCTCAGCAGAATACCGGCTGGAATACCCACCAGCAGGGCAAAAAACATCGACGAGAAAACCAGAGTCATGTGCTGTTGCCCGAGATAGATCAGGTCAACCTGACGCGCCTTTATCGTCTCCATCCCGATCCCCCAGACGAGGAGGGCGAGGACCACGATAATGGCGCTGACAAACAGCAGCGAACGTTTGAGTAATGGGTGCATTGCGGTGTGTCTCCCTGTGCGCATGCGTTATAGCAACCACAGGTTGCCTGTTGTTATGCCATGTTTCGGCAGAGGTATTTCACCTATAGCAAGCGTTTGGGAAGGGTTCCAGCGAAGGGGTAGAATCAGTAACCCTATGAAAACATTGACAACCTCGGGTTAAGCCTTATGGCGTAAGGGCTGATTGAGGAAGAGGCAGAATAGTCCTAAAGACGAGAAGTGAAAGTGACGTTGTCACGAGTAATGGCCGCACCTCTGTCGGTGCGGCAGTGCATTTACGCTGTTTTGTGCGCTTTTGATCTCCATTCCTGCCAGATGTTTTCAAGACCCTGCCGGTATGAGGTGACCGCGAAGTCGGGAAAATGCCGCTTAAACTTCGTCGAATCAAACAGGTTATCAACGTCGTATCTGGGCAACAGCTCCCGCATTTCGCGCGCGCCCTGCGAAAACAGCGCCGTCGCGGCGAAGGCCAGCTCGCCCAGCACGGCGTAGTCCGCCTTCTGGCCGAAGATATCGCAGGCGAGGGTAACAAACTGTTGATACGTCAGCCTTTCATCACAGCAGGGCAAGTGCCACGTCTGCCCGTAGGCCTCAGGCGTATTGCCCAGCAGGGCGAGCGCGCGACTGGCATCCGGCGTCCAGATGAGGGTGCGAAGCGTATCGTCACGTACCGGAACTCGCGGGCGTTTGTGCTGCTTCAGCCTGTCGATAATGAGCGTATTCGTGAAGCTCTGCGTTCTCTCAGGCCCGTAAAACTCCGGGGCCCGACCGATGAGGACGGGAATGTCGCCCCGCTGCATTTCGGCAAGCACCCGGTTGGCCATCAGCGCACGCACGTTGCCTTTCCGCCCCCGGGGCGCAAAGCGCGTCTCTTCAGTTTGTGGCACGTCGCTCTGGGGGTACATGTAAGTATTGTCAAAATAGACGAATCTTGCGCCAGCCTTTCGCGTGGCCTCCAGGGCATTGTCCAGCATGGTTGGGAACTGACGCTCCCACAGCGCGGAATCAGGCGGCAGACCGGCGGTAAAATAGACCGTATCGCTACCGTTAATCGCCACTTGCGTCTGCTGCGCATCCAGAAGATTGGCCGCAACCGTGATATCGCTGGCGTGGACTTTCTGCGGATGGCGGCTGACCAGCCTGATATCGTCGGTATAGGCGCGTTTTAATTCGCGGGTCAGTTCACGGGCGATTTGCCCGCTGGCACCCAGAATAGTTTGCATATGAGCTCCCTGATGAGATGACGATCCGGTTGACCGTATAAAAAGTTTAAGCTTAAAGTTAACTTTAAGGTCAAGACGTAAGAGCAGATCAAATGAGAATTGGCGAGCTGTCGAAAATGACGGGTATTTCCCCGTCGCGCATTCGGTTCTATGAGGCGGAAGGTTTACTGCCGAGACCCGTCAGGCAGGGGAACGGCTACCGAACGTATTCTCAAGAGGCGGCAGCGCTGCTGAACATCATCGACAACGCGCAGCGTACCGGGTTCTCACTGGAGCAAATACGCCGCTTCCTGCCGCAGCCGCAACAGCACTGGGATCATGAGGGACTGATCCAGTCCCTGAAGACGCGTATTGCCGAAATAGAAGCGATGCAAAAGCAGCTTGAGGAAAACCGCAGGGAATTGCTGACGCTGGTCGCGAGTATCACCAACCGGCCGGAGGGGATCTCCTGCGACGACAACATGCAGCGCCTGCTGGGGCAGCTGCAACGCTCAGACGGTAGCGCGAACCCGTCTAACCCGCGTCGAGACGGTGATAATTGAAACGATAGCGACTACGGCGAGCATCAGCCCAAGCGCTAGCATGGCGTTAAAGCCAATCCATCGGAAAAGCAGCAGCCCCGCGATACCGCCCGTAATAAACGAAAACAGGGTGGTTAAGTGGGTTTTCAGCTGACTTTTTTGCGCCGCCGTATCTTTGGAGTAATCCCGGCGAAGCATCGCCACCATGACGGAGGCCAGGGAAATCCCCGCGTCCGTTAACGTACCGGTAATGTGCGTCGATCTTACCCGTCCGCCGGAAAGCTGCGTGGAGGTGGAATTATGAATGCCCATCAGAAAGCAGAGAAAAAGAATAATCTCGCGATTGCTGGTGAGCGCATGGAAATACATTTCGTAGAAGGAAACGCCGGTCAGTAATATCCCCTCGACAAAAAGGATCTGGCAAAAAACCAGCCTGACGTTATGGATAATACCCCATATGACGATCGTGCGCGCAATAATGGCGCCAGCCACAAAAGAGAGAATTATCGAGCCGAAGAAAATAATATCGCTCAGATCGGTAGAAGAAACTTCGCTGGATAATTGTGAGGTGTTGCCGGTCATGTGTGAGGGGAAAAAGCCAAATGCCCCGAGGGCGATGGCGTTCAGCAAACCTGCTGAGGTCGCCAGCCAGAGAGCAAGCCGGCGATCCTCCTGATGCGTTCGTTCTTTCTTGAGTTTAATCAGCAAGAATACCTCCGGGTTGAGCTTTGCCTGACTATTCAGGCTAGCAAAGCGGTGCAACGGGCTGTCCAGGATATGGCTTAATTATTATTCCCTCTGACGACAATCAGGGTTTCGTAATTAAAAAAACAGCCTCGTTGCGGTATTCATTCAGGCATTAAGTTTTACACCATGCCGTTATTGCCGTGACGCAAAAATGCCGGACGCTGGTTAAGGCGCTCGAACCAGGCCTCAATGGCGGGCACGTCTGGCTTATCAAACGGCGTCATTTTCCAGCGATTCACCGACAGCCCAAGCACCACGTCAGCGAGGGTAAACGTCTCGCCCGCCGCAAAGGCCCCGGTGCGCTGTAACTGGTTTTCCAGAATGGTGATGCAGTGGTTCCACTCTTTGATTCCCGCCGCAATGCGCTCAGGGTCGTTAAAGTCCGGGTTTTTACGCCCCAGCGCCGGGAAGACATAGCGCCAGGCGTTGTTAAATTCAGTGGCCTGCCAGTCCATCCAGCGCTCAACGTTGGCGCAGGCCTGCGGTTCTGCGGGCAGCAGATCGTGACGTTCGGCCTTGCGCGCCAGATAACGGCAGATGGAATTGGACTCCCACAGCACGAAATCGTCATCGATCAGCACCGGCACCATGGCGTTGGGGTTCAGGGCGCGGAAGGCATCCGTTTCCGTCGAGGCAAAACCGCTGCCGTAATCTTCCTGTTGATACGCGAGGCCTGTTTCTTCGCAGGTCCAGAGTACTTTACGCACGTTGATGGAGGTGGTTTTGCCGAGGATGCTGATCATTACGCTGGTGTCCTTTAATGGATGTTATTGTTTAAAAACAATACACCAGATGTGCCAGAGAGGTTGGGGCAAAATTTGGTGGGGCGTGCTCTGTCTGACCCCGGTGAACGTTTCTGGAAGGTGCCTCGCAAACCGCAAAGTAACCTTATGAAATTCAGCGTTATGTCTTTTCCTCAACGGGTCGCGGTCGTAAAGTGCCTGCGTTGCGGCACATCCGCAATCGGGCGTAGGAACCCGCATCTGCAGAGCGATATTTATATGTCGCGACAGCGCCGATCTCGTTAAAATTGCGGTGGCGCTGACGGAGCAGCCGTAAGGCTGGCCGTTTTCTCTGTGGGCGGTATTCCTACCTCTGTCAGCGCTACCCCCTCGAGCGTAGGAACTCATCGGGTGGTTCACCCAAATTTATACACGGAGGATGCCTTACCATGGCTACTATCCCAACCCTGACTTATCTTCCATCTGACGAAAACGTCATTCTGCAACTTATCTCCCGGCCGCTTCCGGCTGATGCCGATCTGTTTGTCGTCGCCGACAATTGCGCCGCGCTGGTGAGCGTGCTGGTCGAAATCGATGATGTCGCGAGCCGCACTGCGCTGTGCGAGCGTATCCTTCAGACCCTGCGCAAGCTGCGTGAGCTCTGCGATGCCGATCTTCCTCCATACCTGATTGAACAGTTGATCATGGGTGAGAAAATCAACTCCTGCGTGCCGGACTGCTGGCAGGACACCCTGACTCAGGTGGACTACGTTCTGGCGCTGACACAGGCGGTGATGGGGGGAATGCTGCCCGCTCACATAGCGAAGGAACTAACAGGCCTGCTGCACGATATGGTGTGGCTGCTGGCTGAGTTTGTGAGAGAGCCGCGCATCACTACACATTAAGGGCGCTGGAGTGGAGGGGCGGCAGCGCCCCTTTGAAAGTGTGATTAACGCGATCGGTTCCCGGTATCCAGCAGCGACGTACCGTAAGAGTTGTCGATGGTACAAAGCCAGCGACCGTCGCCTTCCTGTCGAAAAACATAGGTCGCGCGGCGCGACATTTCTGTTATTCCACCCTGACCATCAGGAAAACGCAGAACGGTTTCCATGATAACGAGGGCATTACCGCCACCTTCGATCACCTGCATCTCCCCTTGTTCGACGATCAGCTGATCCTGAAAATAATCGGAGATAGCAATAAACGCGCTGCGGATGTTCTCTTTGCCTTTAATCGTCATGCCTGGCTTGACCACCAGAGCCGCATCGTCGGCGTAGTACTCCATCAGCGCGTCATAGTTTTTGGTGGTGATGGCGTGGTCACAGGATTCGATTATCTGGCGTAGCGGATGTGGGGTCATGCGCGTTTCCTCGTTAAGGGGGGAACGCACATTAACATAACAGGCTGGCGTGTTTGTATAGCTACCAGGTTTTATGGCTGGTTGCGTTGGGGAGGAGCAGGTGGGGGAGGTAATGTTAGGTCTGCTAAGAGCGAGAAGCGGAAGTAATGCTTGCTGATCTTCTCATAAAACGAATAGCTCGTTTTCTAAGATACTTACAATTTCAGTCGGACCGTAGCTAAGCATTAATGCTGAACCGGCAGTGGAAAATTGTGGATAAGCTAATGCATATTGCCAACAGCGTGTACAAGCGTTTCGACTTAGGAGCGCGTTACCATGCTGTTTTACTTGGCACCAGTTCACAATGACGGTGCCGAGTCAGGCGTATTATAGCGGTGTGTTCTTTATCTGAACTTGAAGATGTAAAGGGTAACTTGTTGCTGTTCCTGCTATGTTTGCTAGAAAGTATGTGGTTAAGGCTATGTCATGATCCCCAGAGGTGCCTTCGCATACATGCCGAATGCGAAATTCGCAAGAGTAATTCAAAAAAGAACATGTTTTCATCGTGTTGAAACATTACGATAGAAGCATCAAGATTATTCTGAACGTTACGAAACATAGTTGGAATTTCCACTTATCGTAATAGGATGTTGGCAAAATGGAGTCGCTGAATGAGTGTGTTGAGTTGGGCAATAGACCTATGCGGGAAGATGGAAGCGTGGCTGGTCAAGCTCCAGGCAAAAGGTCAACTACAGAGCGTAGAGCAGGGGTTGAGTCTTATGGAAGAAGAATTAAGTGATCGCTATGACACCTTAGCCCCGAAAACCATCAATGATGCCAGTATGCGAGAGTATTTCATTGCCCTGAAATACGCATTATCTCAGAAAGACGTAAGAAACATAGCTATTACAGGTAGCTATGGCGCAGGGAAAAGTACGGTTATTTCATCATTTATGAAATATCACTGCGATGATAAATACATTAATGTATCTCTTGCGGGATTCGATATGACGGAAAATGAAGAAACCGTCAGCCCAACCCACCAAGAGGTTGAACTCAGTATCTTGCAGCAAATTCTTTATAAAGAGGATAGGGAGAAACTTCCTGACTCAAGGATAGACAGAATAATCGACAGGGGCCCTCACTATGTCAGAGGAGCTTATCGGGCCTTGCTTAAAGTCATTGCACCTATCGCGGTAGCCGCATTTATTATCTATTTCAAAACAATTGCAGAGTTTCTAAGCCTTCCGCCATCCTGGAACGAGGGATTTAATGCACACTACATCATAAAAGGCATTGTATTAGTTTTGCTGGCTTTTACCGCGCTGTACTTTATAACTGCTAGCGCATCTAGAATCGGTATTTTTGATAAGAAACTTAAGCTGAGCAAGATCGCCTTTTTAAGCGGAGATGTAGAGGCAAGCGACCAAGAGATACCATCCTTACTGAATAACTGCCTTGACGAGATCGTGTATTTTTTCACCAAGCTGGAATATAAGGTGGTTATCTTTGAAGATCTTGACAGGCTAGGAACGCCTGAGATTTTCGTTAAGCTACGTGAAATTAACAAAATAGTTAATAACAACATTGTTGATGGCAATCCGGTCAGGTTTGTTTATGCGGTAAGAGACGACTTATTTCTAGGTGCTGATGCTAGAACTAAATTCTTTGATTTCATTCTTCCCGTCATTCCATTTATGGACAGCAGAAATGCCTTTACGTTATTAAAGAGAAAAATGTCGTTCGATACGCATAACGATAGTTATCTGAAAGACATTTCGTCATATATAAATGATATGCGCAGTCTGCAGAATTTAGTCAATGAGTACCATGTATTCAGCAATATCGTTGATAACGGAAAGGATAAGATCAAACTGTTATCGCTAGTGTTTTATAAAAACATCTACGCTTTAGACTATTTCCTTACCGATAAAAAAACAGGGGTTTTATATTCATTTATTCGCGACTATCGAACTCGCAAACTTCATCGTAATCATTTCGACTCTCTGGAAACAAAACTAGAACTTTTACAGGCCGAAATAGAACATCTTAACCACGAGCCGATGTATGACCACAGGGGAATCAGAGAGGATATAGTGTGCCGATATATTCCAAAAATACTCTGGGATAGCGTTTATTTTGGCACGGGAAATGGACACAATGACTTCAATCACCTACCTACCTTGGTTTTAATTGATGATGAGAATAGTTTTTTAGAATTTTTATCGCGAAAGGAAAATTTGTATATAGGTTACTTCTATAATTATCAAATAAAATCACTCTCACTTTTTGATAGAGCATTAAGAGAACAATTAAAAGAAGAATACCTGAAACGGAAAAGTAAAATGGGTAAGGATAAAAACTCGGCTTTTAGTGAACTGCAAGTAAAAATAAAGGAACTTAAAGAGTCAATAAAATTAAAAAATGCCCTTTCGCTGCGAGAACTTACACTAATCATCGGGCGTGAAAAATTTGCAGAGATTGCGCAAGGTTATCTTGAGGCGATGGAGGATCATGACTTCGTCTCTGAACAGCAACTTCATGCATTGTGTACCGATATGCGCAATGGCGGCTTAGACGCGTTGTATCTGCTGCTGTCCGATGGTCTGGTGATGCAAGACTTCATGGCCTACCGCTCTATTTTCCATGAAGGATCGATGACCGTAAATGATAACGACTTTCTTAAAGCCGTCGGTCAGGATCTGGGCTGCGCAACCTCAAACGGTGAATATTTTATCGATGACGAGAACAGAGTCATCAGTGAACTGGTTGAACATAACCGTATTTATGCCGATGGCGCACTTCATCATCAGCTGGTGGCTCATCTGATTGATAACGAAGATGAACATCTGGTGGGCATGTTCGCTTCGCTATTCAGCAAGTCTGATGAACACATTCTTACTGCTTTTACTGAACTTTATAGTCGATTTGGCAAACCCGAGACCTTCGATAAGTTAATTGTTACTTCACTGCAAAAAAATGATTATCTTGACAGAATGGTTGCCGTTCTCGCAGGACAGCCTAGTGAAAAATTCACCAACGATATTGCTATCAGCGTGATAGCCTGCGTATCGCCTGAACATGCGCTGGATAAACCGCAATACCGCCAGCTTATTCATTCGCTGGGCTGCCGCATCATCTCTCAGCTCACCGAGGAGAATCAGGAAGCGTTCATGCGTCATGTTCAACAGGCGGATGCATGCTATGACGAGCTGTTCGAACCAATAACGCCAACGGAGCAGTTTTGTCTGCAGTTTATTGCGCAAAACAGTCTTTATCAATTAACCCCACACAATGTTGGCATTGCCATTTCGAGTCTTATTGACAACATAACGCCTGAAGAGGCGGTAATGAAACCCTGGACGCTCGCCTATGAGCATAAACTCAATGAGGTTTCTGGTTACTTTAGTCAAAACATCGACATATTCGTCAGGGATGTGTTCATCTACTCAGCTGAGGATGCCGACTGTATCCGCTACATTCTGACCCGCACCTCCCTAAGCGACGATTCCAAAGGCGATATTGTCAGAAACATGACCTTCTCGTTTACCGACCTGTCCGGGATATCGGCTAAAGCAGAATTTATTGAAGACCAGCTAACGATTTCATATCACGACCTGTTTTACCGATATGACCGCGTCGCACCGGGATGGGGGGCACTGATAGACTATATCTGTGAAGATTGCGACATGGAGATACTGACGGCTTATGTGACAAAACATGCGCCTGTATTGGGGCAATCATCCCCGGAAGTTTATGATGGCGACCGCTATGACCTGCTGTATATGAAAATTATTTGCAACAATGACCTTGAAGAACAGGTTTATCAGAACCTAGTTGCACCGATTGAGATTAACATGCGGGAAATTGATGACCAGCTTAGCGCGCATCATTTCTGCACCCTGGTAGCCATGCAGAAGTTGCCTCTCGAGGCGGATGTGTATGAAAAAATTGCGGCTCAATATGCGATTCAAGATGTAAATATCAGTAATGCCTTCGTCTATTGGTTCAGCCAGTATAAAAGTGAGTTTTTGACGCAGCCCGAGTTCTATCTAAGAAAAGAAAAAGACACGCGCTTCTTTAACGTCATGCTCACAAAAGTCATAACCTACGTACATTTTACCGTGCAAGAGAGAGCGGACCTGGTATCGCTATTCATTGATTATTTCATTGAGTCTGATATCGCTGATCTTAATTACCCTCATGATGTCCTGCTACAGGTGTTTAACAGTACCAGTAATGAAGAATTCAAGGTCATGCTGTTTACGCGATTTATTGTGTCAGGCCTGAATAAACATCAACTGGCCGGGCTATGTCATCAACTGGGCGAAGATGAATTGAGGAATGTATTCATCAATCGAACCCAAGCAACAATTGCTGTTGCAAACAGGGAACGCGTGATATCAATTCTTGAACATCTGCAAGCAGTACGCATCATCAGAGGTTTTCAGGAGCGTGAGGACGGGAAAATCTCCGTCTTTATCGAACCCGTTCTTGAGGACGAAGATTAGCGGTTTAGCCTTTCAGGCCGAGACCGGCAGGTCTCTGCCTGTTTTTGTTAATCTGTTAATGAACTTAGATTCGTCTCTATACATGTTACATTCCTCAAGAAATATATTGCTGGACAGTCCGCTACTGGCACAAAACTGACTGCACTAGGAACAAAAATTACCCTGTTAGCGCCAACGTCAAAGAAACACGGATGCTGCACAACGCGCGATAAGAAGCAGGCTACGGGCGCAGCGACGATTGCAGACTGGTCGGTGAAGAATTATGCGACGGTCAGAGCGATGAAATCCCGCAATGCTACCGGCCATCCCGCTTTAGCGTGTTAGAGGGCTGAAACAAGGTTCCTGATCTTTTCAGCCTTTTCAAAATGGTCCAGTTTCATCTCCATAATCCACCAGTGTGCCACTTCCATAAGCAGTTCAGGATCGTCGTTTTTATTAGCAAAAAAAGCATAAAACGAAAGCCCAACATCGCTTCCCTTAGAGGCGATTTTTGAATCACAGATCCTGATGATTTTTTCCTTCATTCCTTGGCGCACGTCATCTCCTTTACGCTTTTCATGTTCGGGCTAAAAAAAGCCGCAAGCATATGTCTGCTTACGGCTTCCGGATCGGTGATGATGTTCTGACAATCAGGCCGCTTTCACAGCCCTGATTTTTTTCGTGTCAGCCGCATCGGATTCTGTTTTATCCGCAGCAGCTGGAGCGTTGAGCTCGGGAAGCTTGCTGGTGCGCAGAATATGCTGCACGGTCTCTTTCTGCTCGGCGAGATACAGGCCAAGATTTTCAGCCTGCGTTTCATCCATCTGCATTCCGCTTTGCAACAGCCAGTCGGTGAACGCGTCTGCCATATCGAGCAGCTTGTCGTGAGCGTCAGCCTCTTTCTTACTGGCAAATGTCATTTTCTCTTCACCTTTTCTAACGACAACAAATTTTGTTTCAACAGCCATTATGCGCACCTCATACTGTAATTATATACAGTATAACAGTTCCGGATTAATGTTGCAGCTAAAAATTGCTCACATTTTAGCGGGCCGGGGGCTCATTCGAAAAGCGTGCGCTGATCGCGTCACGTTCATAGCCCTGCGGCTGCGTCAGTATCTGGTATAAATCAGGGCGGCGACCATGGATCCAGCGGCGTCCGGTGCTCATAGCAAGCAGGCTTAAATCCAGCTCAGCGCTCACCATCGCATCTTCAGCCGCCCAGGTCTCATTCACGATCCTGCCATAGGGGTCGAGGATCATCGCATTGCCTGTGCGCACTTCGTCATCATCGGCACCGACACCGTTGCTGAAGAGAAGAAATAACCCGTTGTCATGCGCGCGAGCAGGCAGCCAGCGCATTAGCCATTCCCGACCGCCTGGCCCTTTGAATGCCGCGGTAATTTCTTCCTTGCGCGCTTCCCGCTCTTCCCAAAGCGCCAGCGGAATAGGCTTCATCCCGTGAGGGCTGCGGGAGTCGGTACCGCCAGTTTGATGCGGTGCGAGAAGAATATCGGCACCCAGCAGCGCCGTCGCGCGCACGTTTTCGACCAGATTATTGTCCCAGCAAATCAGGATACCGACCTTCACGCCCCACGGCGTATCAAAGACGGTAAAGCTGTCCCCGCTGCTGATGGCCGGATGTTCAAATGCATGGAGTTTACGATGCGTATGCATTGAGCCATCCGGCATACAGGCAACATACGCATTGTAGAAGCGGCCATCGTCGGCGCGTTCAATAAGCCCGGCGCCAATCAGCATTTGATGTTTTATCGCCAGGGAGCGTATTAGCGTCAGGGAAGGGCTGTCGGCAACCGGCTCTGCCAGCGCAGACACCTCCGCAGCACTGAGCTTAGGGACATGCCAGTAACCGGTGATGCACATTTCAGGGAAAGTGAGAATGTTCACCTGCTCAAGCGCCGCCTGTTCAATAAATTTCTCCATTATCAGGAGATTGTATTTTTTGTTACTGGCCTGATGCTGAAACTGTACGGTTGCCGCCTTTAAGGATGTCAGTTCGTTCATGTTGCGTCTCCGGTTGTCATCGAGACTGAATTACATAACGATTGCCGATAACTGTATAATCAAATCATTTCCTAATTCGATAACCATCTGGAATGTAAAAATGAACACCCGGTTGCTAAAGGCCTTTTTGATACTGGCTGAAAAGGGAAATTATGCCGATGCGGCGCGGGCGCTGTTTATCTCGCAGCCGGCATTGACCAAACAGATTAATCTCCTCGAATCCCTGGTGAAGATGTCGCTTTTTTCACGAGGTCGTCACGGCGCAATACTGACGGCCAGCGGCAGGCGTTTGCTGCCAGAGGCTGAAAAAGTGGTCAGGCAGACCCGGCAATTTATGCAGCATGCTGAGCGGGTATCAAAAGGCGTGGAGGGGCATATCGCCGTCGGGTTCGGACTCTCAAGCTTTTATCTGGCGCCACGCTGTATCGCTGACTTTCGTCGAGACTATCCGGAAGTAGAGATGTCATTGACGGATCTGCCTTCCTTCCAGCAGTACGAGCGATTGCAAAATGATGAGCTACAGGTCGGTTTTGTCAGGGTTCCTCCCCCCGTGGCGCTTGAATACCTGCCGTTATTTACCGATCGGCTGGTTCTGGTTACGCCCGCCGCGTCGCCAGCAATGTCTGCTGCAAAGTGGCTCACGAAACGCCCTCTGTTGCGGCTGTATGATGAGCGAGGGCGGGGTTTAAACGCGCAGATTGACCGCTTCCTGCATGACAACGGTCTTTTCATCTCTTCGACTCAGCTGACTGACGATATCCAAACTATCGTCGCGATGGTGGTTGCGGGTATCGGCGTGGCCATTTTGCCCACCAGCGTGACGCATATCGCGCCGCCGGAGCTGGCGATTATTCCGCTAACGGGGGAGTCAATCAGCTGGGAGGTGGGTATTGCCTGGGACGCAAGCAGGGAGGATGTCATCCGTGACAATTTCATTGCTAGCGTAGCTGCTGCGTTTCCGGGCCACTCATACTCCGTCGCCATGCCCCAGGCGCCTGACCATACTGACGCTTAAAGCTGCGGTTGAAGGACTGCTGGGAGTCAAAGCCCAGCGCGATCGCCACGTTCAGAATCGGTTCATCGCTGTGGGATAACCGCTCAACCGATTTTTGCAGCTTTTGCGCGCGAATATACCCGGCGAGAGGGTAGCCCGTATGCTCTTTGAACAGGCGCTGAAGGTGCCATTTCGAGTAGCCGGAACGCCTGGCGACGGTCTCAATGTCCAGTCGGCTGTCCAGGTTGTTGTCGATCCAGTCGAGTAAATCATGCATAAATGCGCCAGTGTTCATCTGGTTACCCCCACGCAGCGGATTAAAAAGTATCTTTGTCTGTTGCATTTAAAGGTGGCGCGTTTTTGCAGTAATTGCAAGTTTTATTGTTGCATTTAAATCCCTGACCGAAACGGGTCTTTTCACATTCACTCAAATAGCACATAAAGTGCAACAATTATTCTTGCACTTAGTTAAGCGCCTTCCTACAATCGCCGCGAATAGTGTATTCGCAACTGTTACAGTTTTGTGGCGATGAACGACACAAATGGCCTTAAGACAGCCCCCGGACAAAGGAAGTGGCGCGGTGCCTCCTGCTGCGTCTTGCCCGGTGGCGACAATTATCGGAATAAAAATAATGAGCCTGCAAAAAACCTGGGGTAATTCTCATCTGAGCGCGCTGGGGGCAATGTTGCTCTCCGTGCTGCTCGTCGGATGCGATAACAGCGTCGCGCAAAATGCCGCGCCACCTGCGCCTGCCGTGAGTGCCGCTGACGTGGTGGTGAAATCGATTAGCCAGTGGGATAGCTTTAACGGCCGGATTGAAGCGGTGGAGAGCGTTCAGCTGCGCCCGCGCGTGTCCGGCTACATTGATAAGGTGAATTACACCGACGGTCAGGAAGTGAAGAAGGGCGAGGTGCTGTTCACCATTGATGATCGTACCTATCGCGCTGCGCTGGAGCAGGCGCAGGCGAACCTGGCGAGAGCCAAAACGCAGGCCAGCCTGGCGCAAAGTGAGGCTAACCGTACCGATAAGCTGATCAATACCCATCTGGTCTCACGGGAAGAGTGGGAGCAGCGACGTTCGGCTGCCGTTCAGGCGCAGGCCGACATTCGCGCCGCGCAGGCGGCGGTTGATGCAGCCCAGCTCAACCTGGACTTCACCAAAGTGACCGCGCCTATCGATGGTCGCGCCAGCCGGGCGCTGATCACCAGCGGGAACCTGGTGACTGCGGGCGACACCGCCAGCGTCCTCACCACGCTGGTCTCGCAGAAGACGGTGTACGTCTACTTTGACGTGGACGAGTCAACCTACCTTCACTATCAAAACCTGGCCCGCAGCGGGCAGGGGGCGTCCAGCAATCACACGGCGCTGCCGGTTGAGATTGGCCTGACGGGCGAGGAGGGCTATCCCCATCAGGGCAAAGTGGATTTCCTGGATAACCAGCTCACGCCGAGCACCGGGACCATCCGCATGCGCGCGCTGCTGGATAACTCACAGCGTCAGTTTACGCCGGGACTGTTTGCCCGCGTACGCCTGCCGGGCAGCGCGGAATTCAAAGCCACGCTTGTCGACGACAAGGCGGTGCTGACCGATCAGGATCGTAAATACGTCTATATCGTGGATAAAGAGGGGAAAGCGCAGCGTCGCGACATTACGCCGGGACGTCTGGCAGACGGTTTACGCATTGTGCGGCAGGGGCTGAACCCAGGCGATAAAGTCATCGTCGAGGGTTTACAAAAAGTGTTTATGCCGGGTATGCCGGTTAATGCCAAAACCGTTGCCATGACCGCCACCAGCGCCCTCAACTGATCCCTTGACCTGAGAATCCACCCATGGACTTTTCCCGCTTTTTCATCGACAGGCCGATTTTTGCCGCGGTCCTGTCGATTCTGATCTTTATCACAGGGTTAATCGCCATCCCGCTGCTGCCGGTGAGCGAATATCCTGACGTCGTGCCGCCAAGCGTTCAGGTGCGCGCGGAGTACCCGGGCGCCAACCCGAAAGTGATTGCCGAGACCGTGGCGACGCCGCTGGAAGAGGCGATCAACGGCGTTGAGAACATGATGTACATGAAGTCCGTCGCGGGTTCCGATGGCGTGCTGGTCACTACCGTCACCTTCCGTCCGGGCACCGATCCGGATCAGGCGCAGGTTCAGGTACAAAACCGCGTCGCGCAGGCCGAAGCGCGTCTGCCGGAAGACGTGCGGCGTCTGGGCATCACCACCCAGAAACAGTCCCCGACGCTGACGCTGGTGGTGCATCTGTTTTCGCCTAACGGTAAGTACGACTCCCTGTATATGCGTAACTACGCCACGCTGAAGGTGAAGGACGAACTGGCGCGTCTGCCCGGCGTCGGCCAGATCCAGATTTTCGGCTCGGGTGAATACGCGATGCGCGTCTGGCTGGATCCCAACAAGGTGGCGGCCCGCGGGCTGACCGCTTCGGACGTGGTCACGGCGATGCAGGAGCAGAACGTGCAGGTCTCCGCCGGACAGCTTGGCGCCGAGCCGCTGCCGAAAGAGAGCGATTTCCTGATCTCCATTAACGCCCAGGGCCGTCTGCATACCGAAGAAGAGTTCGGCAATATTGTCCTGAAAACAACGCAGGACGGCACGGTCGTCCGCCTGCGCGACGTGGCGCGTATCGAAATGGGCTCCGGCAGCTATGCGCTGCGTTCCCAGCTGAACAATAAAGACGCGGTCGGGATTGGTATCTTCCAGTCGCCGGGGGCGAACGCCATCGATCTGTCTAACGCGGTGCGCGCGAAAATGGACGAGCTGTCAACGCGCTTCCCGGCGGACATGAAGTGGGCGGCACCTTACGATCCGACGGTCTTTGTGCGCGATTCGATCCGTGCGGTGGTGCAAACGCTGCTGGAAGCGGTGGTGCTGGTGGTGCTGGTGGTCATTCTGTTCCTGCAAACCTGGCGCGCGTCGATCATTCCGCTGATCGCGGTGCCGGTGTCGGTGGTGGGTACCTTCAGCATTCTCTACCTGCTGGGCTTCTCGCTGAATACCCTCAGCCTGTTCGGGCTGGTGCTGGCCATCGGTATCGTGGTGGACGACGCCATCGTGGTAGTGGAAAACGTCGAGCGAAACATTGAAGAGGGGCTTGCTCCACTTGCGGCGGCGCATCAGGCGATGCGCGAAGTGTCCGGGCCGATCATCGCCATCGCGCTGGTGCTGTGCGCAGTGTTTGTGCCGATGGCGTTCCTCTCGGGCGTTACCGGGCAGTTCTACAAGCAGTTTGCGGTGACGATCGCGATTTCCACGGTCATCTCCGCCATTAACTCGCTGACGCTCTCTCCGGCACTGGCGGCACTGCTGTTAAAACCGCACGGCGCGCCGAAAGATTTCCCGACCCGGCTTATCGATCGTCTGTTCGGCTGGATTTTCCGTCCGTTTAACCGCTTCTTCCTCCGCAGCTCTAACGGCTATCAGGGGCTGGTGGGCAAAACGCTCGGACGACGCGGCGCGGTATTTGTGGTGTATCTGCTGCTGCTCTGTGCCGCAGGCGTCATGTTTAAAGCGGTGCCCGGCGGGTTTATTCCGACGCAGGACAAACTGTACCTGATTGGCGGCGTGAAAATGCCGGAAGGCTCTTCGCTGGCGCGCACCGATGCGGTGATCCGCAAAATGAGCGAAATCGGGATGAATACCGAAGGCGTGGACTATGCGGTCGCGTTTCCGGGGCTGAATGCGCTGCAGTTCACCAACACGCCGAATACCGGGACGGTGTTCTTCGGCCTGAAGCCGTTCGACCAGCGTAAACATTCCGCGGCGGAAATTAACGCGGAGATCAACGCGAAAATCGCCCAAATCCAGCAGGGCTTTGGCTTCTCCATTCTGCCGCCGCCGATTTTAGGGCTGGGTCAGGGGTCGGGCTATTCCCTGTACATTCAGGACCGCGGTGGTCTGGGCTATGGCGCGCTGCAAAACGCGGTGAACACCATGTCCGGTGCGATTATGCAGACGCCGGGAATGCACTTCCCGATCTCAACCTACCAGGCTAACGTGCCGCAGCTGGACGTGCAGGTTGACCGCGATAAGGCGAAAGCGCAGGGCGTGTCGCTGACCGATCTCTTCGGGACGCTGCAAACCTATCTGGGCTCGTCGTACGTCAATGACTTCAACCAGTTCGGGCGCACCTGGCGCGTGATGGCGCAGGCCGACGGGCAGTTCCGCGACAGCGTGGAAGATATTGCGAATCTGCGCACCCGCAACAGCCAGGGCGAAATGGTGCCGATTGGCAGCATGGTGAACATCACGACCACCTACGGGCCGGATCCGGTGATCCGCTACAACGGTTACCCGGCGGCGGACCTGATTGGCGATGCCGACCCGCGCGTGCTTTCATCTGCGCAGGCGATGACGCAATTGGACGCGATGTCTAAGCAGATCCTGCCGAACGGGATGAACATTGAATGGACGGACCTGAGCTTCCAGCAGGCCACCCAGGGGAGTACGGCGCTGATCGTCTTCCCGGTCGCGGTGCTGCTGGCGTTCCTTGTCCTGGCGGCGCTGTATGAAAGCTGGACGCTGCCGCTGGCGGTGATCCTCATCGTGCCGATGACGATGCTTTCCGCGCTGTTTGGCGTCTGGCTGACCGGGGGCGATAACAACGTCTTCGTGCAGGTAGGGCTGGTGGTGCTGATGGGGCTGGCCTGTAAAAACGCCATTCTTATCGTGGAATTTGCCCGCGAGCTGGAAATTCAGGGCAAAGGCATCATGGAGGCCGCGCTGGAGGCGTGCCGCCTGCGTTTACGCCCGATTGTGATGACCTCCATCGCCTTTATTGCCGGGACCATTCCGCTGATCCTCGGTCACGGCGCGGGTGCAGAAGTGCGCGGCGTCACCGGGATCACGGTCTTCTCCGGGATGCTGGGCGTGACGCTGTTTGGTCTGTTCCTGACGCCGGTGTTTTACGTGACGCTGCGTAAGTTAGTGACGCGTGGTAAAGAGGAAAGGGAAGTTCTGCCTGCCTAGGGATATTGCAGACAATAAAAAACCGCCTTCATAGTGAAGGCGGTTTTTTTTCGCAACAAATAACGCGTTACGACGTTTTTTGATACTGGGCAATGAGGTCGGGGAGCGGATCCCATCCGCTGCTGTCGGCGTTTTTGACCGCTTCCAGGGCGCTTGCCACGGTATGGCGGGCCAGTACCGCTAACGACGCCTGCTCAGCTTCTTCGGAAATCGATTTGAAATACCAGCAGGCGTTCGCGCTGACAACACAGCGGGCCGGTACGTCAGGGCGCGACGCCCACAGTTTTTTATCTTCGATGACCGAAAGGTAGATGTCGCGCAGGGAGATCTCTTCCGGCGGGCGACCAAGGTGAATTGAGCCGTTACGGCCAAGCGTTGAGACGATAATGCCGTCACGCGTCAGCGGAACCATCAATTTGCGGATGAAGCTCGGGTTCGCTTCCAGACCGTAGGCCAGAATCGCACTCGTCGAACGTTCACCCAATTGCTCCGCCATCGCTACGCTGAGAACCATCTGCAAAGCTGTCGGGAAGCGGTAATCTAACATTTCTCTGTCCTGGGTTGCGGTGAATCTTGTTCTTTTTGGCACCGCAGAGGTGAATAAGCAATAAACAACAATATAACAAATACGGTAATTATTTTGAAGCAATCTGCGGCATTTGCGATCAAACCCCCGGTTCTGCTTTAGCTAAACGTGCGGTTCGGGAAGTCAACCGTCACCATGAGGCCTCCTTCAGCGGAAGTGCTCAGGTTTACGCTGCTGCTGTGTTGCTGCGCCACCGCTTTGACGATGGCAAGCCCTAGCCCGCTGCCGCTTTGCACCTGATTGGGATCGCGGAAGAAGCGGTCGAACACGCGCTCCCGCAGCTCGGTCGGAATGCCGGGTCCTGCATCTGAAACGCGAAGCCGCGCGAAGCTATCTACTACACGGACATCGACCTGAATCCGCCCGCCCTCGGGGCTGTACTTCACGGCGTTCTCAATAAGATTATCAATGAGCGACACCAGGCGTTCCCTGACGCCTGAGATCCGGATTTCATCCTCGGCGAAGAATTCCAGCTCAATGTCGCGCGCCGACGCTAGCGGCTCCAGCTCGGCCATTCGTTCCTGAATAAGCGTTGTCAGCGGCACGGGCTCCATAGCCGTATCAATACGCGCTTCACTGTGCATCATCAGCAGCAGTTGGTTGACGAGACGCGCGGCGCGGCTGTTGCTGCGAACCACTCCCGCAAGCAGCTCCTGCTGGTTCTCGCTGATGACCCAGGACTGCAACGCTTCCACGTTGATGCGCATCGCCGCGAGGGGGGTACGCAGCTCGTGCGCGGCATCCGCAATGAAAACCCGTTCCCTTTCCGCGCTTTCACGGACTCTGGCAAGGAAGTCATTGATCGCGTCCACCATCTGACGAAGCTCCCTGTGCCTGGGAACGGCTTTTAAGGGGGAGAGATCGTCAGGCGTGCGTAACGTAATTTCATTGACCACCTTACTCCAGGGGCGCATCGCAATGCGTATTGACAGCCATGCGGGAAACAGCAGAAAAGGGAAGCAAACCAGCAGCGGCAGGATGTAGTAGCCACGTGAGTTCAGATAGATAAAGAAGTTCCAGCCGCTGGCTGGGGTGAAAAGGGTAACCTCCACATCGGAGTGAGGGGATTTGAGGGTGCGGCTGGTCCAGGTACGATCTCCACTCTGAACGTGCTCCAGTTCGCCGAACCGGGTGTTTGTTATCCCCGCGGGAGCACCGTCTGAGGCAAAAATAACGGTATTATTTTTGCGAACGATGAGGTTAATCGACAGCACGGGGTCTTCCCCTCCGCCGTAACCTTCACGCAGGGCCTGGCTGAAGTCTTCCAGCACGGCGGTACGGTCCTGCGGGCGTCCGTCCATACGCTCGGCTAGGGTAAAAACGGTGTCGTACGTTTTACTGCCCGTGAGGATGGGAGGGCTGCGCAGGTCCTCCCAGAGAATGAAGGTTAAAAAAAGACACCACAGCAGGGTCAGCAGTAGCATCTGGGCGATGATAATTCGACGTACCAGCGTCGGGCGTCTCAGGTGATACCAGACGTTTTGCATCAGCCGGTCACCTTCTGAATGGATACGGTATCAATGACGTACCCGACGCCCCGCACCGTTCGCACATAGCCGTCGCCGATCTTTCGCCGCAAATTCCCCATATGCACGTCGAGCGCATTACTGAGGTTCTCTTTGTTGCCGAATATCCGTTCTTCCAGAAACCGTCGCGTAATCACGCGGTCAGCGCGCAGCATCAGCGTTTCCAGTAGCGCGTATTCACTGGCCGTCAGATCGATATGGCGCGCACTTACCGTCACGCGACGCGTCGGGACATGAAGAGATAAGCCTCGAATTTCTATCGCCTCATTCTCGAAACCGTAGCTGCGCCGCGCCAGGGCTCTGACTCGCGCCAGCAGCTCGGCGAGAATAAAAGGTTTGACGAGATAGTCGTCTGCACCGGCATCCAGCCCGCTCAGCCGATCCTGCAACGTGCCTCGCGCCGTCAGGATGATGACCGGGATCCCCTTGAGCTGCTGACGCAAACGCGTCATCAGGCTCATGCCATCGCCGTCGGGCAGTCCCAGGTCGAGCAAAATAAGTTCCGGCACGCAGACGTCCAGCTGATGCAGCGCATCTTCTTTACGGCGTACCCATATGACGTCAAATCCTTGATCTGAGAGGGCGATACGTACGCCATTGCCGAGATCGAGGTCGTCTTCGATTAGTAGAATTTTCACACTGGTAACTGTATCAACCGTGAATGAAGAACATCTTAAGAAAAAAACGGTATCAGGAAATCTGTCCGGGTTACAGCATCTGCTCGCGCTTCAGTGTTTCTTCATTTTCGGCTCATCAGAACCTTAGGGTCAGTATTTAAAAATGGGCGTTCTGGCGGTTAACCGCATGCATCGTCATCATTTGAATCCAAAAGGGCTTCTGTAATGAGAAACATCGAACTGCGTCATACGTTCCCCCATTTACTTTCAGGCCGCAGCCTGAAAAACATCGCGCCGGGCGTCGTGCTGGCGTTACTGGCCACGCCCGTACTGGCGGCAGAACAGAGTCACGAAAACGTCTTAACCCTGGGGGGCGGCGTGGATATCGCGCCACGCTACTCGGGTTCAGATAAAACTCGCGTCAGCGCAGCTCAGGTGGTGGATTACGCCATGGCCAACGGTTTTTTTATCGGTACCACACGGGGGATCGGTTACGGCAACAACATTGGTAACCTGGATTACAGCGCAGCGCTGAGCTATCGAGTTGGTCGTAAAGATAAAGACGTGAGCAGCGATTCGATCAGCTCCGGCAGCGACGAGCTGCGGGGGATGGGCGAGATAAAAGGCTCGGCTATCGTTGTGCCTGGGCTGGAGTACAAGGTGACCGACTGGCTTCATCTGCAGCTGCAGGCTGAGGTACCGGTTTCTGAAAGGGACAACGGTGAAGCGGTACATTTCGGCATTTCCAGCCCGTTCTACACCTCACCAACAAATGCGGTGACGCTGGCGCTGACCGGCAGTTGGGGATCCGACAAGTATATGCAGACGTATTACGGGGTCAACGCCGCCCAGTCGGCCGCATCGGGATTTGCCCGACATGACGCCGGGGCCGGGATTTATGCCTGGTCGATGAACCTTGACTGGACCCACAAGCTCACCTCGCGCTGGAGCGTGCTTGCCTCTGCGGGCGTTACGCAGCTGACGGGGGATGCGGGCGATAGCCCGATTGTGCATCGTAAAACGTCCCCTACGGGGAGTTTGAAGGTGACGTACAGTTTTTGATGGATGGCCGTGGTGGCTTAACGTTTTGAGCGCGCACTAACAGTGTAGATAAGCCGCTCCGGTTGAGATGGCGGGGCGGTTATCCTTGCTGATAGTTACAGCACTGCACACGTGGTTGTCGGATTTATCTAAAGCTCCATTGTGCTGTAATGACAAACACGGAGGGGATGATAATATCCACATCCATTCCAAAATAAGACATAAATCTATAGTTTATTGAGTACAGTTTTATTTCATCGGCAGAGCAGCCTCCAGGTATAATGTCCGCTCAGATAAACGGCAAAGAGGGTGTGATAAGATGCTGACATATATCACCATAGGTACAAATGACCTTCAGCGCTCCGTGGCGTTTTATGACGCTGTTTTTAGAGTGCTTGGCTATTCACGTGTGCCTGCCTGGACAGAAGGTTGGGCAATGTGGGGAGATGAAAATAATACGGAGGTGGGTTTCAGCTTCTGTATTTGCCCTCCTTTTGACGGGCATCCTGCAACGGCGGGAAACGGGACAATGTTCGCATTCCGTGCCGATAACGCGGACCTTGTCAGACGGTTCCATGCGGCAGGCCTCCTTGCGGGCGGGAAGAATGAAGGCGCGCCGGGTACACGAACCGCGTACGGACCCGATTTTTATGTTGCCTACCTGCGCGATCCTGATGGGAATAAGCTGGCATGTGTTTGTCAGCATTATTCTCCGGAGGCAGATGAGGATTCAAAGGAACAATAGTTACTCCACGGATGAAATTTAGGATGTTTGGCGGTGACTAAATCAGCCGTGTAATAGGGCGTTCCCAACGAGTAATCTTAATTCAGTACACGGCTGGTACAGTCCACCTCTGGCTCGATGCGGACGATCTGACTGTGCTTAAGGTCCGCAGTGAGCGAAAAGCGGACCTTAGTGTTGTCCGCCGATTGGCCATGTTTCGGCGAGCCGCGTGGTATTCCGTACCGGAAACGTCGCCAGTACCTCACTGGCGTTGCTGGTAACGACGTTATGGTCAATCACCTGCTTTTAACAAGCCGATTGCATGGTCAAGTTGCTTGTAGAGCTTGTATCTCAAATCATCTAATGCGTCATTTTCTCGAATTAGAGGCATCCCATTTTTATGAAGAACAATATCGTTAAATGATCCCATCCCGCCGTAAAGTTTTTTCAATGAATAAATGGATGATTCAAAATCAATATCGAGCTCGATCGCCAGTTTTTCAAATGTTTTTGCCCATGAATCCTCCTCATTTGAGGATAGTATTTTAATGATCTCGATTACTGTTTTCTTTATTTCATTTTTCATTTCCAGTCACCACTTCCAGGTATTTTAACGCCATTTTCTTTAAAAATAAGAAAACTGCATATAGCCAATATCCATACAGAAACTGAACCATAAATCATCACCCATCCGAAACCTTGAGATAGCGCTCCCTGGACAGTAGTACTGGAAATGTTCATAACTGGGGTGATCTGTTCCATCATCGTAATATTTCCTGCAGACAGCCCCTCAGCCAACTGACGCAATTGCGTGAAATCCGTTGCTCCTGATAATGTGGAACGAAGGTAGTCGGATATCCCTTCGACAAGAATAAACCCCATCAGTGCAATATTGATGGCAAGGCTGATCATTCGTGCGCTGATGTCAATGCCAGAAGCCATTCCAGCGCACTCATTCGCCACTGAACCTGTTGTGGTATTCGTCACTGGCGTATTGGTAATACCCAGCCCAATACCCGCCAGCAGACATCCCGGCAGCATTGTTAACCAACTTGCAGACTCCAGGCTACTGCCCCATTTCATCAGAAGAAAACCTGCTCCTATAGTAAATAGCCCGGCCGGAATGACAACCTCTGCACGGTATCGTAGGGACAACTTTTCGCCCACTGGTGGAAATACCAATGTTGGCAATGTATAGGCCAATAGTGAGAGTCCTGCAGCGACATTGCTATAACCTAAAACATTCTGAAAATACAGTGGGATATATATCATGAAGGGCCAGAAGCTGAAGTTCATACCAACCGAACCGAGCAATGCCCCAGAGAAGCGACGGATACGAAACACCGAGAAGTCAAACATAGGCGCACTATTACTACGTTCTGCCATGATAAAGATGACCAAACAGAGTAGCGTTGCACCGAGGAGAGTAATGGCAACAGGACTTATGAAGCCTAATGTGGGTGCCTGAGTGATGTACCAGACAAGTCCAAATACGGACAGTGACAGGAATATGATACCTTTGACATCAAGACTACGTTTCTGAGGGTCACGAGATTCCTCAACACCCATAAATACAAGTGCTAACGCGATAATAGCTATCGGAACATGAACAAGAAAGACCCATTCCCAACTTGAAATGGCGACAATTGCGGCGCCGATAATCGGACCAAAACCCAGCCCCAAGCCAAAAACAATGCCCCATGAGCCAAAAGCCTTTCCACGTGCCCCACTTTCAGTAAACTGATTGGACAACACTGCGATCTGGCAAATTAACATGGCTCCTCCCGCCATACCCTGCAAAAAGCGACCGGCAATGAGAACTGACGTATTTGTTGCCAGTCCGCAAACTAACGTCGTCACGCTGAATAACATCAGGCTGACAACAAAAAGGCGTTTGCGCCCGTAACGGTCAGCCAAAGTGCCAATAGCCATCAGTATAGCGGTGCAGGCGAGCGTATAGGCATTCATAATCCACTGCAATTCTTTGAAATCACTAAGCAATACTGTTTCAAGTGTAGGTAGTATCACTGGAATGCTTGATATTTCCAGACCGAACATCAACGAAGCCAGACAGACAGCCGCAAGAGTTAATGCATTTTTGGCTGAGGGGGAGATGGTCATGGTGGTTCCCTGTAGCTTGAGATAGCTGAACATTAATTCCCGGCTTTAAAACAAGCCGGACATTATTATCATGAGGTGCAATTAATATTTGAGCTCTTATTTTGGCGTCATTGACGCTATGACGGAAATGATATAATTTCGTTACATTAATTAAATTTCATCATTAATCGTAGATATGGACTTTGACACCAATCTTTTACGGGCTTTTATCGCAGTCAAGGACACTGGGAGTTTCACGAGGGCGGCTCAGCGAATGAACCTTACCCAATCCGCCATCAGTCACCAAATCCGTCGCCTTGAAGAGCAGGCGGGCACGCCTTTGCTGATGCGAACGACACGTAGTCTGACTCTGACAGAAGATGGAGAAGACTTCGTTCGTTACGCCGATCAGGTTTTACGTGCTCAGGATGCTTTGGTCCGCCGTTTCCAGCGTTCCTCAGTCTCCGGCGTGGTGCGGTTTGGTGTGCCCGAAAACTTCATTGGAAATCGGCTTCCGCCTCTGTTGTCAAGATTCGCCCATCTTTTTCCGGATGTTCGACTTGATGTCACTGTGGATACTTACTTGAACTTGCAGTCAGAAGTCGATGCTAACGGGCTGGACCTGGCAGTGGTGATGTCTTTGTCAGGTAAGCACGATGATGGCATGGTGTTACGAAAAACACAGTTTGTCTGGGCAGCAGCGCGATCTTTTGAATATAAGTGTGACACGCCACTACCTCTGGCATTTGCTCCGGAACCTTGTGTTCATCGACAGATTGGAGTTAAAGCCCTGGACGGAGCCGACGTTAAGTGGCGTATGGCCTTTACATCACCAAGCCAGCAGGGATTGCGTGCTGCGGTTCTGGCTGGACTTGCTATTACGGCCATACCACATAGTGACCTGGAGCCGGGGATGACCGTTATTGACAGACAATACGGTTTACCAGAATTGCCGACCGCTTACTTCACTCTCATTTGGAGTAGGAGGGGAAAGACTCCTTCCGCTATTGAGTTTGGAAATCTTCTGTATGAGATGGCAGGTGTTGTTTCCGAATAAAAAGTTCAGCTTGCCTGCTCCCCATTGCTCCACACAAACAGTTATTCGTTACGTCCCCTCCTGGCACGAAGCGGACAAGATGGCTAGGCTGAAGGTCTGTTGTGAGCGAGGAACGGACATACTTGTACAAAGCATAGCGTCGGATTACAGTGAGGACATTGATTGATAAGTAAGTCGAATCAAAGCTGTAGCCAATGAAACAAAAACTTCGCAAACGTAACCAGGACTGGATATCAAGGCAATTGCAACGTGTGCACAAAGAGGAAATGCCGTTAAGTTTCTTTATTAACTTTCCCTCAATACGAGCAAGTTTGTGTAATGGTGAGCGCCTTAAACGGCGTGGTCGTCTCAAGCCGGACTGGGGTCGCGCGTTGTTTCATCAAGGATGGGGAGAAGGGCCGATGGTTGGGCCACAAGGCTCAGTGTATTGGTTTAACGGGTTTGATAAGGAACAATTACCTGTAGAATTGTTACCACTGTGGGAAGATCTCTGATTGTTTAGAATTTGATTAAATAACTTTCAGTGTAACGTCTCAACCACGCATAATACAGCGAGGAGTAGAGGCCAATTCTACGCAAAGATTACAGTATTCCTGTTGGTCATTAAACGATATTGTCTAGTGAAAGATAATCTACATCGCTAACCGAATCTGCGTATCCCCAAATCCTATAACCGGTTGAGGTCTCCATTCCAGGGAGATGAATAGCACGAAGAATAGTACCTACCGTGGTATGCTGTTCAACCGTGTTGGTAAAAATATCAAGATACCGGATTTCCAAATAGCCACCTCCACTGAAATGGTAAAACCACTCGCCATCAAGTGCGGATTCATAGCCATTGAGAAGAGTGACTTTCCATAAGGGAGGTGATTCCATGCTAACCATTGCGACGCGGATCTCATTCCATTTTGTATTATTCATGCAGCTATATAGCATTCGAACCTCCCAAGGTCTGCTCCAGAAAGAATAACACGCACCTGGATAACAACGTCAGCGCTTGGCACTTTGCAGTCATGAGATTGCTTATACTGCTCGGACCAGAACCCAGGCCCAATCAGAGCTACAGAGAACACGATAGAAAGGTTTCACGCGGCATTTCACAAAATCAAGAATTTCTGCTTCGCTCATCGCTGAGGCCCTAGAGGGGTAGCCAGGCCCCCAATCATCATAGAGATCATCGTATATGCGGTAAAACTGCCAGCAGATGTTGCTGAGGATACGAGACCCCGGAGATGAGTGAAACGCTGGGATTTGATGCAGCCGTAACTCTAATTCTTTGGAAGTCTCGGCATGCATCAGAAACCAAGCTTTGATCCTTAGCCACGTCATTGCACTAGCGTTAATGTTGGGCATAACGATGTTTTGTTCAAACATATATGCACAAAGGTAGCGCTCAATTTCATCTGAATCAGGGCGTTTATCTAAATTGAGGGAGGCTAAAATTAACAATGATTCAGAACTTTTGCCGTAGAGTAGCTCTCTTTCTGCCCACTCAATGATCATCTTGTCATAATCATCGACGCGATAAGCCTCGAAAGATTCACCAAACGTTTTCAAACAAAGAATTTCGTGAAGGTCAAGTTTGTATTTATTTTCCATAACGTTTTTCAATCCTTGTTGTTAAGAGGGGCAAGTGGTGGCTTCGTTGAGACGATCCGGTGCAAATTGAGCGTACGCCATTACCATCTTAATATCAGCATTAACATCCTTGCAAAACTACCGTTCCGCTATTAAAGAGTCTCCGGCACTCCAACTTCCGCTCTTGGCACAAACTGACATTGCAGAAATAGTAGGTCAGTTTGGATCGAGGAGCGGAAGTATGCAATCGCTCTCATAGCTGATGTCAGCGGCACGCATGTCAACCCAGGAAATGTTGTCAGTTACTCTATCCAGGGGACAGGTTCACCAATATAGGTGTGTGTGCAGCAGCGGCAAGTTACTTTCACGTCCTTTCCCGTAATTGAAGGATTTACCTGTTGCAGAATTCCATTCTCATCAACAAACAGACCCGGATAAAAACTACTTTCGCCAATGCAGACTAAATCTCTTCGCTGATGCTCATGTCGTGCAACTAACCAGAATACAGGCTCGGTAGTATCAAGACGCCCACATACTTCACTGAATATTTCATCCCATGGTTTGCCAATGTGTTTGATCAGAAAATGAAACAATGGTGTGTAATCTCGGCCACGCTTCTGTCTGCCATGCATTGTCCCGCGCTTTGCAAGTAGCTCTTTTCCGACTTTTTTACAATTGCGCTCCCAGCGATACTCAGCACCAGGATTATTAGAATGGTGTCGTGTAGTGGTGTTGACGCTGCGATACAGCTTACGGGACTTATTCTGTTGATGAGTACGCATAGCTCGATCTCGGGCATCCTTTCTTTTGTGGGTCGGTAGCGCCTGCCGGAGCTAGATTCAATAGTGTGTGGCTGTATTAAAAACAACCATGCTTACAGACAGGTGCATTATGCTGAAATACAGTCCTACTGAAACTACCAAAAAATCCGCTCATGACATAAAGAGTACATGGCCTGAAGCAGCATGGCGGAGTTGAGCAAAGCGCGCCATTCAACACATAATCATGATGCTAGCCGCGCATGTCGAAGCCGGATTTTTGAAAATCTCTATAAACTTCTGGATTGCTGAAGGCCGGGAATTTGGCTTTATGGGCGGCTGATTTTATCGCTTCGCAATAGGCTCTATTGCCGTTACTGGTTGAGATGCTTAAAGGTGTGCCATCCTGAGCAAATTCCATATGCAATCTGCATTTTTTCCCTTTCCAGTTTTGTGGCTCTTCAATTTCGGCGTTTATTGCCGCCCTGATTGCCCGCGCCTGCGCGCCCCATTCATCCCGATCGTCCCAGCGTCCTGAACCGCAATTACCCGTTGCCGTGGTCTTATGGCAACCGGAAGGGTGTAGCGGCGCGCATCCCGCGGCCAGGTTCACCAGTATAGCCACCATAGCGATTTTCTTTACTGCTTGAGACATTCCCACTTCTTACCCCGCAATCCATTTAAGCTTCAGTAATGTTTAAATATTCTTCCGTAATTCCTGGCCTCTTTTCAACTACCAATAACGGGTTACAACGTCGGCGACCTGGCTGCCGGTTCCACCTCCGACTAACCGTTCGTTTTTGAACTATGTTTAACACCAGTCAGAATAATAAAATGGTTAAGCATTTACAGGACCTGAGCGGCGGGGCCTCCGTCCGGAGCATTTGAAAGCCAGAACCTCACATAAAAGTGTGCCAACATCTCGTGGGTAATATTAATGTCCGGAGAATAACGTGGTCGGAAAGCTATTGTTGAACTACATGCCAGGGCTACAAAATTTGTTAGCCTACGATAAAAGCTGGCTAAAACATGATGTTAAAGCCGGGTTATCCGTTGCGGCTGTCGCGCTACCCGTTGCTATTGCTTATGCTGAGCTGGCGGGGGTTGGGGCAATAGTAGGGCTGTATTCCTGCATTTTACCGATGATAGCTTATGCACTGTTTGGCTCTTCACGTCAGCTTATTGTTGGCCCTGATGCCACGACCTGCGCGGTGATTGCGGCCGTCGTGTTTCCTCTCTCTGCAGGTAACCCCGAACTGCACTGGCAACTGACGATCATCATGACATTGATGATGGGCGGGTGGTGCCTCCTTGCCAGTAAATTTCGCCTGGGGGCACTTGCCGATCTGCTTTCTCATCCCATTCTTACGGGTTTGCTGAATGGCGTAGCCGTGACGATTATTGTCGGGCAATTAGGCAAGGTTTTTGGGATCAAGCTAGATGAAGCGCAGGTTATTGAGAAAATAATGGCCTTGCCAGGCCGACTTTCGGACAGCCATTTATTAACGATAGGGATATCGCTTATAACGTTAATTATTTTAATGGTTATCAAAACGTACCGCAGCCAGTGGCCAGCACCTTTAATTGCCATTGTGATAACAACGGCACTGGTATGGGGGACATCTGCGCAACAGTATGGTATTGCCACTATCGGTGGGGATGGCTTCCAGTCTGGTTTACCCGTCGTTCACTGGGGGGCGTTCCAGCCCGGTCCGATGCGTGATTTAGTGATCCCGGCGCTGAACCTGGCCCTGGTGAGTTTTGTCAGTCTGATGCTGACCGCCCGCAGTTTCGCCGCAAAAAATGGCTATGAAATTAATGCTGATGCTGAGTTCCGGGCTCTGGGTATTGCGAACATTATGTCTGGGTTATCTCAGGGGTTTGCTATCAGTGGCGCCGATTCCCGGACCGCGGTTAATGATTCGGTTGGTGGGAAAAGTCAGCTGGTTTCCGTGGTCGCAGCCTTACTCATCGGTATCGTCGTGGTATTTTTCACTCAACCATTACAATACATTCCGGTATCTGCGTTAGGTATTGTTCTAATGTATGCATCGTGGTCATTGATTGATTTACGAGGGCTATGGAACCTGAGGCGCAGAAATAAACAGGCATTTCGCCTGGCTTTCTTCACCTTTGGCTGTGTGTTAATTATCGGCGTTATCCAGGGGATCGGCCTTGCGGTGTTGCTTGGGCTGTTACAGTTCCTTCGTACGGTGTTTCGTCCCTCTGAGCACCTGCTGGGCACTGACGAAGATGGAATGATTCACTCGTTAGGGAATACCACCGATATTAAAATGGTTCCTGGCGTACTGATGTATCGATTTAACTCACCGTTGACCTATTTTAATGTGGCTTATTTTAAACGCCGGGTATTGAACCTGGTTGATGGTGCCGCTTTACAGCCTAAATGGGTGGTGATTGATGCCGTTGCCTGCTTCACCTATTCAGACATCAGTGTCCTGGCAACCATTAATGAGTTAAAGCGTGACCTGAAAGGTCGACAGATTAAATTAATCCTCGCGGGCAGGAAAACGGAATTAACACGCTGGTTTAAAGACAGTCGGCCAACAATGAATGATGATGACATGATTCTGGCGCCAGACCTCTACCTGGCACTTCGGTTCATTCAAAGTAAAGAGAGTGCGAGTGAGGGAGAATCAGTCGGTGACACATAACCAAATACTGGTTAAAGGCTTGTAACGCATGCTACTGGCAGGCAGGGACCCCTCACAATTTCTACCACCGAGGCTCAGCTACTGTTGGCCTGGACAGTGAGATGTTCCTTGCCTGTCTTACTTTCTTCTGCCATCTATCTCAGTAAAAACTGAATCAGCTGAACAAAGATATACACTGCCGCCGCCACTCGTATTGCCTGCCAACCCCATCTGAGATAGCGCCATTCATAGCGTTCTCTGGCATTAGCCTCTGCTATAGCGGAGTCATAACGCTTTTTTTTCTTTCTCCTGACTTCGTCTATTACCCACAGGATGAGAATAAAGATAATGATGGTTTTCTGAAATATGGGATTATCCACTAAAAATGACTCCGGCTTGCTCGCTGAAAAAGCAGAATAGATGAACAGCCGTCACGTATCCACCACTAAAAGTGGGGGTATGAATGAAATTTACCCTGATTCGATTTTGAGATGACCCTCCCATAGCCGGTTTCTCCGCTGTGAATGCGCAATCTCTGGTGCGAAGTATCAGGCTGACGGCTATAAGCAAGGAGCGGACCTTAAGTACCATTCATTTTCGCCGGAACAAAAATAGATAGGGTAGTGCCTACAAATAAATGAACTCATAATTCACAATGTAACTTCCAATATTATTCACACGAGCCGTTACCCACACCCCAGTCATTCCCTGCTTACGATGGCTGTGCAGATATTCTTTGTTTGTACAAAGCTGTATCCATCTGTTGGTGTTCTGATCTTTTAACCAGAGACCCGCTTCACAATGGCCATACTTACCTCTCGAAGGCCCCGGAAAGACAACCTCATATTCAGATTCATAGCCAATTGTTTTGTCCGGAAAGAGATAGACATAAATATCATAACAATTTAAGCTCAATACAAAACCAAGGCAAAAGCCGCTAAAAAAAGCATTGGCAATATATTCTAATGTTTTGTTAAAAGTGCGCAGATAAAAAGCGCGCATAACAAAAATTGTTCCAATCAAAACGCCAAGTGAAATATATGTCATCCATTCAGGAACGGATTTTTTTAATATAGTATTATGGGAGATGCCAGATGCCCATGACATATACCAGAGCCATCCACCTAAAACGATGAATATCACGGCTGTAACAAGTAATTTCTTGCGTTTATCTTCGAAGGAATAATTTTTAGTCATGGTTTTGTTTTGTATGTATCAAACGAAAGTGTTGACCTTACCAGGAAAAGCTATTTTATATTATTAAATTCAATATGCCTCCTGTTTCGAGTTAAATTTTTTAAGCCTCCTCTTTTGACCGTAGCTTGCCCGCAAACCGCGAGCAAGCCACACCCCTTAGCGATACAGCGTCTTTTCCGCAACCGGAATAAGCAGCCCGGATCGCCAGTCCGCAAGCGTCAGCTGCGCAAGCTTACCCAGCGCGATATAAAACGGATGGTTGGCGTTCTCGACAAACACCGTCAGGAAGCGGGTGCTCCACGGCAGCAGGTGCCACGCCAGAAGCTGAGCGCACTCCGCCTCGCGGCCGTTCTCGGCCAGCCATGCCGCCAGCAGCAGCAAAGTCCCGAAGTGATCTTCCGGTTCATTCTGCTGCATTTCAAATGCGATATTGTTCTCCCGCATCCACTGGCGCAGCGCGAGGGTCGAGTCGCCAAACAGCACGGATTCGCGGTCCAGCCAGACGGAGCCCCACGGTGGAGCGGGCAGGGCGTAAGGACCAATAAACAGCCGTTGCCAGGCGTCCGCCAGCGGCTCATCGGCAGACGCGGCAAAGGTGTCGGCTACGGGCCGCAGCGTTTCCGGCGGCAGAGGCCAGTCCTGAACCCATTCGCCCGCAGTGAGGGCCTGCACCAGCGGCGCGGCCTGCTCGCTGTCTGGTGCGAAATAAAACAGCGCACCCAGCACCCGGGCGCTGAACGCGAACGATTCACGATGTGAGACGTCTTTCATTACATCTTCCTTTTTCGCGCGGAGAGTGTCCGCGCGACGGTGTTAAACGATCATACAAATCATAGAATAAACTACGGTCAAGCCATTCACCCGCTACACCTTCTCGATCTGTACCAGATTGGTGTGCTGCGGGTTGCCTTTCGCCAGTGGTGAAGGGCGGTGCGTGGTCAGGGTGTTGATGCATGAGCCGTAGTCGATACGATCGCCACTCATATTGGCGTCGTGCCAGGCGCCCTGGCCCATGGCGCTCACGCCGGGCATGATGCGCGGCGTCACTTTTGCTTCAATTCTCACCTCACCGCGACGATTAAAGACGCGCACCGTATCGCCGTTCTTGATGCCGCGCTTTTCGGCATCGACGGGATTAAGCCAGACCTCCTGACGGCAGGCCGCTTTCAGCACGTCGACGTTACCGTAGCTCGAGTGGGTACGGGCCTTAAAGTGGAAGCCAAACAGCTGCAGCGGAAACTGCGCACGCTCGGGCGCGTCCCAGCCGTCGAAGGTTGATGCGTAGACGGGCAGCGGGCTGATGGTTTCATCTTTTTCCAGCTCCCAGGTGGCCGCAATCTCCGCCAGCTTACTGGAGTATATTTCAATCTTGCCCGATGGTGTTTTCAGCGGATTGGCTTCCGGGTTCTCGCGGAATTTTTTATAGGCCACGAAGTGTCCGTTTGGATCTTTACGCTTGTAAATACCCATTTTTTTCAGCTCGTCATAGGACGGCAGTTGAGGGTCTTTTTCGAGCATTTTGGCATACAGGTACTGCAGCCACTGTTCCTGCGTGCGTCCTTCGGTAAATTTCTGATGAATATCCGGTCCGAGGCGTTTCGCCACTTCGCTCATGATCCAGTAGATCGGCTTGCGTTCAAACTTCGGCGCGGTCACGGGCTGGAGGAAAATCAGATAGCCCATATTGCCAGCATAATCGTTCGGAATGATGTCTTCCTGCTCGACGGTCATCAGATCCGGCAGCACGATATCGGCGTACTTGGCTGACGAAGTCATGAAGTTATCGATGACCACAATCATCTCGCACTTGCTTTCATCCTGCAGGATTTCGTGGGTTTTATTGATATCGGAGTGCTGGTTGATGATGGTGTTGCCCGCGTAGTTCCAGATGAACTTAATCGGCACGTCCAGCTTATCTTTCCCGCGCACGCCATCGCGCAGGGCGGTCATCTCCGGCCCGCGGGCGATGGCGTCCGTCCAGCTGAAGCAGGAGATTTGCGTTTTGACCGGGTTGTCCGGCAGCGGCATACGTTCAATGGTGATGGTGTAGGTTGACTCACGTGCGCCGCTGTTACCGCCGTTAATCCCCACGTTCCCAGTCAGAATAGGCAGCATGGCGATGGCGCGGGACGTCAGCTCGCCGTTTGCCTGGCGCTGTGGTCCCCAGCCCTGACAGATGTAGGCCGGCTTCGCGGAGCCGATTTCGCGGGCAAGCTTAACGATACGATCCGCCGGAATGCCGGTGATGCGTGAGGCCCACTCTGGCGTTTTCGCCGTGTGGTCATCACCCTGGCCGAGAATATACGCTTTGTAGTGACCGTTAGCGGGCGCGCCTTCCGGCAGCGTTTTTTCATCATAGCCGACGCAGTATTTATCCAGAAACGGCTGGTCGACCAGGTTTTCGTCGATTAATACCCAGGCAATACCCGCCACCAGGGCGGCATCGGTACCCGGACGGATCGGGATCCATTCATCTTCGCGCCCGGCTGCCGTATCGGTATAGCGCGGGTCGATGACGATCATGCGCGCGTTGGAGCGCTCGCGAGCCTGTTCCAGATAGTACGTAATCCCGCCGCCGCTCATGCGCGTTTCCGCCGGGTTATTGCCGAACATGACCACCAGTTTGGTGTTTTCGATGTCGGACGTGCTGTTACCGTCGTTGCTGCCGTAGGTATAGGGCATCGCGCAGGCGATTTGCGCCGTGCTGTAGGTGCCGTAGTGGCTCAGAAAACCGCCGTAGCAGTTCATCAGGCGCGCCACCAGCGAAGCGTAAGGGGAGGAGCGGGTGATATAGCCGCCGACAATGCCGGAGGAATAATTAATATACACCGCTTCGTTACCGTATTTGGCCACCACGTCTTTCAGGCTGGCGGTAATGGCGTTCAGTGCCTCATCCCATGTTATGCGCTCGAACTTGCCTTCACCGCGTTTGCCCACGCGCTTCATCGGGTAGTTCAGACGGTCAGGGTGATTGATACGACGGCGAATTGAACGTCCGCGCAGGCAGGCTCGCACCTGATGGTTACCGTAAATATCCTCGCCGGTGTTGTCCGTTTCGACCCAGTACACTTCATTGTCACGCACGTGCAGACGCAGCGCACAGCGGCTGCCGCAGTTGACCGAGCAGGCGCCCCACACCACGGTATCTTCAGGCGGCTGGCCGGCGTTCTTCACCGCCGCGGCGGCGCTTTTTAAACCAAACGGAAGCGAGATCCCGCCAGCGGCAAGCGCCAGAGAACCTATCGCCGTAGATTTCACGAGAGTTCGACGGCTAATTCCGCCGTGATGTTCAATATCGGACATGGCTCACCCCATCATTATAATTGCGTATTATTTTTCCCGAAATGATATCCGGGCTAATGATGGGGTGAGTGTTACTGATTTGGGGGGACTAAATATTAATCCTTATCAAATCAAAGGGGATTGAGGGTCAATTACTGAGGTTCAGCTGCCGCACCACTGCCTGTGCGGGTGTACAAAATTTTAAAGGTGTCGTTCGCGCAGTGGCCCACCACCTGCGTGCCCGCCTGATCGGCCTGGTCGTTAGGCACAATGCTCAGCGTAAAGCCTGATTCAGGCACGCCGTTATTGATAATTTTCTGCTGAATGTCGCTTTTCACGCGCTCGCAGGAATCCGGTGCCGCCAGCGCGGCCGTTGAGGCACTCATTAACAGCAGGGCGGTAATCCAGGGTAACCGTTTCATCTGTAGCTCCTTTTCTCTGTGTAGAGATTAATTTTAGCAGGCTTCGTGTAAACAACTGTATTTGCTAATATGATTGGGAATAATCTCCCTGTACGGTAATAAATGTGAAGAAATACGCAGCGATAACGCTACTGGCAGCAACACTGGTGGGGTGCGACAACAGCTCCGCGCCGCTGTCGTTTACGCCCGAGATGGCGAGTTTTTCGAACGAATTTGATTTTGATCCGCTGCGCGGCCCGGTCAAAGACTTTACTCAGACGCTGTTCAACGAGAAGGGCGAAGTGTCCAAACGGGTCACCGGCACCGTCTCGACAGAAGGGTGTTTCGATACGCTGGAGCTGCACGACCTGGAGGCCAACACCGGCGTGGCGCTGGTGCTGGATGCCAATTACTATCTTGACGCAGAAACCCAGCAGCGAAAAGTGAAGCTGCAGGGGAAATGCCAGCTGGCCGAACTGCCGTCAGCCGGGGTGACGTGGGATACCGACGACAACGGTTTTGTGGTGGCGGCGCACGGCAAAGAGATGGAGGTGAAGTATCGCTACGATGCGGATGGCTATCCGCTGGGCAAAACCACCGTCTCCGGCGATCAGCACCTGTCCGTCCAGTCGACGCCGTCTAAAGATGTTCGCAAAAGAATGGATTACTCGGCGGTGAGCATGTTGAATGACAAGCCGCTGGGTAACGTCAAGCAGAGCTGCGATTACGATCGACACAATAACCCGGTGAGCTGCGATCTGACGATCACGGACGAAAGCGTCAAACCCGCCGTTGAGCGCAAATACACCATCAAGAACACGATTGAATATTACTGAGAATAAAACCGCGCAGGTTACTGCGCGGTTGGTTTCAGCAGGCTGGCGCCTGACGGCTTGTGCCCGGCCAGGTGTTGATGCTGGAAGATGCACATGCGAATGGTATTGCGGTATTCACCGTTGATAAAGAACTCGTGAATCAGCTCGCCTTCCACCATAAAGCCCAGCTTGCGGTAGATATGGATCGCTTTCTCGTTCTCTTTGTCCACAATCAGGTAAAGCTTGTAGAGATTCAGAACGTTGAATCCGTAATCCATTGCCAGCTTCGCTGCCCGTGAGGCAAGGCCTTTTCCCTGATGCTCAGGGGAGATGATGATCTGGAACTCCGCCCGACGGTGAACGTGGTTGATTTCAACCAGCTCAACAAGACCGGCTTTTTCGCCTTCACACTCCACCACAAACCGACGTTCACTCTGATCGTGAATGTGCTTATCGTAGAGATCGGATAGCTCGACAAACGCCTCGTAAGGCTCTTCGAACCAGTAGCGCATCACGCTGGCATTATTATCGAGCTGGTGGACGAAACGAAGGTCTTCACGCTCCAGCGGACGGAGTTTAACGTCGCAGGATCCAGACATTACGGGGCTACCGTGCGGCCAGTGCGGCGATCCAGGCAGCGCAGAGTGTTAGGCTCCCAGTAGGCATTGACGTTTGCACTTTGCTGACACTTATCGCGCGCGTCAAAAGCGACATCTTCTTTGTCCCACTCTTTTTCAGCACGTTTGTTGACCTTCTGACGAAGGTTACGGGTGTCATTCCATTGTTCTTTGTCCATGGCGGCGTTCTGGCGGCTTTGCGCGCTGTCACCAGACTCAATAACGAGCTTGCTGGTTTCCGCTGTCGCAGAGGCGGCAAAGGCGAACGATGACAGCGCCAGCAGGGCTGTCAGACAAAGGCGTTTGCTTAATGTGGTCATAGCGTTTCCTTTTAAATGGGTGCAGATAATCAAGTTACCCCGTACAGATTCTACACTAAAGCGAAATGACGGCATACCCGCGGAGCAAGTATGGAAAAGTAAAGGGCATCATCAGGTATGATGGTTAAATAGATCCTCACCTGACGTGAAATATGCTTAAAACGACGCTGCTTTTTTTTGCCACCGCGCTATGCGAAATCATCGGCTGCTTCCTGCCCTGGCTCTGGCTGAAGAAGGGAGGAACCGTATTGTTGCTCATTCCGGCAAGCGTCGCGCTGGCCCTGTTTGTCTGGCTGTTAACGCTGCATCCGGCGGCCAGTGGGCGCGTTTACGCGGCTTACGGTGGTGTTTATGTGTGTACTGCGCTGCTGTGGTTACGCGTGGTGGACGGCGTCAAGCTCAGCGCATACGACTGGGCCGGGGCGCTGATTGCCCTGTGCGGTATGCTGATTATTGTGGCGGGATGGGGGCGCGCCTGAGTCCCCGGGTTTTGTGATCTCTAGCTGATTTTATGATCATTATACTTGTATGGTAGTAGGGTTGATGGGTAAATTTCCAGCATCACAACGAACGATGTAAGGAAAGGAATTATGAAGATTGTCGCGGCTGACGTGTTTGTTACCTGCCCGGGGCGGAACTTTGTCACCCTTAAAATCACCACCGATGAGGGGATTGTCGGCCTCGGTGACGCTACGCTAAACGGACGCGAGCTCTCCGTTGCCTCGTACCTCAAGGATCACCTTTGCCCCCAGCTGATTGGCCGCGATGCGCACCGCATCGAAGACATCTGGCAGTTTTTCTATAAGGGCGCCTACTGGCGTCGCGGACCGGTCACCATGTCGGCCATCTCCGCCGTGGACATGGCGCTGTGGGACATCAAAGCCAAGGCGGCCAACATGCCGCTCTACCAGCTGCTGGGCGGCGCCTCCCGGGAAGGGGTGATGGTTTACTGCCACACCACCGGGCACACCATTGACGACGTGCTGGAAGACTACGCCCGTCATAAAGAGATGGGCTTTAAGGCGATCCGCGTGCAGTGCGGCGTGCCGGGCATGAAAACCACCTACGGCATGGCCAAAGGGAAGGGGCTGGCCTACGAGCCTGCGACCAAAGGTGACTGGCCGGAAGAGCAGCTGTGGTCCACCGAAAAATACCTCGATTTCACGCCGAAGCTGTTCGACGCGGTGCGCAGTAAATTCGGCTTTAATGAACATCTCCTGCACGACATGCACCACCGCCTGACGCCAATCGAAGCGGCGCGCTTCGGCAAGAGCATCGAAGCATTCCGCATGTTCTGGATGGAAGACCCAACGCCTGCGGAAAACCAGGCCTGCTTCCGCCTGATCCGCCAGCATACCGTTACGCCCATTGCGGTGGGGGAAGTGTTTAACAGCATCTGGGACTGCAAGCAGCTCATCGAAGAGCAGCTTATCGACTATATTCGCACCACCATTACCCACGCGGGCGGCATTACCGGGATGCGTCGCATCGCCGACTTCGCCTCGCTTTATCAGGTGCGTACCGGCTCGCACGGCCCGTCGGATCTCTCGCCCGTTTGCCACGCCGCCGCGCTGCATTTCGACCTGTGGGTGCCAAACTTTGGCGTCCAGGAGTATATGGGCTATTCCGAACAGATGCTGGAGGTCTTCCCGCACAGCTGGCGCTTTGATAATGGCTATATGCACCCGGGCGACAAGCCGGGGCTGGGCATCGAGTTTGATGAAAAACTGGCGGCGAAATACCCCTACGATCCGGCCTATCTGCCGGTGGCCCGTCTTGAAGACGGCACGCTGTGGAACTGGTAAACGAGGAGCGAACGATGAAAAGCGTAGTGATTCAACAGCCGAACGAACTGGTGATTGAAGAGCGGCCACGCCCGGAGCCAGGCGCAGGTGACGTCCGCGTCAAAATCACGCTGGCGGGGATCTGCGGTTCGGACAGCCACATCTATCGCGGCCATAATCCGTTTGCGAAGTATCCACGCGTCATCGGCCACGAATTTTTTGGCGTGATTGACGCCGTGGGCGAGGGCGTAGACAGTGCCCGCTTGGGCCAGCGCGTCTCGGTTGACCCGGTGATCAGCTGCGGGCATTGCTATCCGTGCTCCGTCGGAAAACCGAACGTCTGCACCTCGCTGGTGGTGCTGGGGGTTCACCGTGACGGCGGCTTCAGCGAATATGCGGCAGTGCCCGCTAAAAATGCCTGGCCTATCCCGGATGACATTCCCGACCGACACGCCGTCATGGTTGAGCCCTTTACCATTGCCGCCAACGTAACGGGGCAGGCGAAACCGACGGAACAGGACGTCGCGCTGATTTACGGCGCTGGCCCGATGGGGCTGGTCACCGTGCAGGCGCTGAAAGGCGTCTATAAGGTGAAGCAGGTTATCGTGGTTGACCGCATAGACGAGCGCCTTGAGATGGCCCGGCGCAGCGGCGCGGATTGGGTCTTTAATAATGGCGAGCAGTCGCTGCAGGACGCGCTGGAGGAAAAAGGCATCAAACCGACGTTAATCATTGATGCCGCCTGCCATCCATCTATTTTGCAGGAAGCGATAACCCTGGCCTCTCCGGCGGCGCGCATCGTGCTGATGGGCTTCTCCAGCGAGCCGAGCCAGATTGTTCAGCAGGGCATTACCGGCAAAGAGCTGGCGATCTTCTCCTCGCGCCTCAATGCCAACAAATTCCCGGTCGTCATCGACTGGCTGAAGAGGGGGCTGATCGACCCGGAAAAACTGATCACCCATACTTTTGACTATCACCACGTAACAGACGCCATCGAACTGTTTGAGAAAGATCAGCGGCAGTGCTGCAAAGTCTTACTCACGTTCGGCCAATAATCATTTACGCGATTAAGGGCCTGCGCAGACAGGCTCTATGTGGTTCGCATCTTACCTTTCAGAGATAGCCATCATGACACAAGCACAACCGCAACGATCCACTGCCGATCTGGTGAAAGCCGCCGTTTCCGGCTGGCTCGGCACCGCTCTGGAGTTTATGGACTTTCAGCTTTACTCACTGGGGGCCGCCCTGGTCTTCCATGAGATCTTCTTCCCGGAACAGTCAGCCGCGATGGCGCTGATCCTGGCGATGGGCACCTACGGCGCAGGCTATATCGCACGCATTGTCGGCGCCTTTATCTTTGGCAGAATGGGCGACAGCATTGGCCGTAAGAAGGTGCTGTTCATCACCATCACCATGATGGGGATCTGCACCACGCTGATTGGCGTCCTGCCGACCTACGCGCAGATCGGGATTTTTGCCCCGGTTCTGCTGGTGACGCTGCGCATTATTCAGGGGCTCGGGGCCGGGGCTGAGATTTCCGGAGCCGGGACCATGCTGGCGGAGTACGCGCCGAAAGGAAAGCGCGGCATCATCTCCTCGCTGGTGGCGATGGGCACTAACTGCGGGACGCTAAGCGCCACGGCGATCTGGGCCATCATGTTCTTTGTCCTTGACCGTGAAGAGCTGCTCGCCTGGGGCTGGCGCGTGCCGTTCCTCGCCAGCGTCGTGGTGATGATCTTTGCCATCTGGCTGCGGATGAACCTCAAGGAGAGCCCGGTCTTTGAGAAAGTGAACGATGCACAAACCGTTCAGCCGGACACATCGCTCGGTTCAATGGTGAAAAGCAAATCCTTCTGGCTGGCGACTGGCCTGCGTTTCGGCCAGGCGGGCAACTCGGGTCTGATCCAGACGTTCCTCGCGGGGTATCTGGTCCAGACGCTGCTGTTCGATAAGGCCATCCCTACCGATGCGCTGATGATCAGCTCCATTCTCGGGTTTATCTCCATCCCGCTGCTGGGCTGGCTTTCCGATAAAGTGGGGCGCCGTCTGCCGTACATTATCCTCAATATCTCCGCCATTCTGCTCGCCTACCCGATGCTGTCGATCATTGTCGATAAGAGCTATGCGCCGGGGACGATCATGCTCTCTATCATCGTTATCCATAACTTCGCCGTTCTGGGTCTGTTCGCGCTGGAAAATATCACCATGGCGGAGATGTTTGGCTCGCGAAATCGCTTTACCCGTATGGCCATCTCGAAAGAGGCGGGCGGTCTGGTAGCTGTGGGCTTTGGTCCGGTACTGGCGGGGATCTTCTGCAATATGACCGGCTCCTGGTGGCCGATTGTTGCCATGCTGGTGGCCTATTCCGTGATTGGGCTGCTCTCGGCGATCCTGATGCCGGAAGTGCGCGACCGTGATTTGAGCGCGGCGCAAGACGCAGCGGAGTCCTCACCAGAAGAGCGTGTGGGTTACGGCGCAATCTCCTCGCGGCGCTGATGGCTTATATCTTGAGTGATTTATCACACAACTTTATGTTTATGTCACACCACATGAGCAAAAGTTAATATAAATCAAAATCTCAAACGTCAGTATCAGTATGGTTGATGGCAGTTATTTTTTTACCCCAACTGCCATTCTAGTTGGTGTAGTCAGCAGGCGCTGCCGCTTCAGAAAGAGCGGCAGCGAACCACAGCTTTCTAATTAACGAGTCTTAATCATGGAAAATACCTTATTACAGGCCAACGCGACGCTGCCTCAGTACGATCGCGACAGCCTTAAAGCACGCATCGTTCATTTAGGCTTTGGCGCATTTCACCGGGCGCATCAGGCAGTGTATGCCGATATCCTCGCCGCTGAGCACGGCAGCGACTGGGGTTACTGTGAGGTTAACCTGATTGGCGGCGAGCAGCAGATTGCCGATCTGAACGCGCAGGATAATCTCTATACCGTGGCGGAGATGTCTGCCGATGCGTGGACCTCCCGCGTGGTGGGCGTGGTCAAAAAGGCCCTCCATGCGCAGGTAGACGGGCTGGAGACGGTGCTGGCAGCGCTGTGTGAACCGCAGGTGGCGATTGTCTCGCTGACCATCACTGAGAAAGGGTACTGTCACTCACCAGCGACCGGGCAACTGATGCTCGATCATCCGTTTATCGTCGCCGACCTGCAAAACCCACACCAGCCGAAATCTGCGCCGGGTGTCGTCGTGGAAGCGCTGGCGCGTCGCAAAGCGGCGGGTCTGCCGGCGTTTAGCGTGATGTCCTGTGACAACATGCCGGAGAACGGTCACGTGATGCGCAATGTCACCTGCGCGTATGCCCGGGCGGTAGACGGTGAGCTGGCGGACTGGATCGAGGCTAACGTCACCTTCCCGTCAACCATGGTGGATCGCATCGTGCCCGCGGTCACCCCCGAAACGCTGGATAAAATAGAACGGCTGACCGGCGTGCGCGATCCGGCGGCAGTAGCCTGTGAACCGTTCCGTCAGTGGGTGATCGAAGATAACTTTGTTGCGGGCCGTCCGGAATGGGAAAAAGCTGGCGCCGAGCTGGTGTCGGACGTGATCCCGTTTGAAGAGATGAAGCTGCGCATGCTCAACGGCAGCCACTCGTTCCTGGCGTATCTGGGCTATCTGGCCGGATACCAGCATATCAACGACTGTATGGAAGATAAGAACTACCGCCTCGCCGCGCACGCGCTGATGCTTAACGAGCAGGCGCCTACGCTGAAGGTCAAAGGCGTTGATTTAGGTCGTTATGCCGATCTCCTGATTGCCCGCTACAGCAACCCGGCCCTGCGCCATCGGACCTGGCAAATTGCGATGGACGGCAGCCAGAAGCTTCCGCAGCGCATGCTGGATTCCGTGCGCTGGCACCTGGTGCATCAGAAGCCTTTCCCGCTGCTGGCGCTGGGCGTGGCAGGGTGGATGCGCTATGTCGGCGGCGTGGACGAGCAGGGTAATGCGATTGACGTGAGCGATCCGCAACTGGCGGTGATTCAGGCGGCGGTGAAGGGCAGTGCGGAAGGGGAAAGCCGGGTTAACGCGCTGCTCGGCATCGAAGCCATCTTCGGCAAAGAGTTACCGCAGGAAGCAGGCTTTGTTGATGCGGTGATGAAGGCGTACCAGACGCTGCTGCAAAAGGGTGCGAAAGCGACCGTGGCCCAGTACGTCTCTCAACGGTAATTCAGCACATGCCGCCGTTCGCGGCGGCATGTCTACGCACAGCTTAGTGCATCCCCAGGCGAATCAGCTCAATCGGCTCGAACTTACCTTCGCATCCTTCCACTTCAACCGTTTTGCTGCGGCGCACCTGCGCGGCATCCAGCCCGTCGCTGTGGATCGCTTTAATCACGCCAGTTTTGCCCGTGCCGCTAATCATGACGCGGCTGCCGGTGGTGATTGCATTGCGGTTACGGTCGTATGTCATCATGGTATTTTCTCCTCTCTAACCTGTTCGTTACGGCGCTATTTCAGGGTTGCCGTTCACGGAGCATATAAATACGCCTGTCTGCATCACATGTTTTTGTTTTTGATCAAACTCACACTTTTTTCTTTATTGTGCCGGGCACTGACGGTTCACGACAGCAATTTACAAAGCAGACCGTTATTTTCATTAATTGATAGTTTCGACAGGGAAGCGTTGAGGGTTGGTTTATATTCCCGGTGCCATTCTGGGTACAGGAAATAACCCTTTCATCGGAATAAGGAGTCAGGCTTATGTATAAGAAGATTTTGATGCCTGTTGATGTGTTTGAAATGGATTTGAGCGACAAAGCGGTTCGCCACGCGGCAAACCTTGCGAAGGCAGAGGGCGCCTCGATTACCCTGGTCAATATTCTGCCGGCCAGCAGTCGGTCCCTGCTGCGCGGATTTAACGCCGATATTAAAAAGTTCGAAGAATATATGACTGAAGAATCCGGGAAGAAAATGAACGCGTTAAAAAGACTGTTCGATATCTCGCCGGAGAAAATTGACACCCTCGTTCGCTTTGGCAACGTCCGCGATGAAATTATCAGGCTGAGCAAGGAAGGGGAATATGACGTGATTGTCATCGGGTCGAAAAATCCGGGCATCACTACCCATCTTCTGGGATCAAATGCGGAATCTATCCTGCGCTACGCCACAATTCCGGTATTAGTCGTTCGCTAAACCCATCGCCGCACCCGAAAGGGGCGGCGAATATCACTCTTCGCTAAACCACTCGCTATTTTCCTGACGAATCAGCTGCACGGATTCGCTGATTTCCTGCAGATGCAGCGTCATCGCTTTTTCCACAGCGTCCGCATCGCGTTTTTCCAGCGCGCTGAAAATATCATGATGCTGTCGGAGCAGCATTTCCGGCGGGGAGACGTGATCGAGGCTCATGTAGCGCACGCGGTCGATGTTGGCCTTGATGTTCTCGATGGTGTCCCATGCAAGCTGGCAATCGGCAATCTGCGCCAGTTTCTGGTGGAATTCATCATCAAGCTGGAAGAAGTCATTCAGCTGCTTACGGTCAATCGCAATCCGCTGCTGATGCAGGTTCTGCTCCAGCAGGTAACACTGGTTGTCGTTGATGAGCGTTGCGGCACGCCGCGCCACCGCGCATTCAATGGCCTGGCGAACGAAACAGCCGTTGCGCACCTGAGAGAGGGAGATTTTGTTGACGTAGCTGCCGCGCTGCGGGCGGATCTGAATTAGACCGTTTTCCGCAAGCTTAATAAACGCTTCACGCACCGGCTGCCGGGAAACGTCAAACCGCACGGAGACCTCTTTTTCTGAAAGCGGCGTTCCCGGTGGGATCAGACAATGGACAATATCACGTCGCAAAATGCGATAGATTTGCTGGTTTACGGGCTGGGTGGGATTGAGTTGCGATTCAGCGGCCATGAGTTGTCATTTCTCAGAGAGTTAGCCCGAACATACTACCATTCTTTTATAATCCGAAACAGACCCGGCCCGCAGGCCGGGAAGGGTCGATTTAGCCACGATGGACGCTAAGTCCGGCAAAACTCTGGCTGACTGGCATCATTTCTACGGTATTGATGTTGACGTGTTTTGGCAGCGTCGCCACCCACCAGACCGTTTCGGTGACATCTTCCGGCGTCAGGGCGTTCGCGTTTTCATAGGTTTTGTCCGCTTTCGCGTCATCGCCTTTGAAACGCACGTTGGAAAACTCGGTGCCACCCACCAGGCCCGGCTCGATGTCGGTGACGCGAATGGCGGTGCCGTGCAGATCGGTACGCAGGTTAAGGCTGAACTGGCGCACAAACGCTTTCGTCGCGCCATAGACGTTGCCGCCCGCGTAAGGCCAGCTCCCGGCGGTGGAACCGATATTGATAATGTGACCGCGGTTGCGCTCGACCATGCCCGGCAGCACCGCGCGGGTCATATAGACCAGCCCTTTGTTGTTGGTGTCGATCATGTTTTCCCAGTCTTCCACGCTGGCTTTGTGGGCAGGCTCCATGCCCAGCGCCAGACCGGCATTGTTGACCAGCACGTCGATGGCGCGCCATTCTGCTGGCAGATTAGCGATCATCTCTTCGATCGCCGCGCGGTTACGCACGTCCAGCTGCGCGGTCAGGATGCTGTCGCCTAGTTCGTCTTTGAGCTCCTGTAAACGCTCCTGACGGCGGCCGGTCGCAATAACCTTGTGCCCGTTGGCGACGAAGCGACGCGTGATGCTTTCACCAAAACCTGCCGTTGCCCCGGTAACTAAAATAATCATCTCACTGTTCCTCAACGCTTTTTGTGTTGTACTAACATAGCACGGCCGCAGAGGGTGCGTTAAGGCAACATTTGTATGACAGCGTTGCAGGGGATGGCGGCCTGGCCTACTCTGGGAGGATACCCGTACTCAGGAGCGAAAGATGACGGCCACGAATCCCTTTTTCAACATCAGCCTGTTGCCTTACCAGGCCCCCCATTTTGATGAGATCAACGACAGCCACTATCGTCCGGCCTTCGATGAAGCCCTTCGCCAGAAGCGGGCGGACATTGACGCGATTGTCGCTCAGGCCGCTGCGCCTGACTTCGCTAACACCGTGCTGGCGCTGGAGAAAAGCGGCGCTTTGCTCCAGCGCGTCAGCAGCGTGTTCTTCGCCATGACTTCCGCGCACACCAATCCGTATTTACAGGAGCTCGAGGAACAGTTCTCCACCGAGCTTGCCGCGCTGGCAAACGATATCTGGCTGAATGACGTACTGTTTGCCCGCGTGGAGAGCGTCTGGCAGGACCGTGCCGTGCTGGACGCTGAATCCCGTCGTCTGGTCGAGGAGACGTATCAGCGGTTTATTCTGGCCGGCGCGCGTCTGAATGAGACAGAAAAGGCCGAGCTAAAGGCGTTGAATACCGAGGCGGCCTCCCTGACCAGCCAGTTTAACCAGCGTCTGCTGGCTGCCGATAAAATGGGTGGGCTGGTGGTGGATTACGCGCACCAGCTTGACGGGCTAAGCGCCGGTGAGATTGCTGATGCGGCGCAGGCTGCCGCGGAGCGAGGGCTAAACGATCGCTGGCTGATCCCGCTTTTGAACACCACTCAGCAGCCCGCGCTTTCCGCGCTGCGCAATCGTCAGACGCGCGAAAACCTCTTCAACGCAGGCTGGACGCGTACCCAGAAAGGGGATGAAAACGATACTCGCGCGCTGATCCTGCGTCTGACGGCGCTACGTGCGCGACAGGCCCGTCTGCTGGGCTTTGAGGATTACGCCAGCTGGAGCATCGCTGACCAGATGGCGAAAACCCCGGCCGCCGCGCTGGAATTTATGCGCGGCATTGTGCCTGCCGCCCGCGCCCGCGCGGAACGCGAGCAGGCCGACATTCAGAACGTTATCGACGATGAGCAGGGCGGTTTCACCGTGGAGGCCTGGGACTGGGCCTTTTATGCGGAGCGCGTGCGCCAGGCAAAATATGCCCTTGATGAGTCGCAGATCAGGCCCTACTTTGCGCTCAATACCGTGCTGCAGGATGGCGTATTCTGGGCAGCCAGCCAGTTGTTTGGCATTCGCTTCGTCGAACGCTTCGATATCCCGGTGTATCACCCGGACGTCCGCGTATGGGAAATTTTCGACCACACCGGTGAGGGCATGGCGCTGTTTTACGGTGACTTCTTTGCCCGTGATTCCAAACAGGGCGGGGCATGGATGGGGAATTTCGTCGAGCAATCCTTCGAGTTTGCTGCCCGTCCGGTGATCTACAACGTCTGTAACTACCAAAAACCGGCGAATGGCGGTGTCGCGCTTCTCTCCTGGGATGACGTGATAACCCTGTTCCACGAGTTTGGCCATACGCTGCACGGTCTCTTTGCCAGCCAGCGGTTCGCCACGCTTTCCGGCACCAATACGCCGCGTGATTTTGTTGAGTTCCCGTCGCAAATCAACGAGCACTGGGCCAGCCATCCACAGGTGTTTACCCATTATGCGCGCCATTACGAAACCGGTGAGCCGATGCCGGACGCGCTGCGGGAAAGCATGCTCAACGCGACCCATTTCAACAAGGGTTATGACATGACGGAGCTGCTGGCTGCCGCGCTGCTGGACATGAACTGGCACGGCATCAGTGAGGCCGTTTCGAGCGTGGAGGATTTTGAAGCGGCTGCGTTGAAAAAAGAGGGGCTGGATCTGCCCGCCGTGCCGCCGCGCTACCGCAGCAGCTATTTTGCCCATATTTTTGGCGGCGGCTACGCGGCGGGGTATTACGCCTACCTGTGGACGCAGATGCTCGCTGACGATGGCTACCAGTGGTTTGTTGAGCACGGCGGCCTGACCCGTGAAAACGGGCAAAAATTCCGCGAGGCGATTTTGTCCCGTGGTAACAGCACGGATTTAGCCGAACTGTATCGCAACTGGCGCGGGCACGATCCGAAGATTGAGCCGATGCTGGAGAATCGCGGGCTGAGCGAATAGAGTCAGTCTCATCAGAAAAAAAGAACCGGGCTTTACGCCCGGTTTTTTTATACGTTTCATCGTTCCTGTGACCGCTACAGCAAAAAATAGTCTTAATATCCATTCTGTGTAAATACAACCGCTGAGGTGATAATTTACTTTGACCGGTATATTTAATTAACCGAATTTAGGCTGTAAAAGAGTTAATGATTAATAATTTGAACTGGGTTGTAAAAACCACATATTCTTTAGCTTCAGATTTTTTGCTATAAAATTTTATTATTTTTTGCCGATAAATGAAGGTGGCATAAATATTGACGTAATAGCAGTTAAGAAGGCGAAAGATGACCCTACCTCTGAACAATCCGGCTTTCACGGATACCGAGCCTTCTAAAGGCCTGATAAATAAAACCTTTACCTATATTGTTACGTTGTTGATAAGTATTTTCATCGCCGCAATAATATCTCTGCTAATAATAAAAGATAATGTTAATGAAATCAGCGACAAGCATGATGAATTTTTGTTAAGGAAAGCGCTGGATACCCGCCAGGAAAGCATGCGAAGTCATTTGAAAGACAATGCAGAGTGGGGAGATGCCTACAAATATCTTCATCTGAACACTGACGTTCACTGGGCATGGGATAAGCAAAACCTGGGTAAGTCCCTCTATGACAACTTTGGCTACGAAGGGGTGTTTGTTCTCTCCCCGGAAGGGAGAACGCGGTACAGCTTGGTTGACGGGAAACTGAAGCTTCAGGATCTGGATCGCTGGTTAGATAAATCCACCAAAGACCGTTTACTCCGTGAGGTGAGCCTAAAAAATGGATTGCCGGTTTCTATGCTAACGCTTATCGATTCCGTTCCGGCCATTGTTTCTGCGGAATGGATAACGACGGGCGATGATACGAGCGTGCAGTCCTTACCGGGGAAAGCTTCGACAATGGTGTTTATAGACAAGCTAACGGCTAAAAAACTCCTCACGATTGGGCAGGATGCCGGCGTCAAAAATGTTCGTACTTCACCTGAACCAGTCACTTCTCAAATAAACAACCAGACTGAATTTACCTTAAGTGCTCAGAATGGTGATGTGCAAATTATCTGGGACAGCGAAAACCCAGGCCAGGCGTTGATTATTTATTTTTTACCCTTACTCATCCTTTCAGTCATTCTGACGGTATCGATGATGGTTATTCTCATGCGTCATATTATGCAGAAGGCGAGAATGCTTGACGAAAATACCTTTCTCCTCGAGCAGGCACGGTTGAATCTCATCACGAGTGAAAAACGATTCCGGGACGTCAGTGAAACAACCAGCGACTGGTTCTGGGAAACAGATTTATCGTTAAAGATAACGTGGCTTTCAGGTCGTTTTTCTACGGTGACGGGATATGAAAATAGCGAATGGATAGGCCGCAGGTTGGATGAACTCTTTCCCTCGACAGCTGGATTATTACATGGCTGTGTCAGCCGCCGCGAGTTAACTGAACGCTTTGAATTTAAGAACTGCCCTTATACTCACGCGCAACAATCCACGTCCTATTGCACGCTTCTGGCAAAGTTTTCTGCACAGCCTGACGGAACGGTGGTGTTGCGGGGCGCGGCAACCGACGTCTCTCAGGAAGTTGAAGCAACAAAACGTGTGGAGTTCCTGTCACGCCATGATGAATTAACCGGTCTGCCGAACCGGTATCATATTAAGGAGTTTCTTGCAGGCCAGTTCGCTAAAGAAGGCGTCAATCATTATCCCTTTGCCATGATTTGCCTCGATTTAGACAAGTTTAAACCCGTCAATGATATTTTTGGGCATTCCGCGGGCGATGCTCTGCTTGGCGAGGTCGCTTTACGGCTTAAAAACTGCGTTCGTCGAGGTGATTTTGTCGCAAGGCAGGGAGGGGATGAATTTATGCTGCTCCTCGGCAACAGCAGCCAAAAAGAGCACATTGAGGAGGTGTGTCACCGCATCGTGCAAGAACTTAACCGTCCTTTCTCCATTGAGGGCAATGATGTGGCGATAGGCGTAAGCATGGGTATTGCGCTGGCTCCCCAGGATAGCAGCAGCGCAAACGATCTTTTACGCTATGCGGATATTGCGCTTTACCAGGCGAAACAATCCGGCAGAAACAGATGGGTCTATTATCGCCCGGATATGTCGGAAAAATTGACCGAACGGAGAAAACTGGAATTAGAACTGAAGACAGCGATTCGCGAAGAGCAACTCTATCTTGTTTACCAGCCGCGTTATAACCTCCGATACTCGAAAATAGACGCCGTCGAAGCGCTGGTACGTTGGAAGCACCCGCAGAGAGGGACTATGATGCCCGATCAGTTCATCACCCTGGCGGAAGAAACAGGCCTGATTATTAACCTCAGCAACTGGGTCATACGTACAGCGTGTGCGGAGACAAAAGATAAATTGCCGGGGTTATCGGTATCCGTAAATATTTCTGCTATCGAATTTCAGGCAAGCGATCTTGCCGAAAGGATAAAAGAGATACTTCACGAAACAGGGCTTGAGCCTAACCGTCTGGAAATAGAAGTGACTGAAAATGTCACGCTTTCCGATCCAGAAAAAACCTTGCAGACCATGAAGTCTCTCAAAAAGATGGGTGTCCGCATTCTGATCGACGACTTCGGTACCGGCTATGCATCCCTGAGCTATCTCCGGAAGTTTCAGTTTGACGGGCTCAAGCTCGACAAGAGTTTTATTTTTACCCTGGGCGATTCACCGCAGAACCAATCAGTCGTAGAGAAAATTATCGATCTGGGTAAAGCCTATTCGATGGCGGTAACCGCAGAAGGGGTGGAGACTGCCGAACAACTCTCTTTTCTTAAAAAAAATAAATGTGATGAAGTTCAGGGCTACTTGCTTGGAAAACCGGCCGCTATTGCGGACTTAAATTTAAACGCAAACAGAGTCAATCTCTAAAGCGTGCTTTCATTCAGGGAAACGTAAATGAAAAACCGGGCATGTCGCCCGGTTTTTTTATCTTACAACCAGCACAGGGCATTTCGCATGCCGCACCACAGCCGCAGCGTTTGAACCCAGCAGATAGGTCGATATGTCAGGCTTATGGGAGGCGATGATAATCAGGTCGGCGCCGATCGTGTCAGCGAGCTTAAGGATTTGATCCTTAGGGGATCCCGTCACGGCGTGAGTCTGAATCTTATCTGCAGGGATTTTGAATTGCTTAACAATTTCATCCAGTTTAGCTAAAGCAGCGTGCTGGAACTCTTTCATCTTCGGCATTTCTACGGAGTAGGCCAAACCTAATGATGAGTAATAAGGAAGAGATGGAATAACAGTAAGAAAGTGAACTTTAGCTGTGTTAAGTGCTGTATGTGCCTGAACGAAGGGGATAACCATGTGCGTCAGGCTATCCTCGGAGATATCAATGGGAACCAAAATTGAATTGTACATGTGTTCCTCCTGAGTGTTTTTTGCACAGTTCAGGGTAAACCGTTATTTCCAGCAAAACAGAGAGCAGGCTTTCATAACGGGGACAAATTTCGGTTCTGTGATTTAGGTACAGTTGAACCTGCCTGTCATTCCGTCGTGACAATGAACATTCTTGCTTCCTGGGCGAGCTGGCGTTCAGCCTTAATCGGCGCATATTTTTCCGAATGATAGAAGGCAATGGCCTGATCCAACGTCGGGAATTCAAAAATGCCTGCATAGGGTAACGGCTCTACTTCCCCTTCCAGTGCCTGTGCGACAGCTCCAAAATGGACAATTTTTCCGCCTGCTTCCTCTAATGCTGACGTGAAGCGAGGGGCCAGGCTGGCCTGTCTGGCAGGGTCAATGACCCGTAAGTTGATATGAACAAAGGCAGGCATAATGGTTCCTCAAGTAATATAAATAGTGTATATACAGTATTAACTTTAGCATTGCTTGTCGAGATGAAATGATGAACAACATTGATGTGGCGCTGTTGGAGACCATTCCGGAGGTCTGTCCGGCGTTTCAGGCGCGCGCTACCGCTCGGGCTATTACGCGCTATTACAACGCCTGTTTCAGACCGTTTGATCTGACCGCTGAGCAGTTCAGTCTGATGGTTGGCATCGGGGGTTCTCCTAATGAAACCGTTGCGGAACTCGCCGCCAGAGCAGGGGTGGATGCGACAACACTGAGTCGTAATATCCGTAGTCTGGAATCCCGGGGCATTATTGACTCGGCTGGAGGCCGTGGACGTGCCGGAAAACGACTCACGCTGACAGCTGAAGGCTGGCGTCTGCTTGAAGAGGTCATGCCGGTATGGCAATCCGCTAAGCAGGAGTTGTCCCAACTAATGGGCAGCGAGCAGCTTAGCCTGACGACGGAGATGATGAAACGTCTGGCTAAAATCAGTGCTGCCTTATGAAGCTCTCCGCGTTATTGTCAGAGGCTGTGCAAAACGGAAAGGTTGTACCGGGCGTAATGCCCGGTAATAGACTTAAATTGCGTGACAGCTGACGGACGCGATAATTTTATTCCCGCCAATATTACCCATAATCAGATCGAGTAATTTCCGGTATTCCTCCCGGGTCATCACTTCCGCCCGTATTTCAGTTTTACCTTCTGCTTGCGCCGTATCGCAATAAATGGCTTTCAGACTTAACGTCAACTCTTTCGCCATGTTGACAATATTCTGCCGCACCGCATCTTCATGCTCGTCATTACAGGTGATTTTAAGGACATAGCATTTTTCGCCTTCATGGAGCGCGGGCAGTTGATTAATCCGTTGCGCAGCTTCGCGAAGCAATATGTTGGCACAAAGAATAATCACGCTGGCCATACCGGCATTCCAGAATTGACCTAAGCCGCACAGCACACCAATTCCGGCCGAACACCATAGCGTTGCGGCGGTATTTAGACCACGAATATTCATTCCTTCACGCATAATGACGCCAGCGCCAAGGAAACCTATTCCGGAGACGATCTGCGCTGCAATGCGTCCCGGGCTATCGGGTGACGTCGAGATGGAACTTAAAATAAACACGGCAGCGCCCGTCGCAACCAGTGCATTGGTACGAAGCCCGGCCATACGCTGGCGCCACTGTCTTTCCGCGCCGATAATTGCGCCCAGCAGCATCGCTGCGAGCAGATGAGAGATATAAGGGAACATCAGCCTGTCGCCTGTTAACATGATTAAACGATAAGCGTCAGTGCTTCACATAGCACAGTATGACGCCGTTAAAACGCAAAGCATGTCAGCGCGAGGGTGGCGGAAAGAGTGAATGGTTAAACATGAACATCGTGATGCCCCACAAATTTGGTCGTTCATAATGTATTGGGATGCAATCACGTAAAGAGGATTGCTGCCCACCGTAAAGGTAAGCAGCGAGAAAATCGCGTCAGCTTACCTTCGTATCGACGATAAAATAACTTTCCAACGAAGGACTCCTGTGAAAATTTATTGCCAGTATAGTCAGGGTCGATAATGAGTAAAGTGAAAAAACAACGTCCGTTATGAATTGTTTAAGTTCGGAAGGCATATTTTTTAAGACGTCATCTGATTTTCAAAAATACCCGCTATACTACATTTCCTTTTTTACAGGCGATAACAGACAAAGGCAGGATGTATGTCTCTTCGTTCGCTGCGGGCGTTATGCCTGACAAGTTTTTTCATTGCGGATGTTCGCGATGGCCTGGGGCCTTTTCTCGGTATTTTTCTGACCGAACGCCACTGGACCCCTGATGATATCGGCATCCTGATGACGGCCGGCGGGCTGGCGGGATTACTGGCCACGCTGCCGGCGGGATTCATCACCGACACCTCCCGCAACAAACGCGCTGTGCTCGCGCTGCTGTGCATTCTGATCACGCTAAGCACGCTTCTGCTCTGGTTTAGCCAGCAGAGCGGCGTGGTCGCCGTGTCGCAAATCGTCACCGGTATCTGTGCGGCATTTGTCGGGCCGTTGATCGCCGGAATTACTCTGGGGCTGACCGGGCAGAGTGGGTTCAGCGCGCAGATGGGCAGAAACGAGGCGTTCAATCACGGCGGCAATTTCATGACCGCTCTGATTGCAGGCGGCATTGCCTGGTACTGGGGCGTGGGCGGGATTTTCCTGCTGATGACCTGTACCACGCTGCTAACGCTGTATGCGCTGCTTGCCATTCGCAACAGCGATATCGATAACGACGCGGCGCGCGGGCTGTCCTCTTCAGCGAGCCTGCCGGTCCTCGGTTTTGCGATGCTGATGAAAAACCGGGCGCTGTTTGTGACCGGACTGACGCTGCTGCTGTTCCACCTGGCGAACGCCGCGCTATTACCGATGCTGAGCATGAGGGTGGCTGCTGCGCCCGCCACAATCAACCCCGGTTTGTACGCGGCGGGTACCGTCATCATCTCGCAGGCCGTGATGATCCCCGTCGCCATCTGGGCTTCGCGCCGGATCGAACATTATGGCTACTGGCGCTTAATTATGTTGGCGCTGCTGGTCATGCCGGTACGCGCGGCGCTGGCGGCATCCACGGACGCGCCGTTCATGATGATCCCGGTACAAATTCTCGACGGCCTGGCTGCCGGGATCCTCGGTGTCGTCGTACCGTCGTTTGTTGTGGTGCTGCTGCGCGGAAGCGGGCACGTCAATGCCGGGCAGAGTGTGGTGATGCTGATGCAGGGAGTAGGGGCATCCATGAGCCCGGCGTTAACCGGGACGATCGCCGGTCATTACTCGTTTGCGACGGCATTCAGTGTCCTGAGCGCGATTGCGCTGGCCGCCGTTCTGATCTGGTGGCGCGTTGCGCACCGCAGCTGGGAAACAAACGCGCCGGGTGAGGCTTAGCCACCACCCGGCGTATCACTTAAGCCAGCTCGTTAGGGCACGGCTCACCCTGTTCTAACTGCTGAAGATTGCCCAGCGTGGTTTCCGAAATGCTGATCAGGGCTTCGGCAGTCAGAAACGCCTGGTGTCCGGTAAACAGGACGTTATGGCAGGCAGAGAGGCGACGGAACACGTCGTCCTGGATGACATCATTAGACTTGTCTTCAAAGAACAGATCGCGTTCGTTCTCATACACGTCCATCCCCAGCGCGCCAATTTTCTGGGTTTTCAGCGCTTCGATTGCGGCCTGAGAGTCAACCAGTCCGCCGCGGCTGGTGTTGATGATCATCACGCCATCTTTCATCTGGTCAAACGCCGCCTGATTGAGCAGGTGGTAGTTTTCCGGCGTCAGCGGACAGTGCAGGGAGATCACGTCGGACTGCGAGAACAGCGTCGGCAGGTCAACGTACTCCACGCCCAGATCCAGCGCTGCAGCGCTTGGGTACGGATCGAATGCCAGCAGACGCATGCCAAAGCCTTTCAGAATGCGCAGGGTAGCCACGCCAATTTTACCGGTGCCGATCACGCCAGCGGTTTTGCCGTACATGGTAAAGCCGGTCAGCCCTTCCAGCGAGAAGTTGGCGTCACGGGTGCGCTGATAAGCGCGGTGAATACGACGGTTGAGGGACATCATCATGCCAATCGCATGTTCCGCGACCGCTTCCGGGGAGTACGCCGGAACGCGAACCACCTTCAGACCCAGCTCTTTTGCCGCATCGAGATCCACGTTGTTAAAGCCCGCACAGCGCAGGGCGATGTACTTCACCCCCTGTTTTTTCAACTCTTCCAGCACCGGACGACTGCCGTCATCGTTTACGAAAATGCAGACGCCTTCACAGCCGTGCGCCGTTTTGGCGGTTTTTTCGGACAGCAGAAAGTCGAAAAATTCAAGCTCAAACCCGTAAGCCTCGTTAACATGTTGCAGATACTTTTTGTCGTACTGCTTTGTGCTGTATACCGCGAGTTTCATAAGACTTTCTCCAGTGATTTTGCATTCACGTTAGCATGATTAAAATTATCTTACAATTTATAAAATATTATTGAATTCAATAAGTTCTATCAATTATTCTAGAGCATATGTGCACCCTAACTCCATGATATTCTTACTACGAGAAATCTTCGGCGCGGATCTGATCGGGACATGTAGCGGAAAATGAAGTGGGTAGAGGATGCGAGAAACGCCTGTCTGAATTACGTTAAAGAATGGCAAGAGGGTGCGAAAACTGCAATCCTTCCTGATGTGATGGGACGATACCAGAAACTGGGTGAGTTTCTGATAAAGAGGGAGAATGATGCATGTCTCAACAATTGGAGTTGTCCTTATCTCCGCCGATGCTGCCTGCTTTGTGCTACTTTATTGTTTCTATTGTGATTTTCTTCTTATTGTACTTCGGGAAATTGAAAGTTAACCGGCTCCGGAAATATCCACTGTTCATTGCTTATACGCTGTTTGTGATAGCCATTGCTGCCATTCAAATTAACGTTTTTGCCAACGGCTATGAGTTTGTTAGCGCATTTTTACTTATTGATTTTGATCCCTGGCGGTACAACTCGGTGTATTGGGGGTCGTTGATATTCGCCATGCTTTACCTTCTGGCGTTGCCTCGGAACAGGCCCTAGTTTCGCAACTTAACGTTACAGCATCTATTCTTAAACCTGGCTTTGACTTCAACTGACCAGCTAAACATGCGACAATGATCGGCACTGCCGGCTTAATTCTTTCGCTAAATCAGGATATTAACTGCCCATGAAGGGTAAATACAAAGCCGCTCTTGCGCTTTTACTGCTGTTCATATTGTTGCCGCTGACGCTGCTGATGACGCTCGCCCAGTGGGTACCGACGCTCGCCGGGATCTGGCTGCCCGTCGGGACGCGCATCGCTTTCGAAGAGAGTCCGAAACTGACTCGCCACGCGCTGGTGATCCCCGATCTTCGCTATCTGGTTGAAGACTGCGAAATTGCCCGCATCGATAACGTGACGCTGTCACATCCCAGCCGCTGGAAGCTGGATATCGGCACGCTCGATTTAAACTCCGTCTGCCTCAGCAAAATTCCCCAGTCCGCGCCGTCAACGGTTGCTCCCAAAACGCTGGCCCAGTGGCAGGCGGTATTGCCCAATACCTGGCTTACGGTTCACCGCCTGACGCTGTCGCCCTGGCAGCAGTGGCAGGGTGAGCTTAATGCGTCGCTGACCCCGTCCAGCCAGGAGATCGCCTATAAAGGCGAGCAGGTCAGCATTAAAGGCACGCTTCGCGGCCAAACGCTCTCGGTCAGCCAGTTTGATGTACAGCTCCCGGACCAGCCGCAGCCGATTAAGCTGGTGGGCGAGTTTACTTTGCCGCTGGTTCCGGACGGCGTGCCGGTGAAAGGCCACGCGGTGGCGACCTTTAACGTGCCACAGTTAACGTCCCTGGTCGACGCCGATCTGGACTGGGAAGAGAATCAGGGACAGCTGGTGGTGATGGCGCGGGACAACCCCGATCCGCTGCTCGACCTGCCGTGGCAGATCACGGCGGAGCAGCTGAACATCAGCGACGGGCGCTGGAACTGGGATCTCTCGGGTATGCCGCTGAGCGGGCGGGTGTCCCTTCGTGCAGACAACTGGCAGCAGGGGCTGGAGAAAACAACCCTGACCGGACGACTGAATGTGCTGACGCACGGCGATGCGGGGAAAGGCAACGCGGTACTGAATATTGGGCCCGGCAGGCTCAGTATGGAAAACAGCGAAATGCCCCTGCATCTCAGCGGCGAGGCGAAGCAAAACGATCTCATTCTTTACGCCAAATTGCCCGCCACGCTGACCGGCAGCCTGTATGAACCGCAGCTGGCCTTTGAGCCGGGCGCGTTGCTCCGCTCGCGCGGGCGCATCATCAATTCGCTCGATATCGATGAAATCCGCTGGCCGCTGGCGGGCGTGAAGCTGACGCAGAAGGGCGTGGACGGTCGTTTACAGGCGATTCTGCGCGCCCATGAAAACGAGATGGGTGATTTTGAACTCCACCTGGACGGCCAGGCCAATGACTTTTTACCTGATAACGGCCTGTGGCAGTGGCGCTACTGGGGAAAAGGCGGTTTTACGCCGATGCATGCCCGCTGGGATGTCGCCGGGAAAGGCGAGTGGCGTGACAACCTTATTGAGCTGACGGCGCTCTCCACCGGTTTTGACAAGCTCCAGTACGGCACGATGGAGGTCAGCAAGCCGCGTCTGGTGCTGGATCAGCCGGTACGCTGGTTGCGCGATGCCGAAAAACCGGCCTTCAGCGGCGCGCTGTCGCTCAATGCAGGACAAACCCGTTTCTCCGGCGGCAGCGTTTTGCCGCCCTCGGTCCTGACCTTCAGCGTCGACGGCACCGACCCGACAATTTTTCAGTTTAAGGGCGACCTCCATGCGGACAAAATCGGTCCGGTACAGGTGAACGGTCGTTGGGATGGCGTGCGCCTTCGCGGGCAGGCCTGGTGGCCGAAACAGTCCCTCACCGTATTCCAGCCTTTGATCCCGCCGGACTGGAAAATGACGCTGCGCGACGGGGAGCTTTATGCGCAGGTCGCCTTCTCGGCGGCGGCCGATCAGGGCTTTGAAGCGGGCGGGCACGGCGTGCTGAAATCCGGCAGCGCCTGGATGTCGGACAACCAGATTAACGGCGTCGACTTTGTGCTGCCGTTCCGCTTCAGCGAGGGAACCTGGTCCCTCGGCACGCGCGGTCCGGTCACGCTACGCATCGGCGAAGTGGAAAACCTGGTGACCGCGCGCAACATTACCGCGGATTTACAGGGGGATTATCCCTGGACGGAGGACAATCCGCTGCTGCTCACCAACGTGAAGGTGGAAACCCTCGGCGGGAAGATCACCATGCAACAGCTGCGGATGCCGCAGCACGATCCGGCCCTGCTGCGGGTGGACAATATCTCTTCGAGCGAGCTGATTAGCGCCGTCAATCCGAAGCAGTTTGCCATGTCAGGGCCGGTGAGCGGGGCGCTGCCGTTCTGGCTGGACAACGAAAAATGGATCATTAAAGATGGCTGGCTGACCAACCCGGGGCCTATGACGCTGCGCATCGACAAAGATACGGCCGACGCCATCGTGAAAGATAATATGGTTGCGGGTGCCGCGATTAACTGGCTCCGCTATATGGAAATTTCGCGTTCGTGGACGAGAATCAATTTAGATAACTTGGGTGAATTAACCATGCAGGCGACCATCAAGGGGACCAGCCGGGTCGATGGCAAAAGCAGCTCCGTCAACCTGAACTATACCCACGACGAGAATGTCTTTACCCTCTGGCGCAGCCTGCGTTTTGGGGACAACCTGCAAACCTGGTTTGAGCAACATGCGGCGATACCTGCTCCCCGCAGTTCGACTGGCAAGGAAAGTGAGGAACAACAATGAAAAAGATGGCTGGTGTGCTCACCGTTGCCGTTGCCGCGCTACTGACCGGCTGTACGCCGCGTATTGAAGTCGCTGCGCCAAAGGAGCCGATTACCATCAATATGAATGTCAAAATCGAACATGAGATCCACATCAAGGTCGATAAAGACGTTGAAACCCTGCTGAAGTCGCGCAGCGATCTGTTCTGAGGACGCCATGAAACGAGTAGCTCTGATTTTGCTGGCGCTGGGGATGAACGTGCAGGCAGCTGCGCTGACCTTAAACGATGCCCGGGCCCAGGGGCGCGTGGGGGAAACCCTCAGCGGTTATCTTGCCCCGGTTCAACAGGACGCGGAAACGCTGGCGCTGGTTAATCGCATCAACGCGGCGCGCACGGAAAACTACCAGAAGCTGGCTGACAGCAATAATTTGCCGGTCGATGAAGTGGCCAAAATGGCAGGGCAGAAACTGGTTGCCCGCGCGCAGCCGGGCGAATACGTGAAGGGCATTAACGGAAAATGGCTCAAAAAGTAGCTAGCGGTAGCGCCTGCGGTATTCCCCCGGCGAGACGCCAAAACGCTGCTTAAACGCCGTTGAAAAATGGCTATGGTCGGTGAACCCCCAGCTGTAGCCAATGCCCGCCAGCTTTTCATCATCACCGGCAGCGCGCAGTACCTGCGCGCACAGATCCAGACGACGGTTTTTGATGTACTGCGCCACCACCAGCCCTTTCTCGGCAAACATGCGGTAGAGGCTGCGCACGGACATACCGCTCTCGGCGGCAATCCATTCCGGGCGCAGCGATTCAGACTGAATATGGTCGTCAATCAGCGCCACCACATGCTGGAACTGGCGCTCCTTGCGCGGCTGAATGATTTCACGCTGCTGGAAAGCGGGACGCAGAAGACAGATCATCGCCTCGAGCGCCGCTTCACTTTCGCGGTCACTCAGGTCGGGATTGCTCATGCTCTCCATCAGCAGGCGATGGCTCAGCTGTACCGTGGGCAAGGTTCGGGAAAGGGCGGTCGCGCAGCTTATCTCCTGGAAACGACATTGCTGCTCAATTATCTGACGGGGAACCAGCAGCGAAATCTGGCGGGACTTTTCCCGCCAGTTGATCGAGCAGGGACGCGACGCGTCAATCAGCGTGATATCACCGGTCCTGAGTAGCGCGCGACGGTCATCCTGTTCAATTTCCGCGCTGCCTTCTAGCTGGAACACGGTATAGAACCAGGCATCGTTACTCTGTGTAATTTCCTGACGGGAGCGGAACAGATTAACGCCGCCTGCGGTCACGGTGCTGAGCTTCAGGCTGCGCGCATAGCTGGTCTCCAGCTCGCCGAAGAATTTCCCCTCGGTGGGCTGCGCGTTAAAACGCCCGCAAACCTGGTTAATTTGCGCCAGCCACTGCTGATACTGTTCCTGCTCGCTTGCACACGCCATCGTTTCTCTCACTGCACCGTCAACGTTTTCGCATTGTTACATTTGTGTTGCATTTTGTCAGAGCTATGAGGCTGACTATAGGAAAGAACACTCACCGGTAACAGCGATATAAGCGGCAATTATCGCGATTTGCGGAGCCTGTCACAGGTGGCAAAGCGAATGTCACAGAGACAAAAGCGAGAATGCAAAACCCCACTTAGACTGGATGGACACCCTGCGAAGAATAACGAAGGAGTATCCTATGTCTGAATCACAGGTGGCCATTCAGCCTGCCGTACAACAATTTTTAGACCGACAGCATGGCCTGTGGATTGAAGGGCGTCAGGCCGCATCGGACAGTGAAAAGCGGCTGAACGTCTACAACCCGGCCACTGGCGAAGTCATTGCCTCGACTGCCGATGCCAGCGTCGACGACGTTGACCGTGCCGTCATGTCCGGCTGGCGCGCGTTTGTCGCCCGCATCTGGGCCGGAAAACTCCCGGCGGAGCGCGAGCGGATCCTGCTCCATTTCGCCGATCTGGTGGAACAGCACAGCGAAGAGCTGGCCCAGCTTGAAACGCTGGAGCAGGGGAAATCCATTAACATTTCCCGCATGTTTGAAGTCAGCTGCACCCTGAACTGGATGCGTTATACCGCCGGGCTGACCACCAAAATTACGGGTAAGACCCTCGACCTTTCCATCCCGCTGCCGCAGGGCGCCCGCTATCAGGCGTGGACGCGTAAAGAGCCGGTTGGCGTGGTGGCCGGGATTGTGCCCTGGAACTTCCCGCTGATGATCGGGATGTGGAAAGTGATGCCTGCGCTGGCCGCGGGCTGCTCTATTGTCATCAAGCCGTCAGAAACCACGCCGCTGACCATGCTGCGCGTGGCGGAACTGGCCAGCGAAGCGGGCATCCCGGACGGGGTGTTCAACGTGGTGACCGGGAGCGGCGCGGTGTGCGGCGCAGCGCTGACCTCGCATCCGCATATTGCAAAGGTGAGCTTCACCGGCTCAACGGCGACGGGTAAGCAAATTGCCCGTGCGGCGGCGGACACGTTAACCGGCGTGACCCTGGAGCTGGGTGGGAAAAACCCGGCTATTGTACTGAAAGACGCCGACCCGGCGTGGGTGATCGAAGGCCTGATGACCGGCAGCTTCCTGAACCAGGGGCAGGTGTGCGCGGCGAGCTCGCGCATCTACATTGAAGCGCCGCTGTTTGACACGCTGGTCAGCGGGTTTGAGCAGGCGGTGAAATCCCTGAGCGTCGGGCCGGGCATGTCGCCGGAGGCGTTTATCAACCCGCTGGTGTCGCGCGCGCACTGTGACAAGGTGCAGACCTTCCTTGATGAGGCGAAGTCGCGCAACGCGGAGCTGATCGTCGGTAACCGGGGGCCGGAAGGCAAAGGTTATTACGTTTCACCTACGCTGGTGGTGAACCCGGATGCCTCACTGCGCCTGACCCGCGAAGAGGTGTTTGGCCCGGTGGTCAACGTGGTGCGCGTCGCGGACGGGGAAGAGGCGCTTCAGCTGGCAAACGACAGTGAATATGGCCTGACGGCCAGCGTCTGGACGCAAAATATCAGCAAGGCGCTGGAGTACACCGACCGGCTGCAGGCGGGCACCGTCTGGGTAAACAGCCATACGCTGATCGACGCCAACCTGCCGTTCGGCGGCATGAAACAGTCCGGTACGGGGCGTGACTTTGGTCCGGACTGGCTGGACGGCTGGTGCGAAACCAAGTCGGTGTGCGTGCGGTATTAAAAACATTGCCGGGTAACGCTGCGGTTACCCGGCAGGCTTTAACCCGGCGGCTATTTCAATGCTGCGGCAATGACCGATGGAATAGCGTCAAACGCCTGCGCAACGCCTTTAGTCCTGACTTCTTCACTGCGCGTCGCCCCTTCAGCACGGACAAATTCCACTCTGTCGATACCCAGAAAACCAAAGAATCGCTGCAGGTACCTCTCCTGAAAATCCATGTCTTCGATTGGCGTACCGTGATATATCCCGCCGCGGGTTGAAACGACAATAATCCTCTTGCCGGTCGCATGTCCCACCGGGCCCGTCGGGGTATAGCTAAAGGTTTTTCCCGGCTGGGCGAGTCGATCTAACCAGGCTTTAAGCTGAGTTGAGACGGAGAAGTTATACATAGGCGCACCTATCACGATGAGGTCGCTATTGAGAAATTCGTTCACAAGTTCCCCGGACAGCGCGTGTTCGCGGATATCTTCAGCCGTCGCATCGGTGGCTATCCGCAGCGGCCGGAACCCAGCGGCAACGGTGCCGGTGAGATGGGCGATGGGGGTTTTAACGACGTCGCGATAGACCACCTTCTCTGACGCGATCTGGCGAACCACCTCTGCCGTCAGCTGACGTGAAAGTGAGAACTCGCCGTTAATACTTGAATCTATATGCAGGATATTCATTTCTCTGTTTCCTTTGCGTCGGTTTGGGTTGCTTGTTCGATAAACTGACTCACGGCGTGCGGGTGGGAAATCATCGACATATGGCTGCTCTTAATACGCAGGACGGTGGCGTTCATGGTGCCGGCGAGCTGCTGCTGGATACCGGGAGAGAGGGCGCGATCCTCTTCGGTTATCAGATACCATGAGGGTTTTTCACGCCATGCTGCATGTTCTACCTTCTCGCTGAAGGCGCTTGCCGCGATAGGCTGCTGCGTTGCCGTCAGCAGTTTTACGCGTTTGAGGGGCAGATCGTTGGCCATCGTGCGCTGATAGGCATCGGGATCGTCAAGCCAGATTAACCCTTTTTTATCCGGGCGCATGTCGGCCATCGGGGCGTTGAGGCGGGTAAGAAGAGAGGTAACCGATTCACCGCTGTCGGGGGCAAGGGCGGAGAGAAAAACCAGTTTTTTCACCTTCGGGTTATTGCCTGCCTGAGCGATGACCGCGCCGGCCCAGGAGTGGCCAACAAGCACTACGTCCCCTTGCTGACGGTTGATGACACGCTCTGTGGCGGCGACGTCCTCTTCAAGCGAAGTCAGAGGGTTTTGCACTGCCGTGACGTGGTAGCCCCGGGTCTGCAAACGGCCTATCACTTCCTGCCAGACGGAACCATCGGTAAAGGCACCATGCACGAGGATGATGTTATTAATCCGCGCCTGCACAGACTGCGATGCAGCCATGCAAAGCAAAGAAAGAAGAACGGGCAAGCGTGTCGGTTTCATAAGCGTGACGTAATTTCCTGAGAGACGTTGAAGCACAGTGTAACGAGAGGGACAAAGAGGCTTGTAGTGTCTGAAATGACTGTTAACATACGAAATCAGACATTTTACTCAGGCCTGAATCATGAGAATTGCCATTTTAGCGTTACCCGGAAGCATGAAATCCGCCGTGGCTGGGCTCTGCGACATGTTCTGGCTGGCTAACGAGGTGATTGCCCAGCAGCCGGACGGCGAGGGCATTTCGCCTTTTGAGGCGGTCATCATCACGGCGGAAGGAAAGCCGGTCCCGGACGCGCAGGGGCGGCCGATCGAGGCCGAAGCGAGCTTTGTTACCGGAGGAACCTTCGATCTCGTGATTGCCTGCGGGATGAAGCTTGACGAGCAGAAACGCCCGGTCTCGTCAGCGGCCGTCCTCGAGGCTGGCGCATGGCTGCGCGGCCAGTATGATAAAGGCGCGATGCTTGCGGGAGCCTGTGCCGGTGGGTTGGTTCTCGCCGAGGCGGGGATCCTCAATGGCCGGGCATGCACGACGACCTGGTGGCTTTACCATACTTTCCGCCAGCGTTATCCGCTGAGCAAACCTGTCTGGGGTAAAGCGCTGGTGCAGGACGCACGGGTTATCACATCCGGTGGCCCGCTCTCGTGGGTTGACCTGGCGTTGCATATCATCCGTCTGCACGCCGGGCAGAAGCTGGCGCGTCTGACGGCCGATATGGCCGTGGCTGACAGCCAGCCGTTATCTCAGCAGGTTTACGCGCCAGCAGGTTTTTTAAATTCAGTCCATCCGATGATAATGAAAGCGGAACATATCGTCCGTTATGAAAATCCGGCGATTACCGTAGAACAGCTTGCCCGGGCGCTGAATATGACCACTCGTACCCTTCACCGAAAAATGGCTGAGGAGATGAATGAAAGCCCTAAAAACTTTTTGACGCGCATGCGCATTGAAAAGGCAATGCGTCTCCTGGAGCAACCGGGGTACGCAATCGCGGAAATTGCCGGCGCTTGCGGTTACGCTGACGACACGGCATTCAGGCGCGCTTTTACGGGGGTGACGGGCATGTCGCCCGGTCAATACCGCAAATGGATCGCCGAGCGTCATGCGGAATAGCCGCCGTTCTCACCGGCATACTCGATCCCGCCCGGCCTCCTTCGCCCGATACAGCGCCGCATCGGCGCGGGCGATGATCTCGGTGCCCGCTAACCCCTCCGCCATGCTCGCAATCCCCATGCTCACGGTGACATGGTCGCTAACGGTTGACGCGCTGTGTGGTATGGACTCCGCGCGCAGACCGTCCTGAATGCGTAAGGCAACCTTTTCCGCGATGTTTTCCGGGCAATTGAAGAGGATGACCACGAACTCCTCGCCGCCGTAACGCGACACCACATCGTCAGGTGTGCGCACCGACTGCTTCAGCACCCGCGCCACGCGGGTCAGACAGTCGTCGCCTGCCTGGTGCCCGTACGTGTCGTTGTAGAGCTTGAAATAGTCGATATCCAGCATAATCACCGAGAAGGTTTTCTTCTGCTCAACCGCGTTCTCCAGCACCACCTCCATTTTCCGGCGATTGGCGGTTTTGGTTAACGGATCCTGATGCGCCAGCGCATCCAGCCGCGAAATCAGCAGCTGATTCTGCTGGTTACGGCGCCAGGCCTCGTCAAACCAGCTCAACAGGATAAAACGTCCGCAAATCAGGATCAGCGAAAACACACTCCAGATGACGACGAAATGAAGGTTGAGACCATCATTCAGTATCCAGCTTGCTATCGGCAGGGTGATCCAGAGCGGGAGCACAAAGGCGAGCAGCCCCTCGGGGTAAAAATAGAGCGCCGTTAAACCGGCGAGTAATAAAATGACGCACAGCGGCCAGACATGAGGCAGCAGCAGCTGGGTGATAAACCAGAAGCAGGAGACCGACCAGATGGCGCTACAGATAAACAACACCACGCTAATACCGGCGATACGCCGCCAGGCCATCAGGATCAGCGCGGCTGAGAGAATAATAATGCCGAGCATGGAGGCATCGACCATTCTCGTCAGCTGCGGCGAGTGGGGATAAAGGGGATCGCTGGCGTTAAGCAGAACGTGTCGCAGCAGGATCATCACCGCGAAGCTGATATTGACGAAGGCCAGCCACGGCAGGTTCATCGCCAGCCCGTGCATGACCATGGCATGGCGCGTTGGCCAGGTTGCCCGTTCAAGTGTCGGTTTTTTTCTTTTTTCCATAAAGCCCTTTCCCGTCCGGGGGATAAATCATGCAGGTGAGATATCAGTAACTATAAGCAAGCCAGGGCGATCCTCAAACGCCAGGGCAAAAAAAACCGGGCATTTACCCGGCGGATGGTTATTTATCGTCTTTTTTCTTTCCGAGCGTTGGTGTCTCGTCGAAGAAGTTCCACGGTTTAAGGAGGGTATGCACCCATTCCGTCGGCATGATCGGCCACTCCTCCGCGCGGGCCACGTGGGTGGTGCCGGTGGTCATCCAGACCACGTCATCCTGATCGTTGAGCGACTCGTTATCTTTGCTGTACTGACCCAGGCCGGTGTCGTGCACGGAGCGGTTCGGGAATTTGCCTTCCGGGTAGAGCTCATCCGGGTGGTAACGGGTCACCCACAGCTGTTTGTCCATAAAGCTCAGGCGATGGTAGATCCACTCGTCCGGGGCAAATTTCGCGCCGGTCGCCACCGGGTGCGTACCGCCCGCGTAAGGGATAATCTGGTACGAGACCGGGTTGCCCATGCGGTTCTCTTTACGGGTGTTGCTCAGCAGGCGAATGGTGCCCGGGTCGAATTTCTGCGCCGCCTGCTGCTCGGTATCAATATCGTACTGATTGATCTGCATGGTGCTGGTGCGCGGGCCACCGGCGGTATTCGGCTTCACTTCCGGATCCATGGCCACCAGCTTGTTGTTGATGCCGTCCACGTCCATATCAAGCCGGAAGTTGTAGATGTGCTGGTGCGTGGTGCCCACGATGTTATGGTCGATCAGCGTGCCGTATTTTGTATCGTCTTTGGCGGTGGCGTCGTGCATGGTTTTCGCCTGTACGCCTTTCACCGCTTCGATACCTGTCGCACCGGCGTCAATGCCGATGGTGCCATTTTCATGGAACACCCAGTCGAAGATGTAATCGTAATTGCCCACGGTACTCACCCAGCGCACCACCAGCTCGCGGCGCTCGGTGCTGACGTTAGGCTGGCCCATCTCCTGATGCTTGTATTCCGGCCCCGCGTAGCGTTCGAAAATGGCGATCGCGCGCGGGATCTCCATCGGCGCGCCGGTGTAATCCGGGATGGTTTCATTGAGCATCACCGCGTTGGACGGCACGTCTTTGCCGCGCACCAGCGGTGAGGTCAGGGTGCCCATACCGTAGTCGCCGGAGTCGAGATAGGCTTTAAAGTACCAGCCCACGTCCGGATCGCCGTAAGGGACGATCATGCCGCCGAGCGACCCCTGATACATAATCTGGCGTTTTTTGCCGTTGTCGTTATAGGTGACGGTTGAAATCATCGGGCCGACGCGGGAGTCCAGGCTCAGGTGGAAATCCCAGTTCTGCCAGTGCACCATATCGCCGGTGATGGTGTAGTTCTTGCCTTCCGGCTCAATGATGTCGAGCGGTTTTTTCGGCGTCTCTATACGGTCGCGGCCATCGTAGGGACGCGGCGTCATCGGAACCGGAACAACGGCGCCTTCCTCAATCTTCTGGATTTTCTTCTGCTCAAGATCGACCACGGCCACCAGGTTTTCAATCGGGTGCGCCCAGTAGTTGCCGTCGCCAACGTCCAGATAGCTCACTACCTTCAGCAGGCGATCTTCCTGCTTAAGGCCGTCTTTACCGTCGAAATAGCCGACGGTCAGCGGCGTGGTAATCACTTTTTTCGGGTCGGTGATGCCGTGTTTTTTAAGCACCTCGGCAAACTCCGTGCTGTCGTTGATGATTTGCTGAACCGCGGTGAAATCATCCAGCAGCACCATGCCGTGCGCGTCTTTCACCGGCTCCCAGCGCAGGATTTTTTTATCCTTCAAATCCACCACGCTTTCGATAACGTGCTTTCCGTCGAGCATCACGATCTTCGCCTGACGCGGGGCATCCACCGCCGTGCCGTTAAGCACAAAGTCCCACACTTTGGCTTTCTCTGGCTCAGCAAGGGCAATCTGGGTAAAGCGGGTATTCGGTTTAAAATCCGCCGAGGCTTTCACAATCTCAACGGCTTGCTTAATTTCGTCCGCCGTCAGCGCGTTTAACGGGTGAGGGCGTTTCTCAACCTGGAAGGTCTGATCGAGGCCTGACTGGAAAACATCGTTGATAAAGGAATCGGAAATAAAGGCTTTCTTGCCTTTCATTACCACCGGCACCTCGAGCTTGAGGGTTTTACCGTTGACGATGGCGGTTTTAGCGCCCGGTTTGACCTTCACAAAGGCGCCGTCTTTCGCAATGGTGAACATCTGTGCGTAATCATCCCACTGAACGTCGGCGCCAAAGTCCTGCAGCGTTTTGTCCATCGGGACCATATGCGCCTCACTGCCGTGGGCGAAAGCAGGGGATTGCCAGGCGCAACACAGCGCAACGGCCATAGCCAGCGCCGTTCTACGGGCAGAAAAAGAAGAATTGCTTCCCATCGTAGACCTCATCTTGTTGTGTTTATTGTGTTGTGACAGCCTTATCCTGACAGGCGCCTGAGAAAAGCGTTTGCCTGCATCTGCCAGATTATTTGTCAGCCTTGCCAGGTTAAAAAAAGAGCGGGGGTAAATCACATGCCGGGCCATTTCCCCTCCCCATTGAGGCTGAGGGAACCCCACAAATGATGTCAGCACAGACGGCCCCCTCTCCCTTGAGGGAGAGGGCTGGGGTGAGGGGGAACATACGGCACTGGTGGTCATTCCGTTCACTTTATGTTCCTTGCTACTCTGTAACGACATGGCCTGTGAACGTGCCAGGGTGGCTCAGTCGCCACCACCCTGGCGACCCGGGCTCCCGGCGGTAAATCGCCGCTGCGCGGTACCTTCGGCTTATTCCTTCCGGCTTATCGGGTACGGGCGGAGGTAACATCCCTGTAAAGCCCGCCCTCTCGGCGCATCCCTGCGCCTCGCCCCGGCCGGAAGGCAAACGCCTCAGCGATTTACAGCCGGACCAGGGCATCGCTGAAGGCCCTCAGCCATTCTAAAAGCAGCGTTATTGCTTCTGCTTGCACATTACTTGAGAGCGCTCAGCCATTGTGGAGAGGATGAGGAGCAGGGAACTTAGCTGAAATCACCCTGCTGGCGCGCCACCAGTGTCAGAATGGAGTAGAGCGCCACGGCCTGCTGGTGCTGGTTGAAGATCTCAACCGCCCACTCCACCACGCCCGTCGGTTTTTCCTCCGCGGTACGCTGTTTCTTCAGCGTTTTACGTTTGCAGGTCAGACGCACCTGAATGGTATCGCCCGGTTTAACCGGCTCGATAAAGCGCAGGTTTTCCATGCCGTAGTTGGCAATCACCGGCCCGACGCCCGCATCAACGAACAGTCCCGCCGCGGCGGAAATCAGGAAGTAGCCGTGCACCACGCGCTCGCCAAAGATCGACTCTGCCGCGCCGATCTTGTCCATATGGGCGTAGAAGTGGTCGCCGCTCAGGCAGGCAAAGTTCACGATGTCCGCTTCCGTCAGGGTGCGACGCGGCGTCAGCAGGCTGTCGCCCGGCTGCAGTTCCTCAAAGTATTTGCGGAACGGATGCACGCGATCTTCCTGCACCGTTGCGCCACGCACCCACTGTTTGCCGATGGCGGCCAGCATGGTCGGACTGCCCTGAATCGCGGTGCGCTGCAGGTAGTGCTTCACCGCGCGCAGACCGCCCAGCTCTTCGCCACCGCCCGCGCGGCCCGGGCCGCCGTGCACCAGCTGAGGCAGCGGGGAGCCGTGGCCGGTGGACTCTTTCGAGGCTTCCTCGTTGAGGATCTGAATACGCCCGTGGGCGCGCGCCGCGCCGAGAATAAACTGGCGGGCAGTGTCCTGGTCAGCGGTGACCAGCGTGCCCGCCAGGCTGCCGCCGCCCGCGCGGGCAAGCTGCATCGCGTGGCGGGCGTTGCGATACGGCATCAGCGTCGCAACCGGGCCAAAAGCTTCGGTGGAGTGCACTGCCGGAGTTTCATCCGGCTGCGGGCAGAACAGCAGGGTCGGCGGGTAGAACGCGCCCGCGGCCTGCAGATCCGCTTTGCCACCCAGGCGGACCTGGCAGCCTGCGGCGATCAGTTGCTCCACTTTCTCCTGCACGTCCGCACGCTGTTCGGCGTTGACCAGCGCGCCCATCTTTACCCCTTCCTGCGCCGGGTCGCCCACCACCACCTTTTCCAGCCGGGCAACCAGCGCCTGGCTCACGGCGTCAATCTGGTTTTGCGGGACGATAATGCGGCGAATGGCCGTACATTTCTGCCCGGCTTTGGCGGTCATCTCGCGCACCACTTCCCGAATGAACAGGGCAAACTCCGGCTGCTCCGGCGTGACGTCTTCCCCCAGCACGCAGCAGTTCAGGGAGTCGGCTTCCATGGTGAACGGAATGGAATTCGCCACAATATTCGGGTGCACGCGCAGGCTTTGCCCGGTGCTGGCGGAGCCGGTAAAGGTCACCACGTCCTGGCTGTCGAGCTGGTCGAGCAGATCCCCGGCGCCGCCGCAGATCAGGCTGATGGCGCCGTCCGGCACCAGCCCGCTGTCGACGATGGATTTCACCATCGCCTGAGTCACCTGCGCGGTGGCGGTGGCGGGTTTGATGATGGCAGGCATGCCGGCAAGCCAGGTCGGCGCCAGCTTTTCCAGCATTCCCCAGCAGGGGAAGTTAAAGGCGTTGATGTGCACCGCCACGCCGGATTTTGAGGTCAGGACGTGGCGCGCCGCAAAGCCGCCTTCTTTTGACAGCGGGATCAGCTCGTCTTCCGGCCACACGGTGTCATCCGGCAGCTCGCGGCTACCCAGGCTGGCGTAAGTGAAGAGGGTGCCGATCCCGCCTTCGATATCGACCCAGCTGTCCGCTTTCGTGGCGCCGGTCTGGGCGGACAGGGCATAAAACGTCTCTTTCTCGCTAAGCAGGTGCTTTGCCACCGCCTTCAGCATGGCCGCGCGTTCGATAAAGGTCATCGCGTGAAGCGCTTCGCCGCCGCGCTCAATCGCATAGCGACGGGCGGCCGCCATGTCCAGCCCTTCGCTGGTCACGCTCCACAGCGCTTCGCCACTGATGGCGTGATGAATAGTGCGTTCGCGGCCCCGGCCAGACTGCCAGGTACCGGATAAGAAGCTGGCTAACTGCTGCATCGCTTATCTCCAAATGTTACGTAATTTACCCATTAATAGTTTGATCATGAATCATAAAAATCAAGCTGAGTTTTAATGAATTGTTAACATTGTGATCCGCTCTGATGAAACGCGGCGCGCGAGGACGCTCTTCAGTACGCCTGCAGTAAAAGCCTTGCGAGCGGTATCACAAAACAAGGAAACAATTCTTGGGGTTATATTTAACCTTTGTGTAACTTTTAAAAAACAAAGTGATTCAACATTACGCTTTAATTTGCAAACTAACGAATCATAAAGGTGATGACGTGACGCAAGAACAACGGTTTGAGCAGCGCATAGCGCAGGAGACGGCGATTGAGCCTCAGGACTGGATGCCTGACGCCTACCGTAAGACGTTGATCCGCCAGATTGGTCAGCATGCGCACTCCGAAATTGTCGGCATGCTGCCGGAAGGGAACTGGATCACCCGCGCCCCGACGCTACGCCGCAAGGCGATCCTGCTGGCGAAGGTGCAGGACGAAGCCGGACACGGGCTCTACCTCTACAGCGCGGCGGAAACGCTGGGCTGCGCGCGGGAAGATATCTACCAGAAGATGCTCGACGGCAAGATGAAATACTCCTCCATCTTCAACTATCCGACCCTGAGCTGGGCCGATATCGGCGTGATCGGCTGGCTGGTGGACGGCGCGGCCATCGTCAACCAGGTGGCGCTGTGCCGAACCTCCTACGGTCCCTATGCCCGCGCGATGGTGAAAATCTGTAAAGAAGAGAGCTTCCACCAGCGTCAGGGCTTTGAAGCCTGCATGGCGCTGGCGCAGGGGAGCGAGGGCCAGCGCCAGATGCTGCAGGACGCCATCAACCGCTTCTGGTGGCCGGCGCTGATGATGTTCGGTCCGAACGACGACAACTCGCCGAACAGCGCCCGCAGCCTGGCGTGGAAAATCAAACGCTTCGGCAACGACGAGCTGCGCCAGCGCTTTGTCGACAACACGGTGCCGCAGGTGGAGATGCTGGGCATGACGGTGCCCGATCCCGACCTGCGTTTTGATGAAGAGAGCGGCCACTACCGCTTCGGCGAGATTGGCTGGCACGAGTTTGACGAGGTCATTAACGGGCGCGGCATCTGCAACCACGAACGCCTGGCCGCCAAACGTAAAGCCTGGGAAGAGGGGGCGTGGGTGCGGGAAGCCGCACTGGCGCACGCGGAAAAACAACACGCCCGCAAAGTGGCTTAAGAGGAATCACGATGAGCAATGTCTACTGGCCGCTGTACGAAGTGTTCGTACGCAGCAAACAAGGGTTATCCCACCGTCACGTGGGTAGTCTGCATGCCGCCGACGATCGCATGGCGCTGGAAAATGCGCGTGATGCCTACACCCGCCGCAGCGAAGGGTGTTCTATCTGGGTGGTTAAAGCGAGCGAGATTGTCGCCTCCCAGCCGGAAGAGCGCGGCGAGTTCTTCGACCCGGCGGAAAGCAAGGTTTACCGCCATCCGACGTTCTACACCATCCCTGACGGCATCGAGCACATGTGAGGCAAAGAATGAATTCAGTCACTGCCTATGCCCTGCGTCTGGGCGATAACGGTCTGGTCCTCTCCCAGCGTCTCGGCGCCTGGTGCGGCCACGCGCCGGAGCTGGAGATCGACCTCGCACTCGCCAATATCGGTCTCGACCTGCTGGGCCAGGCGCGCAATTTCCTGACCTATGCCGCGGAGCTGGAAGGCCAGGGCGATGAAGACACGCTGGCGTTTGGCCGCGACGAGCGCCAGTTCCGCAATCTCCTGCTGGTGGAGCAGCCGAACGGCAGCTTCGCCGACACCATTGCCCGTCAGTACCTGATGGATGCCTGGAACGTGGCGCTGTATGAACGCCTGGCCCAAAGCCGCGACGGCCAGCTTGCCGCCATTGCCGCCAAAGCGATTAAAGAGGCGCGCTACCACCTGCGCTTCAGCCGCGGCTGGCTGGTGCGTCTGGGCGACGGGACCGAAACGTCCGCGCAAAAAATGCAGCAGGCCATCGACAACCTGTGGCGTTTTACGGCCGAGCTGTTTGAGGCCGATGACGTCGAGCGGGAGTTGATTGAGTCCGGCGTGGCGGTTGACCCGCGCCTCCTGCGCCAGCCGTGGGAAAGCGAAGTGTATGCCGGTCTGAATGAAGCCTGCCTGCAGGTGCCCGCCGAGATGGCGTACCGCACCGGGGGCAAGCAGGGGCTGCATACCGAACATCTGGGCCCGATGCTGGCGGAAATGCAGTATCTCCAGCGCGCGTATCCCGGTCAGCAGTGGTAAAGGAGAACGCTATGCAACGCCTCGTCGACATCGCGCCCGCGCAAATCCCACAGATCTGGGCGCTGCTAAGCCAGATCCCGGACCCGGAAGTGCCGGTGTTAACCATCACCGATTTAGGCATGGTGCGCAGCGTGAAGGCGCAGGGGGAAGGCTGGGTCATTGGCTTTACGCCGACCTATTCGGGCTGTCCGGCGACGGAACACCTGCTGGGGGCGATCCGCGAGGCGATGACCGCGCACGGCTTTACCCCGGTGCACATTGTGCTCCAGCTTGAACCCGCCTGGACCACCGACTGGATGACCCCCGACGCGCGCGAGCGCCTGCGGGCGTACGGCATCAGTCCACCGGTGGGGCATAGCTGTCACGCGCACGCCCCGGTTGAGGTGAGCTGCCCGCGCTGCGCCAGCACCGACACCTCGCTTATCAGTGAATTTGGCTCAACGGCCTGCAAAGCGCTCTACCGCTGCAATAGCTGCCGTGAGCCCTTCGACTATTTCAAATGTATTTGAGGCTGCCATGACAACGTTTCATTCATTAACAGTGGCAAAAGTGGAACCCGAAACCCGCGACGCGGTGACCATTACCTTTGCGGTGCCGCAGGCGCTGCAGGAGGCCTACCGCTTCCGTCCCGGCCAGCACCTGACGTTAAAAACGACGCTTGGCGGAGACGAGCTGCGCCGCTGCTACTCCATCTGCCGGAGTACCGCTCCGGGCGAAATCAGCGTGGCGGTCAAAGCCATCGACGGCGGGCGCTTTTCCCGCTATGCCCGGGATGAGATCAAAGCGGGCATGGCGCTGGAGGTGATGGTTCCTCAGGGGCAGTTTGGCTACCAGCCACAGGCCGAACGTGAAGGCCACTACCTGGCGATTGCGGCAGGCTCCGGGATCACCCCGATGCTGGCGATTATCTCCGCGACGCTTGCGACTGAACCGAACAGCCATTTCACCCTGATCTACGGCAACCGCAGCAGCCAGAGCATGATGTTCCGCCAGGCGCTGGCGGACCTGAAGGACAAATACCCTCAGCGGCTGCAGCTGCTCTCCATCTTCAGCCAGGAGCGGCTGGACAGCGATCTGCTCTATGGCCGCATCGACGGGGAAAAACTGCAGGCGCTGGCGAAAACCCTGATTAACTTCCGCCAGTATGACGAGGCCTTTATCTGCGGCCCGTCGGCGATGATGGACGACGCGGAAGCCACGCTGAAGGCGCTGGGGATGCAGGACAAATCCATTCACCTTGAGCGCTTTAACACCTCCGGAATCACCGTTAAGCGCGCGGTGCACGTGCAGGCGGGCGGACAGAAAGTGACCGTTCGCCAGGACGGGCGCGACCGTGAAATTACCCTGACGGCGGACGACGAAAGCATTCTTGATGCCGCCCTGCGTCAGGGGGCAGATCTGCCGTATGCCTGCAAGGGCGGCGTCTGCGCCACCTGCAAATGCAAAGTGCTGCGCGGGAAGGTGGACATGGCGACCAACTACAGCCTGGAGCCGGACGAGCTGGCCGCCGGGTATGTGCTGAGCTGCCAGTCATTACCGTTAACCGCCGACGTGATCGTCGACTTCGACGCGAAGGGGATGGCATGAGCGAGCTGACTGTTACCCGTCATGGCCGCGTGCTGCAGCTGACGCTCAACCGTCCGGCGGCGCGCAACGCCCTCAACAACGCGCTGTTAACCCAGCTTGCGGAACAGCTTGAGGCCGCCGCCGTGGATGCCGACATTGCCGTCTGCGTGATTTACGGCAGCGAGCGCTGCTTTGCCGCCGGGGCCGATCTCAATGAGATGGCGGAGAAAGACCTGCCTGCCACCCTGAACGATATTCGCCCGCAGCTGTGGGCGCGTATCAACGCTTTTCCTAAACCGCTGATCGCCGCCGTGAACGGTTTCGCGCTGGGCGCGGGCTGCGAGCTGGCGCTGCTGTGCGACGTGGTGATTGCCGGTGACAACGCCCGTTTCGGCCTGCCGGAAATCACGCTCGGCATCATGCCCGGCGCGGGCGGCACCCAGCGCCTTATCCGCAGCGTCGGGAAATCGCTGGCCAGCAAAATGGTGCTGACCGGCGAGAGCATTTCCGCCGAGCAGGCGCTGAACGCCGGGCTGGTGAGCGATGTTTTCCCGGCGGCGTTGACGCTGGAGTATGCCCTGAAGCAGGCGGCCCTGATGGCGCGCCACTCGCCGCTGGCGCTGCAGGCGGCCAAACAGGCGCTGCGCCAGTCACAGGAGGTGCCGCTCCAGGCCGGTCTGGCTCAGGAGCGCCAGCTGTTTACGCTACTTTCCGCCACTGAAGACCGCCGGGAAGGCATCGACGCCTTCTTACAAAAACGCACCCCCGACTTTAAAGGACGCTAATTGTGGAATTTATTCTCAGTCATGTAGAACAGGGCGTGATGACCATTACGCTGAACCGTCCGGAGCGTCTGAACAGCTTTAACGACGTGATGCACCAGCAGCTGGCCGAGTGCCTGAAACAGGCCGAGCGTGATGACACCGTGCGCTGTCTGCTGATCACCGGGGCAGGACGCGGCTTCTGTGCCGGTCAGGATCTGAATGACCGCAACGTCGACCCCAACGGCCCGGCGCCGGATCTGGGGATGTCCGTTGAAACCTTCTATAACCCGCTGGTTCGCCGCCTGGCAAAGCTGCCTAAACCGGTCATCTGTGCCGTTAACGGCGTGGCGGCAGGTGCGGGGGCCACGCTGGCGCTGGGGTGCGACATGGTCATTGCCGCCCGTTCCGCCAACTTCGTGATGGCCTTCAGCAAGCTCGGCCTGGTGCCGGACTGCGGCGGCACCTGGCTGCTGCCGCGCGTGGCGGGACGCGCCCGCGCCATGGGGCTGGCGCTGCTCGGGGACAAACTCAGCGCCGAACAGGCGCAGGCGTGGGGGATGATCTGGCAGGTGGTGGATGACGAGCAGCTCTCCACCACGGCGCAGCAGATGGCGCTGCACTTTGCGTCGCAGCCGACCTTCGGGCTGGGGCTGATCAAGCAGGCCATCAACGCTGCAGAAACCAACACCCTGGACGACCAGCTCGATCTGGAGCGCGACTATCAGCGTCTGGCCGGACGCAGCGACGATTACCGCGAGGGCATTAGCGCCTTCCTGGCGAAGCGCGCGCCGAACTTTACGGGGAAATAAGATGCTGAATATACGGACTGTCGCCGTGATCGGCAGCGGCACGATGGGCGCAGGGATTGCCGAAGTCGCCGCCAGCCACGGTCATCAGGTGCTGATCTACGACATCTCCAGCGATGCGATATCGCGCGCTATCGACGGGATCCGCCAGCGTCTGGCCTCCCGGGTAACGCGCGGAAAACTCTCCGCCGATGCCGGGAGCCAGATCCTGGCCCGGCTGGTTCCCGTCACGGATATCGACGCGCTCTGTGCGGCCGATCTGGTCATAGAAGCGGCCTCAGAGCGTCTGGAGGTGAAAAAGGCGCTGTTTGCTCAGCTGGCTGAGATCTGCCCGCCCCAGACGGTGCTGACCAGCAATACCTCTTCCATCTCCGTCACGGCGATTGCGGCGGACGTCCACCACCCGGAGCGGGTCGCAGGGCTGCACTTCTTTAACCCGGCGCCGGTGATGAAGCTGGTGGAGGTGGTTAGCGGGCTGGCGACCTCTGCGGAAGTGGCCGACGAGCTGTGCGAGCTGGCGCTGAACTGGGGCAAACAGCCCGTTCGCTGCCAGTCAACGCCGGGGTTCATCGTCAACCGCGTCGCCCGTCCGTTCTATTCTGAAGCCTGGCGCGCGCTGGAGGAACAGGTCGCTCCGCCGGCGGTGATTGATGCCGCCCTGCGGGAAGGCGGCGGTTTCCCGATGGGGCCGCTGGAGCTGACCGACATGATTGGTCAGGACGTGAACTTTGCGGTGACCTGCTCGGTATTTAACGCCTTCTGGCAGGAGCGTCGTTTTCTGCCTTCGCTGGTGCAGCAGGAGCTAGTGCTGGCAGGAAGGCTGGGCAAAAAGAGCGGGAAAGGCGTTTACGACTGGCAGGGTGACAAACCTGACGTGCAGTGGGTTGAGTCGGTGAACGACAGCTATAGCCCGATGCGCGTGGAAAAAATACGTGACGGTGTCACGGAAATAGATGATGTCTATCTGGTTGAAACGCAGGGAGAGACCGCGCAGGCGCTGGCGCTGCGGCTCAACGGCCCGGTGGTGGTGGTGGACCGCATTGAGCGTGACGTGGCGGTCATTGCCGCCGCGGCCAGCAACCCGCACACCGCGACGCAAAAAGCCATCCGCTACCTGCAACAGCAGGGGCATCGGGTGGTGCAAATTGCCGATTATCCCGGCCTGCTGATCTGGCGGACGCTGGCGATGATTGCCAACGAGGCGCTGGATGCCCTGCAAAAAGGGGTCGCCAGCGAGAAGGACATCGATACCGCTATGCGCCTCGGCGTGAACTACCCGAGCGGGCCGATCGCCTGGGGCGAGCGCCTGGGCTGGCAGCGCCTGCTGACGCTGCTGGAGAACCTGCAGCGTCATTACGGCGAAGAGCGCTATCGCCCCTGTTCACTGCTGCGCCAGCGCGCGCTTCTGGAGAGTAGCTATGAGTCATAACGCCTGGCATAACGCCCGCGCGATGTACGAACGGGACGCCTGCGCGCAGGCGATGGGGATGGACATTGTCGAGATGGACGAGGGCTACGCGGTGGTGACCATGACCATCACCCCGCAGATGCTGAATGGCCATAAAACCTGCCACGGCGGCCAGCTTTTTTCGCTGGCGGACACCGCCTTTGCCTACGCCTGCAACAGCCAGGGGCTGGCGGCGGTAGCCTCCGGCTGCTCGATTGATTTTCTGCGTCCGGGCTTTGCCGGGGACACGCTCACCGCCACCGCGCGGGTGAAGCATCAGGGCAAGCTGACCGGCGTGTACGACATTGAAATCCAGAACCAACAACAGAAAACCGTCGCCCTTTTTCGCGGAAAATCTCACCGCATCGGCGGCAGCGTGACAGGAGAGACAGATGCGTGACGCATTTATTTGTGATGGCGTTCGAACCCCGGTGGGGCGCTACGGTGGCTCGCTTGCCGCAGTCCGAACCGACGATCTCGGTGCCGTGCCGCTGCGCGCGCTGCTGGCCCGCTATCCCCAGCTCGACCTCGAGCGGATTGACGACGTGATTTTCGGCTGCGCCAACCAGGCGGGGGAAGATAACCGCAACGTGGCGCGCATGTCTTCCCTGCTGGCCGGGCTGCCGCAGACGGTGTCCGGGACCACCCTTAACCGCTTGTGCGGGTCCGGGCTGGACGCGATTGGTTTTGCCGCCCGCACCATTAAGGCGGGCGACGGCGACCTGCTGATCGCGGGCGGCGTGGAGTCGATGTCCCGCGCGCCGTTTGTGATGGGTAAAGCCACCGCCGCGTTTCAGCGTCAGGCGGAGATCTTCGATACCACCATCGGCTGGCGATTTGTGAATCCGCTCATGCATCAGCAATTCGGAACTGACAGTATGCCGGAAACGGCAGAGAATGTAGCTGAATTGTTAAATATCGGCCGTGCCGATCAGGACGCGTTCGCGCTGCGCAGCCAGCAGCGTACCGCGCAGGCGCAGCAGAACGGCATTCTGGCGCAGGAGATTGTGCCGGTGCTGGTGCCGGGCAAAAAAGGGGCAGTCACAGCGTTCAGCGTGGATGAACATCCGCGCGCGGACACCACACTCGAGCAGCTTGCCGGTCTGAAAACGCCGTTCCGTAAGAACGGAGTGGTTACGGCGGGAAATGCCTCCGGCGTCAACGACGGCGCTGCGGCGCTGATCGTCGCCAGCGAGAAGATGGCGCTGGCTCAGGGGTTAATCCCGCGCACGCGGATCGTGGCGATGGCGACGGCGGGCGTGGAGCCACGTCTGATGGGGCTCGGCCCGGTACCGGCCACTCGCAGGGTGCTGGAGCGCGCCGGACTCAGTATTAACGATATGGACGTGATCGAGCTTAACGAAGCTTTCGCCGCGCAGGTGCTGGGCGTGCTGCGTCAGCTGGGCCTGCCGGATGATGCCGCGCACGTCAACCCGAACGGTGGCGCGATTGCGCTGGGCCACCCGCTGGGCATGAGCGGTGCCAGACTGGCGCTGGCCGCGAGTAACGAACTGCACCGACGCGGCGGGCGCTACGCGCTGTGTACGATGTGCATCGGTGTGGGTCAGGGCATTGCCATGATCCTTGAGCGTGTTTGAGCATAAAAACAATGTGAGTACCCTACAATGACAAATACAACAAAGCTTGATCCGATTGAAACGGCCTCCCTTGACGAGTTACAGGCGCTGCAGACCGAACGTCTGAAGTGGACGCTGCATCACGCCTACAGCAACGTGCCGATGTACAAACGCAAGTTTGACGCCGCGGGCGTTCATCCTGACGATTTCAAAGAGCTGGCGGATATCCGTAAGTTCCCGTGCACCACCAAGCAGGACCTGCGGGATAATTATCCGTTCGATACCTTCGCCGTGCCGATGGAGCAGGTGGTGCGCATTCACGCCTCATCCGGCACCACCGGCAAACCGACGGTTGTCGGCTACACCCAGGGTGACATCGACAACTGGGCCAACCTGGTGGCTCGCTCCCTGCGCGCCGCGGGCGGCAGCGCGAAGGACAAAATTCACGTGGCGTATGGCTATGGCCTCTTTACCGGCGGGCTGGGGGCGCACTACGGCGCCGAGCGTTTAGGCGCGACGGTGATCCCGATGTCCGGCGGCCAGACGGAGAAGCAGGCGCAGCTGATCCGCGATTTCCAGCCGGACATGATCATGGTGACGCCATCCTACTGCCTCAACCTGATTGAGGAACTGGAGCGTCAGATGGGCGGCGATGCCAGCACCTGTTCCCTGCGCGTGGGCGTCTTCGGCGCCGAGCCGTGGACGCAGGCCATGCGCCGTGAAATTGAAAAACGCTTAGGGATTACGGCCCTGGACATCTATGGCCTCTCCGAAGTGATGGGGCCAGGCGTGGCGATGGAATGTATCGAAACCGTCGACGGCCCGACCATCTGGGAAGACCACTTCTACCCGGAGATCGTTAACCCGAACGACGGCACGCCGCTGGATGACGGCCAGCAGGGCGAACTGCTGTTCACCACGCTGACCAAAGAGGCGCTGCCGGTGATCCGCTACCGCACCCGCGACCTGACGCGTCTGCTCCCGGCAACCGCGCGCAGCATGCGCCGTATGGACCGCATCAGCGGCCGCAGCGACGATATGCTGATCATTCGCGGCGTCAACGTCTTCCCGTCGCAGCTGGAAGAGGAGATTGTGAAGTTCGAACATCTTTCGCCGCACTACCAGCTGGAGGTGAACCGTCGCGGGCATCTTGATTCACTTTCCGTGAAGGTGGAGCTGAAAGAGAGCAGCCTCACGCTGACGCACGAGCAGCGTTGCCAGGTGTGTCACCAGCTGCGCCACCGCATTAAGTCGATGGTGGGGATTTCCACCGACGTGACGATCGTGAACTGCGGCAGCATTCCGCGCTCGGAGGGGAAAGCCTGCCGGGTGTTTGACCTGCGTAAAGCGGCGGCCAACGGTTAAGTTTTCCCACACCCCGGCCCTCTCCCTTTGGGAGAGGGTTAGGGTGTGGGTCCTATGCTATGATTCATCCAGGACAAAAATAACAACAGAATGAATCACATGAATAAACTCGACGCCTTTATCCAGCACGCGGTCAGTTCCGTTCCCGTCAGCGGGACCTCGCTTATCTCCTCGTTATACGGTGACGCGCTTTCCCATCGCGGCGGAGAGATTTGGCTCGGCAGCCTGGCCGCGTTACTGGAAGGGATGGGATTTGGAGAGCGCTTTGTACGCACCGCGCTGTTTCGCCTTAACAAAGAGGGCTGGCTGGATGTTTCCCGCCTCGGGCGACGCAGCTTTTACCGCCTGAGCGATAAGGGGCTGCGCCTGACGCGCCGTGCGGAAAATAAGATCTACCGTGCGGAACTGCCCGCCTGGGACGGAAAATGGCTATTGCTGCTCTCAGAAGGGCTGGACAAAACCACCCTCGCCGACGTCAAAAAACAGCTGATCTGGCAGGGGTTTGGCACGCTGGCCCCGAGCCTGATGGCCTCGCCGTCGCAGCATCTGGCAGACGTGCAGTCTCTGCTTCACGATGCCGGGGTGGCGGAAAACGTGATTTTCTTTGAAGCCCACTCGCCGCTGGCGCTCTCCCGCGCCGCGCTGCGTTCACGCGTAGAAGAGTGCTGGCAGTTAACCGAGCAAAACGCGATGTACGAGTCGTTTATCAACTCGTTCCGGCCGCTGCTCCCGCTGCTGAAAGAGGCCGCGCCGGAGGATCTGACGCCGGAACGCTGCTTCCAGATCCAGCTGCTGCTGATTCATTTTTATCGTCGCGTGGTGCTGAAAGACCCGCTGCTGCCGGAAGAGTTGCTGCCCGCGCACTGGGCGGGACAAAGCGCCCGACAGCTCTGCATTAATATCTATCAGCGTGTCGCGCCGGGGGCGCTGGCGTTTGTCAGCGAGAAGGGCGAAACCTCCGTGGGCGAACTGCCCGTGCCCGGCACGCTCTACTATCAACGCTTTGGTGGTCTTACAAGCGCATAAGGAGTGAAGATGCCTGTTTATCAAATTGATGGTCTGACGCCGGTGGTACCTGACGAGAGCTACGTTCACCCAACGGCGGTGCTGATTGGCGACGTGATTCTGGGCAAAGGCGTCTATGTTGGTCCTAACGCCAGCCTGCGCGGTGATTTTGGCCGTATCGTGGTGAAAGACGGTGCCAACATTCAGGATAACTGCGTGATGCACGGCTTCCCGGAGCAGGACACGGTGGTGGAAGAGGATGGGCATATCGGCCACAGCGCCATTCTTCACGGCTGCGTGATCCGCCGCAATGCGCTGGTGGGCATGAACGCGGTGGTGATGGACGGGGCGGTCATCGGCGAAAACAGCATCGTCGGCGCGGCGGCGTTCGTGAAGGCGAAAGCGGAGATGCCCGCTAACCATTTGATTATCGGCAGCCCGGCCAAAGCGATTCGCGCGCTGAGCGAGCAGGAGCTGGCATGGAAGCAGCAGGGGACGCGGGAGTATCAGGTTTTGGTGGAACGCTGCAAGCTCACTATGCACCAGGTGGAGCCGCTGCGCGAGGTTGAGCCTGAACGGAAACGGCTGACGTTTGATGAGAATTTAAGGCCGAAGTCGGCGGTGTAGGACGGGAAGATCGCGCCACGGCACTAACGGGAAGATGTTACCCCGCCTCACCATGCTATAAATCCTCCGACACAGATTCATCACGATAGAGGACGCAGAGTTATGCTGAGAGGAAAACGCGCTGTTATCACGGGTGGCGGTGGGGGATTTGGTCAGGCGCTTTGCGTCTGGCTGGCGCGAGAGGGCGTTGACGTGGATTTTAGCGCCCGTCGGATCGATGATATAGAAAAAACCTGCGCCCTCATCGCGGCTGAAGGGGGTGTGGCAAGAGGGTATCTCTGCGATTTAGCCCAGCCGGAATCCGTTTCTCAGTTCTCTTCACAGGTCTTACGTTCAGACAGGCCAATCGATATTTTAATACTGAATGCTGCTCAGTGGCTGTCAGGGACGATAGACGAACAATCGAGCACAGAAATCGTCAGTACCGTCAGTTCAGGCCTGACTGGTTCAATCCTGCTCACCCAGGCGCTGCTTCCTGGATTGCGACGCTCAGAGAGCGCTGACATCATTGCGATTATTTCCGCATGCGGTATTCCGAATTTTACAGATTCCATTGCCCATCCCGCTTTTTTTGCCAGCAAACACGGGCTCAGCGGATTTACAACGAAACTGTCAGAACACTTATCCAAAGAAAATATTCGGGTAACCGGGTTGTATCCGCCTGATTTTGAACTGACCGGTTTAGATGCGCATGTCGATAATCAAACAAGAATGGGGGAGCGTCTGGTTAATGGACGGTCTATCTGGGAAACGATGCGTTTTGTGCTGACTCAGCCTCGAAGTTGCCATATTAGTACCATCTACTTTCAGGGGCCGACTCGTGAAGATCTGGCACATCAGGCCTGAATCTGACGGCGGGCGTTCACCGTTATTGCTGATAAACGCGTTCAGGCATCCCATTACTCGCAAAACGGTTGCCAGAGGTAATAAGGCCGTCTTTTTTCGCCATATCCATCAATAGCGCGATGCCAATGTAATTACTCCAGTTAAAGGTATTTTGCAGCACCACCACCGCATTGCCTTTTTCTTTGTCATAGCCGATAAAGCTGGAGTAGCCGCCGATATAACCGACCTGATAGGTGATTTTTTCCAGACCGATAAAGTCGGTGGTCCAGGCAATACCCTGTACCCCGTCGGGACGTTGAATATCGGTATTTCTGACTTCGGCAAAGACGCTGTCCAGCAGGGGATTGTGGGTCGTTAAGACGTGATAGCGGGCATAGATCGCCAGATCTTCGGCGTTACTGTATAAGCTCGCTGCCGCCACCATGTTGTTGGAAAAATGCCAGTCCGGGGTGAGCTGCCCGCGCGGGATAAACTTCGGCTGATCGCCCGCGTGGCCAAGCGCCCGCTGTGGATACCCTTTTAGCTGCCGGGGTGTAAAGCTGCTGTTAGCCATTTGCAGTGGATGGAAAATATAGCGCGAGGCTAAACTCTGGATATCTTCGCCGGTTTTGTGTTTCAGGATATAGCCGATCAGGGCGTAGCCGGTATTGGAGTACTGCGGCACTTTATTCTTTGGCGCTCGCCAGTCGGCGAGGTAGCGCAGCACGTTATCGCTATCCAGCTCACCGTAGAAATTATCGCCCGTGCTTAAGTAGCTGATGAATTTTCCAAGCATCGGAACATCCATATTCTGACGCGGCAGGCCGGAGGTGTGGGTTACCAGTTCAAGCAGGGTGATTTTTTGTGCATCCGCGCTAAGCGGCGTCCCCGGCGGAAGCAATGTCGCCAGGTTATCGTTCCAGTTCAGTTGCCCTTCATTCACCAGACAAGCCACCACTTCCGCCGTGATCCCTTTGCTGAGGGAGCCAAGCGCAAACAGGGTATTTGGCCTGACCGGATAGCGATTGACCGCATCGGTTACGCCCCAGGTGTAAAACTGCGGTGAGCCGTGATTATGGATCACCGCGACCGTCATCCCGGGAACGGATTTTTGCGCCATGTAGTGACGCACCACGCTGTCAACGTCGCCATCCAGTGAATCATGGGTGAGAAGTTCCTGAGTACCTTCCGGGGAGGACATTTGCGAGAGCGTGCCACAACCGCTGAGGAGTGGGAGAGTAAGCAGAAGCCAGATAATTTTTTTTGTTATGTTCTGCATACCTGGTAGCGAGTGTGGTGGTCATTGGCGCGCCAGGAATGTATCACAAATAGCCTGCGTGAATGTAAACTTTCTACACGGTGGCGGCTCGTTGATGGTTACCGTGACTTTTCGGCCTGCTTTGAGGATTTCAGTATGACTCGCTTTTATCAACTTACCGCCACCCGTCTGGATGGGCAGCTTATCTCTATGGCCGACTATGCAGGAAAGGTGGTTTTGGTCGTTAATACCGCCAGCCAGTGCGGCTTCACGCCACAGTACGGTGGCCTTGAAGCGCTATACAAGAAATACGCCGATGAAGGATTAGTCGTGCTGGGCTTCCCCTGTAACCAGTTCGGCAAACAGGAACCCGGCGGCGCCGACGAAATCTCGAAAACCTGTTACATCAACTACGGCGTGAGCTTCCCGATGTTTGAGAAAGTCGAGGTTAACGGTAACGCAGCGCATCCGCTGTTTCGTTATCTGAAAAACGAACTGCCCGGCGTGCTGGGCGAGCGGATTAAGTGGAACTTTACTAAGTTTCTAATCGGACGCGACGGTAAACCGCTCAAGCGTTTTGCACCGATGACTACGCCCGAGAAAATGGAGGGGGCAATTGTTGAGGCACTGAGGAGGTGATAGTTTGGTGCCTGGAACTATCTTACCGCGTCATATTACCCTCGTTTTGGCTTCGAGCAAGCAGTCAATTATAAACCAGCCTGGAGAAAGAGATAACAAAGTATTCTTCAGCCATATTTATTATGATTTTCATATCGTTTTGCATACACCCTTAAGCCTGTGTGCGTCAGGTGACTGACCGTATGACTATTACTGATGTTTGCTTCTCGCTCATCGCAGACCGCTCGGCACTTCAGGCGGTCCGCTACGTGCCATGGGAGAGTAAGCAGAAGCCAGCGCATTCCCGTTCATGATCGTTGCAAAATACCACTGACTCTTTATATATTTTCCCCCTGAACTGACGGTATCTCTGTGCCCGCAGACTCTTTATGTTTGCAAGGGAAAGCATTTTTTATTAAAAGGATAACATATAGTAAATGTATCCCCGCTCTTAGCATTCGAGGTACAAACCAATTGGCATTGATGGTTTTTGATATACTCCATAAAACGAACATAAAGACAACTTTGTAAAATTTTGGTGAGCCATGCTCATCAGGTAACAAAAGTAAATAAATATCATCAAAACCTTTGACTAATGCCTGCACTTCATTGGCAGAAATAACCTCATCAAATTTACTTTGCGAGTAGTAAATGGCTATGTCATTTCTAATAATGTTAATTCTTGGGAAGTGCTCGTCCAGGAAGTTATAAAGCGAGTTTTGCGAATCTTTTAAGGGATGTTTTTTGGGAAATCAAATATGCAAGTATATCTTTAGTAATTTCCGGCGACCTGTCAAAAGACTGACGGTCGTGGAAAAAATCCACAAGCGGTGTTCCTGTCATCGTTATTGATTTAATTCTTGCGTTAGTGCAGGTATCTTTTAATGCAAAATAACCACTAAAGCTTATTCCTACAACATGGCATATTTCATCATCAGCAAAACCTATCGAATCAATGATGTGCGAGAATAGATTAAGTGATTTATTATCGTAAGCTTCGCGATTTTCACCTACGCCGGGCATTTCATACAGCACTACTGAACACCCCAACTTATTGAAGGTTTTTAATGCCCGAATCCATTGTTCTTTAAGAGAGATTATTCCTCCGCAAATGATAACTGTGACTTTTGACTTTCCCTTTTTGTAATAGAAGCTTGATTTTCCATTATCTGTCTTCTTCGATTCCAGAAAGCCTGTTTCTACGTATTCTTTATGGAATAGTGAAAGATAGCGTTTATATGCTTCTTTTTGGACTGGAGTATCTGCATACGGGAATCGTGCAATATTTAAGTAACCTAATGCTTTCTCCGTTTGATTTTTCTTTAATTGTTTGTCAGCCTCCTCTGAAAACACTCTTGCCCAACCATGGGGTGAGTCGTCGGATAGCGTAGTGATTAGGGATAATGAATTAGTAAAATCCTTCCCGAGGTTTAATGTCTTAGCATGCAAAGAGACAAATTTCTTACATTCATTCAACGAATACATCTGTTTGCCCTAAATCATTTAAATGTTTAGAATAAAAGGTTTTTATCTTGTCCAGCAGATTTGAAGCTTGAATGCCATCAATAACTCGATGATCGTAGATCATGACAATATTAAACAAGCACTCATCTGCATCTAAAATTTTGGGGGATCCTAATTGAAATGTAAACGTTGAGCCTGATATAGGGATGCACAATTTTAAACTTTTTTTTCCTAAGGAGGTGACAGTAAAGCTCCTGAAAAAATCACGTTGAACGGCAGGGCGAAAGTAAAAAATGAACTTCGAAACCCATTTTGCAAAAAAATATGGCAATCTCTGTAACATCCTAATTCGTTTGGAGTCATCAAAACTGCTTATTCCTTTGCTTTTTAAATCAGATATGGCTCTGTATACTTCTAACGTAGACATATTATTTGTGTTGGTGATAACAGAAGAGTAGACTCCAGTCGAGAAACCATCGTTTTCGTATGATACGGTCAATCTCGCAGATATATCTTGTAATTCGATCAGTTTATTATCGCTTCCGTATTTAATCATGCAATTTAGATGTCGTTCCTCATCAAGAGCGTCACTAATCGACTTAATAAGGAGTGATGTGGCATATTTTGTGTATTGTCGATGGGATTTTATTTCATCGATTAATGCAACACCTCTGATGGCTTTAGCCAGCTCCAGAAAAATAAGAGTTTGCTTTCTGTTGCTATCAATTTTTTTGTATTTCATCATTTACAACCTTTAATATCTTACGCAAGGTGTTGCATTTTAATATTTTTTCAACATTTAATGTGATGCTATTTCTGAATTCCAGTTCCATTATTGTATATACAAAGGTCAATGAATCCCATTCTGCTATTTGAGTCAAATCGGTGTCAACCTGGTCATGCTTCAAATTCATGCCAGTTTTTTGATTAAGAAAATCAATAAATTCATTGGGTTCCATTTTAACTCCTTAGTATAGTGATATTTTTACATTTTTCAGAAACATCAAGATCATCAATGTCTATGCTAAATATATTATTGCTAATTTTTCCAAAGCCACATTCAGTATAAAAATTCTTGAATTTTTTATTTTTAATCGTTTCAATGAAGCTGCCGATTAGTTTAGAACAACCTTCTGCTGAAGCAAAAGAACCTATGGATTTTATGATTGCAAACTCGACCCCTCGTTCAAATGCTCTGCAACTCAAGACAATGTTTTCGATCAAACATGCGTCTGCTTCAATTTTTAGAAATGAGGCGCCAATGATCCCATAACTACCAAATCTATCACTGAATCTGAAAAGCAATATTTGTCCTGAATTTTCCGACATGTAATTTTGAACATCTGTGGTATCCATTCGCATGGTTGTCAGGTTAAACTGATTGGTACGCATAGTTAGATCAGAGGTTCTGGGGTGATTCTCTGGGGTACAATTACTGACAGATAATTCCATGGATATGTTTTTTAAAAAATCGTCTTTGGAATTATTGCTCTTATAAAACTCATCTCTTTTCATGTTATTGGCAAAGCTTTCATTCCTGAGGCGGTCTTCTAAAGTGATTGAACCTTTAATAAAAAAATCGCTATTAACTAACTTGGATATGTTTTCATCAATATTTTTAGAAAAGTGGAATGTATTAATGTTAGGTATGGCGTTGGTTACTTCCTCTAACTCAAAATCACTATCATCTACAAAAAGAACATGCTCAGGGCTTAAGTTAAGGTTTTTGCATATTTTTAAAATATTATCACTTTTATTATCCCAGTTTATCTCAGGGAACGAAAAGTCCGACCACTGAATTTCCAGCGCGTGTGTCTTTTCTGAGAAAAAGTCTTTTATTACATGAAAATCATTTTTACTGGATATTGAGAGGATAACACCTTGTCTGTGCATGCATTTCAACCACTTTTGATATTTCCTGTAAGCTCCCTGGTTATACAAGTCATTATTCTCATACTCTCCCTCAGCAGCTACACCTCCCCAAACAGTGTTATCCAGGTCTGTGATTATGCACTTTAATGATTTACCTTCGCTTAAACGAAGGTAACTTATTGATTTTTCACTAAAGAAATTGAGGTAATCTAAACTGGCTACTGTGTTGTGTTCAGAATAAATATTCTCAATGCTTTTACCTCTAAACCCTGCCATGCTTACGAGGTGTATGCTGTGCTTGCTTTCATCCCTCTTTGTAGCAAGAAACATATTGAAGTCAAAAACCAAATCGGACAGTGCGTTCCTTTCATCTAAACTTATATATTCATTTATGCACTCACTGTTTAAATAAAGAGTTGAAATTACAATGTCTATTTTATTGCAAGTCAACTCCTCTAGTATCTTCAGAGAGGCGTTAATTTCATCTTTTAATTTTGAAAGGTTCTGTCTGGCTAATGCAATGTCCTCGCAATGGCCAAACTCATCAAGATAGTAGTTTTCATCCAAAAGAATATATATATTCTGAAGGTTGTAACTCTTTAGATCTTCCTTTTTGAAATTTAGAAGGGTAAAGAAATCACTGTATTCAATATCTATAAAATCCAGAAATACACCAAGCGCTGAAGCGCCATGCTTCATGAGAGAAAGCCCAGCTTTGTGACTGAGGTTACATAAGAAAAGGCTATTTATTTTTTTCATTCCATTATAGTTTTTTGTTTTCTCTTCTCTTATTTTTTTCAATAAGTCGAGGTTCATTTTAATATTCCTTTTTTAAATATAAACCAGAAGATAACCACCGTGATGATTCGATTGATATGGCAATCCCTTCATCGCCTTCATCTGATAGATCAAAAAACTCTTTCAGTTGAAAATACAAAGCTGCATTTGCACAATTACCGATCTCATGAACAAGCGAAAGGATTTTACTCTCATGAATGTTCATGCCATTACAAATGTTATTAACCATACGTCCGGACAGCTGAGGAGGCATAAACCATCTGATGTCTCGTTTGGATGAGTATTTGTTTTTTAACTCAGTATATGTCTCATTTGTTAATTTAGGGACTAAACATTCAATTAATTTATATTCCTCTTTAAGCATAGGTTGCCCATCATCAAAATCTTTCCTTGAGCCGCTCCAGTTAGCCAGTTGGCCAATTTTTTCCTGCAATCCATTGTATTTGTAATCAATACCCTTCACATAGACAGAACCCGAAGTTCTTTCAGAGCTAACAATACAACCACCAACGCCATCACCAAACAGACAGTAGTTAACCATTTCTTTCGGTTCAACTTTAGTCTTGGTTTCATCAAATAAATTGAGGAACTTGTTTGAACATTCGACGCCAATTACTAACCCTTTATGGTGCTGGCCACTTTTGAGCATATAATCAGCCATCTTTAATGCTTGTACGGCACCAGAGCAACCACCAATGATTTGGTAGGTCTCAATATTTTTGAACCCTATCATGCTACACGCTTCATTGATGCTGGTGGGTAAAAGCAAGTCAGGAGTAGCTGTTGATACCAGAACAAAATCAATGTCCCTCATTCCATTATCATTTAACGAAATAAGCTTTTGCATCATTAAGTGTATTAAATCGGTGCACGATGCTGTGTTCTCTCCCGTTTTTAGATTGGTTGAGAAGTGACGCCCATAGTTCCCAAATAATTTTTCTATTAACTGAGGTTTGAAGTTTAATCTACTCCCAAGCTCTTCATTGTTGATATTACATCCTGGTAAGTACGTATCAATATACGATATATGCATCATCCATTCCTCATCTATATATGGCGTTAAAAAGTAATACTCTTGATTAAAAAAAATGTAAAGCATTAAAAAAATTTATATTTAGCTAACTAAATATTCCATTGTGAAACTTATATAATGAAATGAAAAGGGATTGTTAATTATATGTGGCGACAGATTTCCTGCTCGTGCTCAATTAAGAAAAACTTCCGCTATTAAATAGTTAGTTAGTAATGTAATTCATCACACATCTTACTGTGTTATATTTAGCTTTAACAACTTGTTGAAAGAGTGCAGAAACCTGCCGGTTGAATGAGTTATAAATACAATTTGTCGGAAATGATTGCAAAACCAGATGTTAACTTTTTAACAGGCTTTAGCCATTGCGAGGTGCAAGCTTTTTATAAGCAGAGGGTGAGTTAGCGTTATAACTAACAAATGTAGTTACGATAGATTTAACATCAGCAATACAATATTAAACCCGAACGATCTCCGCGCGGATTGAACAATAAGAGTCAATTCCTAAATTTTTATAGATAATCCGGATGGTTCGAAAACAGGTGAGAGCTTATTTAATATTAAGAAAAAACCGCTATATTTAGCGGTTCATTGCCTGGTCCACGCGCGCTCAAAGCAGACATTGCCCTTATGCAAGTCTGCTTCGCGCTATAAGACATTATCCCCGCAACCACGGCGTAATCGTCAGCCCGGTAAGCAAGCCTTCCGGGCTGAGCAGGCGAGTGACGGTTTGCCCCCACGGTTCCATACGGTTAGCCACCAGTAACCGATAGCCTTTTCCACTCAGAATACGGGTAGCAGAATCGAGATCCTGTACTTCGTATTCAACCCATCCCTGCGGTATCGGGTGCTCTGCGGGCCACTGTTCTTCGCCAAAACATGACATAGCCGCCTGTGCGAGCGGCCAGACGGCAAAATGCTTCACGCCTGCCAGCTGGCCCTCTTCAGTGAGCAGATAATCGGTATTCCCCTCCATCGGCTTCAGAGGAAGGCCGAGTGTCTGGACATAAAACGCGGTGCTGGACTCCGTATCCCGAGAAATTGGCCCGAACCCGGCGACAAACAAGACATCCATTCCCGCTAACGTCTGCGACATATCTACTCCTGCGTGAGGTGAAATTCACCCTGAATTTATATTACGACTGGCTGAAATACGACTCTCAATTCTGGTATCGCATTCATCGTGCCTGCACGCCCACGACGGGTTTAAAATTCAACGCGATGACGATCAGCAGCACGACTCCCGCACTCATGATCAGCCATGCGCTGGTCAGCGAGACCGAACTGTCGCGAACGATCCCCGCAATTAACGGCATAAGCGCGGCGATCATGTATCCACCTCCCTGAACTTTTGATAGTAACTTCCCGGCCTGCGCGGGCGTTCGCGCATGATCGAACGTAACGATGAGCGACAGCGGGAAGAGGGCGCCGATCCCGGTCCCAAGCAGCAACGTGGATAATACCGGCGTTGTACCCGGCGCAAAGACCAGACACAGGAGTCCCGCCAGCAGCAGCAACAATACGGCGATCAGCGGCACGCGACGGTCGGGGAATTTACCGATCAGCGCGGAGACGGCAAACCCTGCGACAACCTCGGTTAACGTCAGCCAGGCCAGCATGTAGCCGCTGCTGCGTGCGGACCATCCCGCCTGAATATAAAGCGGGGGCAGCCAGGCCAATACCAGCGTATAGGCTCCCGTTCCCACGCCGAAAAAGAGCAACAGCAGTGCCGTACGGGAGGAGGAGAGCGTAACGGTTTCGGGGGCTGTTTTTTCCCCCTGAGGATGCTTTACCAGGGTTAACCACAGTATCAGCGACAGCAGCGCTAACAGCCCGGCCATTGCCAGCGCGGGCTTCAGCGTCAGCCATGAAAACAACGGCTCGGCGCTGGCGGCGGCGACTGCCGCACCGGCCATAATGCCCGTGCTGAATAGCGACATTATCGTGCTGGCCGTTTGCGTATATTCCTTTTTTATCAGGGCAGGCATTAAGGCCTGGATCGTGCCGATACTGGCCCCGCCCAGTAACGCGGTGCCCATAAGACTCTCCGGTGAGGCGCTAAAACCGCGTAATAAACAGGCCACAAGCAGGATGAAGAGCCCGAGCATAATTCCCCGTACGGCACCAACTCTGGCTAAAAGGCTGGGTCCACACAGGGCGGCCAGTCCCATCATCGCGACCGGCAGGGTGGTCAGCAGGCTAAATTGCGTAGCCGTTAGCCCCGCTTCGCGCTGCAGCACGGAAAACAACGGTCCGACAGAGGCTAGAATGGGGCGCAGGTTCAGCCCGACGATAAAAGCGATAACGGCGAAGAGTAAAGGCGATGTGCGTTTCAACAGGAGATCCTTTTCGGTTGTGAATGGCCGGGCAAATTGCCACAAGCATTTATCTTAACGTTAAGATAAAATGTGTTTTTGCGTAAGATGTACCGCACAACAGGATAAATACCCACGCCATCAGGGGTGAAAATGAAAGACCATGTAGACTTCGTTGTCGGCCAGTGGAACCGTGCCATGCCGGAACTGGACGCCTCATCGATGAAAATTTTTGGCCGAATGCTCCGGCTGATGAAGCATTTGGGAAAAGAATGGGCGGAGGCGATGGCGCAGTTTGGTTTTCGCGAGGGGGAGTTTGACGTGCTCGCCACGCTGCGCCGCGCCGGTGAGCCGTACTGCCTTTCCCCCACACAGCTGTATAAATCGCTGTTGATCACCTCAGGGGCGATGACGAACCGGCTCAGCCATCTCGAAAAGCAAGGGCTTATCAGGCGAATTGCCGATCCGGATGACAAGCGCAGTACCCTCGTAAGCCTGACGGCACACGGGCAGGAGCGTATCGAACAGGCGCTGATCGTGCACACACAGACGCAAAATGCGCTGCTGAGCAACTTGTCTGACGCGCAGCGCGCGCAGCTTGAGTCCCTGCTGAGGGAGCTGCTGCTGACGTTTCCGTCCGAGGACCTGGGCGACAAGTCACCGAGTGCCGATAATACAAAAACTGCATAGTTAAACCTCACAGAAAGGGAATGTATGTCTTTACCGCCACTGTATGCGCTGCGCGCGTTCGAAGTTGCCGCAAGGCTGAACTCCTTCAGCAAAGCGGCTGAAACACTCCATATCACGCCGGGGGCGGTCAGCAGGCATGTCCAGACGCTGGAAATGTGGTTCGATTGCGAATTGTTTAAACGACAGGGGCCGAGAGTGGAGGTCAGCGATGCCGGACGTATTCTGGCCGGGCAGCTTAGCGAAAGTTTCTCGAATATTGAGTGGGCCTGTCGTGCATTCAAAAGTGAAAACCACCTTCTGCGCCTTAAAGCACCCAGCTCGCTGACGATGCGATGGCTTCTGGATGTGCTTAAATCCTTCCGCGAGAACCACGCGAAGCCGAAAATCGAAATTGCCAGCGTCTGGATGGACTTCGACACGGTTGATTTCAGTCGTGAGCCTTACGATTGTGCGATCCTCCTCGGTAACGGCTATTTCGGCGAGTCAACAGAAAGCAGGCTGCTGTTCAGCGAATGGCTTATTCCCGTTTGCACTCCGTCTTTGCTGGAGTCTGCCCGGCATACGCTTCCAGATTGCGATCTTATTCATCCGTCACCGGACAGACGGGACTGGAAGCGCTGGCTGAAAAGGACGGGCTTATTCCCCGGCCTCGACATGAGCGGCGGAATCGTGTTCGACACCCTGGAGCAGGGAAGCCTTGCGGCCATGCACGGACACGGCGTGGCGATGGCCGATCTCCGGCTCACGCTCGACGCGTTGAAAAGCGGCCTGCTCGGGCTGCCCTTCAGGGAGGCGATAGCAACAGGGGACGGTTACTACCTTGTCTGGCCCAAAAATTCGCTCAGAGGACAGAGTATTGAACGGCTGCTGGCGTGGCTTAACCTTAACGCGCCGGTGGTGCCTTCTTTGGATATCGTCTGTCTTGATTACAATGAAAAGCGGGTTTAATAAATAGCGGAATATTTATTATGGGGTATCCCGCATATTGAACGTATTTATGCGTAGGGAATATTCGCCATCTTTTTATATCTTTCCGGCAGGGCGCTGTTCAGGTTAAGTAATTTATCGAGAATATAAAGCGCAGGCGTCCCTTTTGCACGTTCAGCATCGATCAGCGCAGTGCGTAACAGATTGGCTGCCGAGGTCATGGCACGGAAATACTCCTCGGATTCACGCGTCTGAGCTTCGCCTGACGCGGCGTAATGCACCTTTGGCCACTGCGCAAAGTCAAGCAGCGGAAGGATCCCATCCTCTTTTGGTAAATGCGCTGAGAGCAACTCTTCGGCGTTACCCGGATTGCTTTGGGCGAAAGAGAGGAGGTGCAGTCGGTGGATGAAAGGTGAAAGCGCTTCTGAGCTTTCTTTTTCTGTTGAAAGTAACGTTATCAACTCATGCACATTTGCTTGGGCGCTAAATTTATGAGGCGAGATAATGTTCATTACATGGAATAAAACATCGAGTGTCATAGGTGCTCCATACAGGCTTGGTATTATTTATTTTTTCTATCCCAGGGATGAATGGATGGTATTTCAGGGGCGTCACTTTTGAAAAACGATAAATAGTGGGAATCAATGTGAGTTTTACTCAACATAGGGTTTAATATCCTATGCGTTTCTTAGAGCCTGATGATTACCTTACAATGAGTGGTAAAACTTCTACGCAGAAAGAGTCTACAAAGCGAGCAAACATGAAATTCGAGAGTGCATCAGTTTTAGAAGAACTCCGGACCAAACTAAGACCCGCATCGGTCGCGCAGGTAGGTGGGTTCCGGCCGTCTGAAGATCCCATGACATCCTGGTTTCTAAAGGGCGTTTCTCTTGCAGATGAAGGATTACCCACCTGGAAGGGCAAGCCGATGTTTCCGCTTCTTCAGATTCGGGTCGACGAGCTTCCTGTTATTCCCGACCAGTTAAAGGGGATAGCCCTTCTGGTGTTATTCCACAATTTGGAACAACATCCCTTTGACGAACCGCACGGTGAAGGATGGTTAATCCGCGAGTATGCCACCCTTGAAGGGCTTCAGTTATTGCCTGAATTGGACACGCCGTATCGCGCGTTTCCTGTTCAATGGCTGAGTGTCATTGACGATGCACCTGGATGGGAAGATGCCTGGGACATTATTGATCTCTCTTGCGTAAATGATGATGAGCAGGCCTGTGATAGTTTTTTTGAGGACTTTAATCGCTACAGGGGAACCAAGGTCGGGGGATTTCCTGCTGAGATACAACACGGTGTGGGAATCGACGATTTTGTTTTTCAGGTTGGGTCGGAAGAAAAAGTAAACTGGATGTGGGCGGATAATGGTATCGGTTACTTTCACCGGTCATCAGAAGGGGAATGGCGATTTTCATGTCAGTTCTACTGATGATCCTCCTGCCGGGAGATATGAAAGCTTATCCATGCAGCGATTTGTTTCACAAATGCCATCGCCCATCAACCGTTCAGGATGGTATAACGTCTTGCGGCAATCGGGTTGCCGTAAGATGACCCCATTCACAAAGGTGTATATGAAACAAATTACTTTCAGTGACCTGCAGCAACAAAGCGAGCAGGCTGCAAATTCTCCTCGCTTACGCGCCCATCGCAATTTACACCCTGAGCTGAGCGACCCGGTGCAGCGCCTGGCCATCGCGATGGAACCCGGTACCTATGTTCGCCCCCATCGCCACCCGCACACGTTTGAACTGCTGACGGCGCTGAGCGGTCGCTTTCTGGTGTTGAATTTTGATGACAGCGGTAACGTGACCCAGCGCGTGGTGTTAGGTGAAGACTGCAAAGTGCTGGAGATGGATGCCGGTACCTGGCATGCCGTGCTGTCGCTGGATAAGGGCGGCGTTATTTTTGAGGTAAAACACGGTGGCTACCAGCCCGTTCCTGAGCACGATACCGCCCCATGGTCACCGGCTGAGAACGCACCCGGTAGCGCGGAGCTGATGAAATGGTACGCTCAGGCGCAGGTGGGTGACGGTGGTTTTACCCTGTAATTGTGCACTCATGTCCCCGGCGCGCAAAGGCGCACCGGGGAAGAGAGAGACGAACCCGCCAGCTCAACTCGCCCTATTAAAATGCCAGCCTCTGGCAGTCGACAGCGTCACGAACGGACCTGCCAGGGTGCTGTTGTGATGGGCAATAATGTCGCTGGCGGATAAATAGTCATTATCCATTGTGGTATGCGCATCAGAAATCAATACCGTCCTGAACCCCAGCTCCGGTGCGGCCCGACAGGTCGTATCAACGCAAAACTCTGTTTTCATCCCGGCAATGACCAGCTGTTTGACACCTCGCTGATTAAGTTCTTGTAGCAATACCGTATCCCTAAAACAGCAGGGATAGCGCTTGGTGAAAACAACATCCTGCTCCTTCACGTCCAGCTCGGGTATCAGCTGTGTTAACGGCCCCTTCTCTGAGAGCGGGGAGTCGTCTGGTCCAATATGGCGGGCAAAAAAGATGGGCACCTGCGCGCGTCGCGCGTGGGTGATTAACAAACGGATATTTTCCAGAACGGCATCGGCGGAACAGGGGGAAACCGGGCCCCGGAAGAGGCCCTGCTGCATGTCGATAACCAGGAGTGCATTGTCAGACGAAACCATTTTATTTCTCCATTCAGAGGGTGGTGAACGGAGAGATATTTCCCCGGCCAGAGTGGCGGGGATTGAGGTTCTGTTTGTCAGTCGTTTGCTACAGATACACTCACGCCGCCGAAGGTTCCGGTGGTGGTGAGCGTGGTTGTTGGCTGAACTGACTGATACATGCAATGACCTTTGTTTATTTCGCTGTTAGCGTAACTATCGCGTACAGTTATAGCGCTGGTGAGAGATTCTCTTCAATACACCAACATCAGTAGGTGCAACGTTAGCATTGCGCTGGGATGATATTATTGAATACTGCCGAGCCCTTGCAGGAATTCCTCAACCTGCTCAGGCGTCGCCGTATCTGCCTGGTAAAGGATATCGATCTTAACGTTCTTCAACCCGCAGAAGCCAAATACACCTTCGATAATCTGCGTCTGAATCGCCGTCGAATAGCCGTGTTTATCAAATCCGGTGAGATCGCTGCCGCCAGTGGCAATCAGGCGGACGGGAACATCCCGTAAGTTGCCCACAATCCGTCCGTCGTCGGCCACCTTATACGCCCAGTTCAGGGTTAATACGCGATCGAACCAGCCTTTCAACAGCGCGGGGACCGACCACCAGTACACGGGGAAGACAAACACCAGCATATCCGCTCGCTCGACGCGCTGCTGCTCGCGCAGAATATCGTCGGGAAGGGCGCTCGGATCGCCGTGATACAAATCAAGGTCGGCGCGAGACATGGCCGGATTAAACCCTTCAGCATGCAGATCGGCGATTTCAACCTGCGTACCTTGCTCGCGTAATTTTCCGGCAATATGGGTTGCCAGCGAATGGGATAATGAATTGTCGACAGGGTGAGCCGTCACGATCAGTGCGTTATTAATGGCTGGTATAGCAGACATAGCGACCTCAGAATGGGGGAGAAGTGATACCTATATTACTATTGGTAACTTAGGTGTCAATCCGCCCCCGACGATCATTTTGTGCTATTCGCGTAGGTCTCCAGCACGCCGGTCATGGCGCCGCTGAGCATATCTTCCGCAATATTTCGGGCGAGTACGCCGTTGCCCGCCGCGGTGCTGAGCGCGTCCGCCGCGCCAATGATGGCCGTCAGTACCGCTTCCCCCTGAACGCCTTTTAAGACGATAAAAGGGGAAAGCGCGGTACGCAGGCAGTCGGCACATTCGGCCACGCATGCCTCACGAAACGTCTGCAACGCGTGGGAACCGGACAGCGCAGCCGCGATTGGCCCGGTTTCAGGCCCGGCAGTAATGGCACAGTCGATATAGGCGGCACTGAAAAAGCGGATCGTCTTTTCCAGCGTTTTGCTGTCGACCGCCAGCGTCTCACGGAATTTCGCCAGCTGCCGATCGCTATAATCCTGGTACAGCGCCATCAGCAACCCTTCACGATCGCCAAAGTGGTCATAGGGGATAGGCTTGGTCACGTTGGCCCGCTCGGCCAGGTAGCCAAGCGTCAAGGCCTCCGTGCCTTGCTGGCGAACGATTCCGCGTGCAACCTCGAGCAGCTGCACGCGGCGGTCCTCTTTTCTTAAGCGCTTAACAACCATACTTTCCTCAAAACTGTTATCTACTCATGGTAGTTTACACGCTTTCTGCGGGGCGCTGCACGCGTTGTTCCACAGGGCGGATCCGGAACCATATCGCATACATCGCGGGCAGGAAGACGAGCGTGATGATCGTCCCGCCCAGCGTCCCGCCGATCAGCGTCCAGGCCAGCGTGCCCCAGAACACTGAATGCGTCAGGGGAATGAACGCCAGCACGGCGGCCATGGCGGTCAGCAGGACCGGGCGCGCGCGCTGGACCGTCGCTTCAACCACAGCCTGGAACGGCTCGAGACCGTCCTTCTGGTTATGATCGATTTGACCGATCAGGATCAGCGTATTGCGCATTAGAATGCCGGAAAGGGCGATCAAACCGACCAGCGCGTTGATGCCAAACGGCTGATTGAAAATCAACAGTACAGGCACCACGCCAATCAGCCCCAGCGGAGCGGTTAAGAACACCATCACCATCGCTGAGATTGAGCGCACCTGCAAAATGATGATCAGCAGCGTCAGGGCAATCATGATCGGGAACAGCGGCAACATGGCCTGCGTGGCTTTGCCCGATTCCTCAATCGAACCCGCCATGTCGATACGGTATCCGGCCGGCAGCGCATCAACGATCGGCTGGAGCTGCTTCATGATGGCGACCGACACATCCGGTGGCTGAAGATTGTTAGCGATATCGCCCCGCACGGTTATCGTCGGGGTGCGATCGCGACGACGCAGGATCGGATCTTCCATACCAATCTCAATCTTGCCGATTTGAGACAGCGGAACGCGCTGTCCCGCATTGCCGACAAGAGTAAAGCCCTCGATTTTTGCCGGGTCAAGACGGATATCTCCCGCCGCGCGGCCAATCACCTCTACCGAGCGAATATCTTCCCGCACGGAGGTGACGGGCACACCTGAGAGCAGGAACTGAAGCTGCTCGGCAACGGCACTGGAGGTTAAGCCGGTCGCCTGCAGGCGGTTTTGATCGAGGGTGAAATGCAATACGGGAACGCGTGACCCCCAGTCGGTGTTGACGGTTCTCATCATCGGGCTTGCCTGGAGCACGGCTTTCACCTTATCAGCGATGTCATGCACCTGTTCGACATCCGGACCCGTCACGCGCCAGGCAACCGGGAAGGGTGAGTAAGGGCCAAACACCAGCTGGGTCACCCGCACGCGCGCTTCAGGCGCCAGGCCGTTGGCGACCGCTTCTCTCAGCCGGAGCTTGAGCGCCTCGCGTGACGTCTCGCTGTCTGTCAGGATCACGATTTTCGCAAAAGACGGATCGGGCAGTTCAGGCGCCATCGCCAGATAAAAGCGGGGCGAACCCTGACCAATATAGGCGGTAACAATTCTGGCTTCAGGCTGCTGGCCCAGCCACGCTTCTATTTTTGCCGTTGCGGCGCTGGTTTGCGCTATCGAGGTGCCGTAGGGCATCTGCACTTCAACCAGCACTTCCGGGCGATCGGAGGTCGGGAAAAATTGTTTTTTTACCAGCCCCATGCCGAGCACGGCCAGGATGAATATGGCGACCACAGCGCCGGCCACCCGCCATTTCCTGGCGATAACGCGGCCAAGCAGCTGGCGAAAACGGTTATAGCGAGGCGTGTTATAGATGGCGGCATGACCTCCTTCTACTTTGGGGATCGCCGGCAGGATCTTCACTCCAAGATAGGGCGTGAACACCACCGCGACAAACCACGATGCAATCAGGGCGAGGCCGACAATCCAGAACATATTGCTGGTGTATTCTCCGGCGGTCGACTGGGCAAAACCATTCGGCATAAAGCCAATGGCCGTCACCAGGGTTCCGGCCAGCATGGGCGCGGCGGTATGGCTCCAGGCGAAGGCCGAGGCTTTGATTCTGTCGTAACCTTCCTCCATTTTTACCACCATCATTTCGATAGCGATAATCGCATCGTCAACCAGCAGGCCGAGGGCGAGGATCAGGGAGCCCAATGTCACGCGGTCAAAGTTTATTCCCGCGGCTTCCATCACCACGAAGACGACCGCCAGCGTCAGCGGGACCGCCGCCGCAACCACCACCCCCACGCGCCAGCCCATGCTGACAAAACACACCACCATGACCACAAGCAGGGCGACGAAGAATTTGATCATAAACTCATCGACCGACGAGCGAATATTCACGGACTGGTCGGTGACTTTGGTCAGGGACATGCCAAGCGGCAGGCTATCATTGATTTTTGCCGTTTCCGCATCCAGCGCTTTACCCAGCGCCAGACCGTTCCAGCCTTCGCGCATCACGATGCCCAGCAGAAGGGCGGGTTCATGCTGATTACGTATCAGCATCGTCGGGGGATCTTCGTAGCCTCGCTCAACCGTTGCCACGTCGGACAGCTTGAGCGTTTTGCCCTGAGCAACAAAAGGCGTATCGCGGATTTTCTGCAGTTCATCGAACGCGCCGTCCAGGCGGATAAAAATTTGCGCGCCTCGGGTCTCAATGGAACCCGCCGCGGTCAACGCGTTCTGGCTGTTGAGCGCATTGAAAATATCCTGGGGTGAGAGCCCTATCGTCGCCAGACGGTCATGGGAGAAGGAGATATAAATCCGCTCGGCCTGTTCGCCGATAATGTTCACTTTTTTCACGCCGGGAACGTGCAGAAGCTGCTGGCGCAGGCCTTCGGCATCACGTACCAGCTGCCGCTGCGGTTCGCCTTTCGCTTTCAGGGCAAAGAGGGCAAAGGTGACATCCGAGAATTCGTCATTGATCATCGGGCCGATGACGCCCGCCGGAAGACGTTGAGATTCATCTCCAAGCTTCTTACGCGCCTGATAGAACTCCTCCTGCACTTCGGCGGGCGGGGTCTTGTCCTGCAATGACAACGTGATAAACGCCATGCCGGGACGGGTATAGGTTTCGGTACGGTCGTACCACTTGAGCTCCTGCAGGCGCTTTTCCAGCGGTTCGGCGACCTGATCCTGGATCTCCTGCGCGGTGGCGCCAGGCCAGACGGTTATCACCGTCATTTGCTTTACCGTGAAGGGTGGGTCTTCCGCGCGTCCGAGCCCAAAGAAGGCGTAAATTCCGGCTATCGTTACCAGAACGATCAGAAACAGCGTGATGGAACGTTCGCGGACGGCCAGCGCTGACAGGTTGAAGCGGCTTCCGCTCATGGCGTGTTCTCCGTCAGGGCGGCATTGCGTTGTTTAGCAAGCCTGACGACCTCACCTTCGTGCAGAAGATGGGCGCCTAACGCAACAATTTTCTCACCGGGCTTCACGCCGCCCGTAACCTGCACCGCGTCTTCACCCACGCTCAGCACCTTGACGGGCGTCCATGCGACTTTTGCCGGCTGGGCGGAAATACGCCAGACGCCGGGACCTTTTCCTGCATCATAGAGTGAAGCCAGCGGAACCTGCATGACCTGACCTTCCGCTTTATTGTCCTGAATGTTCAGCGTGACGGTCGCCCCCAGCGGCGCGTTTGCCAGCAGGCCATCCAGCACGTAGCGGGCTTCATATGTGCGGGTCGCGGCATCGGCAGAGTCAGACAGCAGGCGCAGCGTTGCGGTGACCGGGTTTTCTTCTTTGCCATAAAGGGTGGCCTGCGCCTCGCTGCCGACGGCAGGGCGCAGCGTTTCCGGAAGCTGCACGAGCGCTTCGCGCTGTCCCGCTCTGGCGAGCCTGATCACTACCTGTCCGGCACTGACGACCTGACCCGGCTCGGCGAGCGTCTCCATGACCACGCCGTCTGAATCCGCCAGCAGTACGGCATAGCCCGTGGCGTTTTGCGCCACGTTGGCCTGTGCCCGGGCGGCGCTGAGATCGGCCCTGGCCGTATCGGCCGCCGCTTTGATCTGGTCATACTCCGAGGCAGATACGGCGCCGGATGCCACAAGGCCGCGATAGCGCGCTTCATCGCTGGAGGCTTTTCGCGCGCGCGCCAGGGCAGCATCTACCGCGCGCTGCTGCGCCTGAGCCTGTAATTTCAGGTCAACGGGATCCAGGCGCAGTAAGGGCTGGCCCTGTTTGACGGTCTGCCCCGTATCAACCAGTCGCTCAAGGATTTTTCCCTGAACCCTGAAACCCAAATCGCTTTGCGTTCTTGCGACCACAACGCCCGTGAAGGCGCGGGCGGTATTGTTCGCAAGCTCAACGGAAGCGGATCTGACGAGCGGTGGCTTTGTGCGCGGATCGTCACTCGCGGAAATATCGCCGCATGCCACCAGGGCAAACGGCAGGAGACAAACGGCAACGCGGGCTGAAGTGAGCCTGAGCATGGGAAACCTTTTTGACGTAACAGGACGGTATCCGCATTCTCTGACTAGTGACCAAAAATGTCAATGGTCACAATTTAGGGGGCCAGGCTTCTTAAAATCAGTGAAGAGAGAAGCACCGCCGCGGTGGGGGCCATTTCGAGGTTGTACTGCAGCTGGATGGGATTGATAAAAGGACACATCACCATGTGGATAGCCTGTGTGACCTCATCCAGCGGCGTTTTTCTCTCAAACTCTCCGGCCTGCCTGCCTTCGATAATGATGCTCTCAATTAGCTTCATCAGGCTTTCTGCATACCGTTCTGTCGACGGCCACTGCTCGCGTGCGGCGACGGCGGCAATGTCGTACAGCTTACGGTCGTGGAAAAACAGCTCGCTTCCCGCTTCGGTGAGCGCTTTGAAAAGACGGCGTAATTTTTCGCTTGCTGACGGCGCATCCTTGATGGCGGAAAGCACCGCCGCCATGATCAACTCCAGGCGGTTAGCGCAGATCACCTCGCCGATAGCCTGTTTGGAATCGAAAAACTTATAAATGTAGGACTTAGAAAAACCGATGGATTTAGCCAGCTCGGCGACGGTGGTTTTTTCATAGCCGTAGTGACCGAAGTGCTCAAAAGCGGCTTCGACGATTTGCTCTCTGACAGCGTGGTCAAGTGGACCACGTGCTGATGGGGGGTTCATATTTTTAGTCATTATTTAAGCTTAGCGTGACAGGCTACGATTAACAACGAGTGACCATTTCGTACTTTGGTTACCGTCATTCATCATGCGCCCTTCAGACGGGATGATCAACCAGGTGGGGTAAGTGTATCACTGTTTTTCGCGCACTATGGCATCTATCTGTCTGCGATAAGCGAGGATTTCAGCGCAACTCCCTTGCACTGAACAGAGCCGTTTTTGCTTAAGCCGAGCGTGGACGCAATATTTTTTCAACGATGAGCACCAGACGCTTTCGCGTCACGAACCGGTGTAGCTGCCCCAGAAGCCAGTTACCGCATCCGGTAATCAGGGTGCTACGGTTACTCTCCACGGCCTTTAGCGCCAGGGCGACCACCTTGTCTGCGGGCATTCTTTTACCTACCGAGGCTTCCTCAGCATTCACCACATCAAAAAAGGCCGTATCCGTTGCGCCGGGGCAAAGCGCCAGAACGCGGATGCCCTTTGAGCGATATTCACCCCACAGCGCATTCGAAAACGAGAGCAGGAAGGCTTTGGTTGCGCCATAAATCGCCATATAGGGATCCGGTTGCATCGCGGCCGTTGAGGCCACGTTAATAATCATCCCCGAGCCTTTCTGGAGCATTCCCGGCAGCATGGCGTGCGTCAGCTCCACAGGGGCCAGGCAGTTCACGTTTATCTCATCACGCTGCCTGTCGATAGACAGCTTTTCGAATGGCCCATAGGTGGCGAACCCGGCGCAGTTGATCAGAATGTCGGGAATACGCCTTAAGGTTTCAAGCCGTTCCACAATGTGGGGAATGGCTTCCGGTTTCACTAAATCCTGCACAATAATCGTGATGGATACGCCATGCTTTCTGACTAACTCTGCGGCAAGCGCCTGCAGCTTTGGTTCGGAGCGGGCGATCAGGATCAAGGCCACGCCGCGGGCCGCGAGCTGCCTTGCAAAATCACGACCTATGCCCGAAGACGCTCCGGTAACCAGCGCTGTTTTTCCTGTATAATCAAAAGAATTCATATTTTTAATCCCGTTTCCCTAATGTATGCCGCACAGGATAAACCGTGCACTTAGGTACACGGTCAAGCGTGATTTTTACAAGGTGAGGGCGGCGCGATGCGAATTGGTGAACTGTGTGCGAAAACGGGATTATCGAAAGAGACGGTGCGTTACTATGAGCGGCAAGGGCTATTAGAGAATATCCCGCAACCTAATCGCAGCAATAACTACAAAGTCTATTCCGCCGTTGATTTACAGCGTTTAAACATGATCAAGCATGCCAAAATGCTGGGTTTTACCTTAGCCGAAATCTCAGAGGTTTTAGCTGTCTGGATTGACGACAAATTTACCGCTGAGCAAAAACAAGCGTCCCTGCGCCGCAAGCTGCAGCAGCTGGAAGAGAAAGAAGCGGCGTTAATTGAACTCAGAGCCAGGATAATCAATGCGATTAATAAGGTTGGTCAACCTTGTATCGACGAGTTTTGAGCGGAGGCCGCAAAACCGATGCGGCCTTATCTATCACGCAGCCAGTTCAGGCATCTGTTCCTTCACGAAATTCAACACCCTCTTCGCGTCCAGGGACGCATAGGGCAGGCTCTCAATAATGGCGATTGAACGCGTATTACCCACCGTCTCTTTTATCTCATCGAGTTTGTACTGAATGTGCGGTGCGACGAGGAAACCATCGAAAGCGGGAGCGACACTGGCGAAGTTATCCAGCCCAACAGCGCTAATCATCAGCGGATAGCCTTCACGTTCTGCCAGAGACTGCATCTTTTTGGCGAGAGAGTTTGCGGTATTACCAAACAAACAACATATCAGAAGCTTTTTCATGTTTTGTACCTCCTGAAAACCGCTCCCAGAGTAGTCCTGAGGTTGTCACCGAAATGCGCGCTATCTCTTATTTTGATGTTTTATTAATATGTCATGGCGGGGTCAGGCCATCTCTTTCCACTGATAAAATTTTTTCGAGGCAAGCGAGAGCATGTCTAAATCTTCCTTCGTATCGCCATAGGCATAGATGATGTTGTAGGAAGATAAATCATAATGATCAATTATCTTCGTTTTTTTAAGCGGGCGCTGCAATCACCCTTTTTGTATTTTCCGGTTGCTTTTCCACCTGAAAATGCCACTTCACTGCATAAGAGTTCCAGACCATTCTGCTCGCACCACGGTTTAAGGTATAAATCAAGCGAGGCTGAGACCACTACCACCGTATCCCCTTGAGACTTATGCCAGCTGATTTTCTTCATGGCATCCTCCCGCAACAGGGCAGGAATTTCGGTTTTACTGTAGAAAAGCCCGGCCTTTTTTAATTCAGCTTCAGATTTGCCAGCTAACGCTATTCTTACCACTTTTTTTCGTAAAACCGACCCCGACAACGCACCGATTTTATAGGCGAGGATGTAGGGAAGAAGGCGCAGCTTTCCACGCCGTAGCGTTTTTTCATCAGCAGAGCGATAAATAAACGGGGTGAAGGTGTCGGAAAACGTTATCGTTCCATCGAAGTCGAAAAAAGCAATATTTGTAGTCATAAGCCGTTAAGACGGGATAATGAGTTATATCGGGCGAGTGTATCACTGTTTATTGCGTTATTGTTTTTTTAGCCAGTCGAGAAAAAACTGGCTAAACGCAGTGACCTGAAGCGGCTGCAGCTTGCGCTGCGGGTAAACAAACTGCAGCCCGACATCTTTGCGATCGTACCGACTGAAACCGGTGAAGCTGTGGGCAAACAGTACTGTGAGTCTGCCTGTATCAACATCGTCTTTTACATCCCACCACGATTTCCCCGCGATGCCAGCCCCGCTGAGCGCCCACTGGCGAAGCAATGCTCCGTCGTCGCACACCATGGCAGGCTCTACGCGTACAATGCTTTCTTCGCCATTGGTTTCAAAGCGCCATTCGTTCATCACCACACCCTGAGACTCAAGTGCCAGGCACCGATGCTGAGCCAAATCTGCAAACGTGGCGGGGATGCCGCGTTCGTTAAGGTACTCCCCGGAGGCGACCAGTACCCGATGGTTCGGGCGGATGTTTCTGACGACAAGGCTGCTGTCCGGCAGGTTGCCGAAACGCACGCTCATATCCAACCGGTTAGCGACCAGGTCCTCAACGTGTTCTTTTAACGAGATGAAAAATTTAACGTCAGGATGGCGTCGGGAGAATTCCACGACGGCGGGGCTAAGATACTGTCTGCCAAAGTCCGAGGGGGCAGAAAGGCGAATGTTGCCGCTGAGCACGCCTTCTTTTTGCGTCAGTAACGACTCGGCGTGACGCGCCTCCTCCAGCACGCGCAGCGCGGCATGGTAAAACTCTTCCGCGGCGCGGGTCAGCGTGATGGACCGCGTTGAGCGGTGAAACAGACGTGTCTGGTAACGCTCCTCAATCGCCTTCAGCCTGGCCGTCATGGTGGCGGGGGAAAGCGACAGACGTCGTCCGGCGGCAGAAAGACCGCCAGCCTCGGCCACTTCAACCAGTAATGCCATGTCTTCAAGTTTGCCCATTATTCATATTTTCCGAAAAGTGCATCTGCTTTTAGCGTAATTATCAAAACCAGATCCCGTCTGTAAAGTGATTTCATCCAAACCATAAGGGATGAAAACATGAACCGTACCTCACTTTTTGAACGCTACAGGCTGGGGCAGCAAGACCTGAAAAACCGTATCGTCATGGCGCCGATGACCCGCGCACGCTCCCTTCAACCGGGCAATATTCCCTCCACGCTGATGGCAGAGTATTACCGGCAGCGGGCCAGCGCCGGATTAATCATCACGGAAGCCACGCAGATCTCGCCTCAGGGCCAGGGATACTCATGGACACCCGGCATCCATTCGCCGGAGCAGGTTTCAGGATGGCAGCTCACGACGGGTGCCGTGCATCAGGCGGGCGGGGTTATTTTTTCTCAGCTCTGGCACGTGGGGCGAATGTCGCACGCCCGTTTTCATCAGGATGGTCAGCCCGTTGCGCCGTCAGCACTGGCGCCGGACGCGCAGGTGTGGGTGGTGAATGAACAGGGGGAAGGCCAGATGGTTGACTGCCCGCAGCCGAGAACGCTCTCGCGCAAGGAGATTCACAGCATCGTTGCGGACTATCGTCAGGCGGCACTGAATGCCGTCCAGGCCGGGTTTGATGGCGTGGAGATCCACGGCGGAAACGGCTATCTGATCGACCAGTTTCTGCGTCAGACATCCAATAAACGCACGGATGAGTACGGCGGCACGCTGGAGAACCGGATCCGCTTTGCTCAGGAGGTGTTAAGCGCCATTGCTGAGGCCATTGGCCGCGAGCGTACGGGCATTCGCCTTTCCCCGTTTATTACCCAGCGCGGGATGAACGATCCGCAGGTGACGGAAGCCATACTCGCGCTCGCGGCCTGGTGTGAGCAAAAAGGCATTGCTTTCATCCACCTGGCGGAAGCCGACTGGGACGATGCGCCGCAGGTACCTGAACAGTTCCGTCGATCGCTTCGCGAGACGTTTAGCGGAACCCTTATCGTTGCGGGTAACTATGACCTTGAAAAAGCGGAAAAGATCCTTGCTGCCGGCTATGCCGATTTGATTGCCTTCGGACGACCGTTTATTGCCAACCCGGATTTACCGCACCGGCTGGCGCACCAGCTGCCTCTGGCCCAGGTTCGCGACCCCGCCACGCTGTTTGGCGGCACCGCGACGGGCTATACCGATTACCCCATTTACACCCTGCAGGAGGAAACGTTATGACCCGTAGAACCTTAATTATTGGCGGCGCGTCGGGCATCGGTTTCGCCGTGGGCAGCCTGCTTGCCGGGCGAGGCGAGGAAATTATTCTTGCGGGCCGCGACGGCGCGAAGCTGAACGCTGCGCGGCAGCGGCTGAGCACTCACGCCGCGTCTGTTCACACCCTCGTGCTGGATATCAGCCGTGAGGCAGAGCTTGTCGCGCTCGGTGAAACGCTGGGTGAGGTCAATAATATTGTCGTTACCGCGGGCTCACAGGCTCCGGGAGGGCTTCTTTCCGGGCTGGATCTCCGCGCTGCAAGGCTGGCCTTTGATACAAAATTCTGGGGAAGCATCAATGTCGCCCGCTATCTCAGCGGGAACATCGCTCCCCGCGGTACGCTGACGTTCACCAGCGGCTTCGTGGCGCGTCGCACCGTAGCGGGTGCCATTGTTAAAACGACGATGAATGCCGCGATTGAGGCCGCGACAAAAGCGCTGGCGAAAGAGCTTTCACCGCTGCGCGTCAACGTCGTGAGTCCGGGGCTGACCGACACGGAGGCGTACGCGGGCATGGACTCCGCCGCGCGGGAAAAAATGCTTGCCGGTGCGGCGGAAACCCTGCCAGCCAAAGCCTGGGGAAGGGCGGAGGACATCGCGCAAGGGTATCTTTTCGCCATTGATAATCCCTTTGTCACGGGGTCGATCATTGATATTGAGGGCGGGGCGTTAATTAACTGACCCTCGCGAATTTGAACCGCAGGAAATCGACTGCGGGTAATGTAATACTCTATTGAGAGATATCATGAAATATACGACGTGTTTTCGTCCAGCTGTGGCGATGCTTATTCTTGCCGGTCTGTCCGGCACCGCATTTTCGGCGCAGCTGGAATGGCTTCCACCGAAACAGCTTATTGTTGATAAGAGCCTACCCCAGGCGCAATTAAGAGCGAATGAAGCCGTTGCCAGAGAATATGCAACCTTCTGGAATACGGGAGAAGAGTCCCTGGGGCGTGATGCGCTGGCAGTGAATTTCATTGATAAAACGCCTCCGGAAGGTCGTAAGCAAGGTCCCGAAGGCGCTATTTTAGCCTCCCGTGCGTTTCGTACAGCCGTGCCTGATTTACGCTGCGACGTTGAGCAAATGATTATTTCAGGCAATCGCGTGGTCTCGCATTTACATTTTCACGGCACCTTCACCGGGACATTTGGCAAGCTGAAGGGAAAGGGGCAGAAAATAGATTTTATCGCCACGGATATTTATGAGATCGCTGACGGCAAGATTGCGGCTAACTGGCATATTGAGGACAACCTGACGCTGATGAAACAGCTGGGCGCCCTGTAAATTCATCACTCCGGGGCGGCCCGGAGTGATGCGAAAATCCTATAAGCCAAGATCGCTCAGCGAAGGGTGATCGTCCGGGCGTCTGCCCAGCGGCCAGTGGAACAGCCGCTCGGATTCTTTTATTGGCATATCGTTTACGCAGGCAAAGCGTCGCTTCATCAACCCGTCCGGCTCAAACTCCCAGTTTTCATTGCCATACGAGCGGAACCAGTTGCCGGAATCATCATGCCATTCATAGGCATAGCGCACCGCGATGCGGTTATCCGTAAATGCCCAGAGTTCTTTAATCAGACGATAGTCCAGCTCTTTTTTCCATTTCCGCTCCAGAAATGCCCGGGCTTCTTCACGGTTAGTGGCGAACTCCGCGCGGTTGCGCCATTGGGTGTCCAGCGTATAGGCCAGCGCGACTTTCGCCGGGTCGCGACTGTTCCAGCCATCTTCTGCCAGTCTGACTTTTTCGATGGCGCTTTCACGCGTGAAGGGCGGTAAAGGAGGACGTGTGTTCATGGCGATTACCTCAGTGTTATATTATGTAGACAGATCTGTCTACATGCGGTAATCTATGCCTGTAAAATAACGCTGTCAACATCCGTTTTGAGGCTACCCAAAAGTGAAAACAGAATCCGCAGGCAACGATACCAAAATCAGCGTCAGAGATAAGATATTACTTACGGCGCACGATCTGTTTTATTCCACAGGCTTCAGGGCGACGGGCGTGGATACGCTGATTAAAGCATCGCAGGTGACCAAGGTGACGTTTTATCGCCATTTTCCGAGTAAAAGTTTACTTATTCTCGCCTATCTGCGCTATCGGCACGAAATATGGATTGGCTGGTTTGAAACCACGCTGCGTCGACATCTTGATGAAGGTGAAATACCTTCTGATGCAATATCGGCAACGCTTTACGAATGGTTTATTTCGCCTGAGTTCCACGGCTGCGCATTTATTAATGCTAGCGCTGAGGCAAAATCGGAAGATATTGAAAGCGAAATAAAAGAGATATGTCGCGATCATAAAATCGAAACAAAGAATATTATTGCGTCGCTGACGAAGATCGCGGATGAGCGCGTCGTCAATGAAATCATGCTGCTCATTGACGGTGCCATTATTCATGCGCAAATGGGCATGGAGACGGATGATGTCATCACTCCGTTGAAGCGGGCATTAGCCGGGTTAACGGGATTTCCCCTTAACCTTCGTCGCGACGGCTGATAAACGTTTTAAGCATTTCTCCGGCACTGAGAATATGTCGCATGACTTCAGCTCGTGCATTCCCGGCATCCCGTTCCCTGCAGGCTGTAAGGATACCTGCATGGTCATCCTGAAAAACCGGTGTTGCGGAAAGGAGCTTTCGCTGAAGGTATTCATACCGCTCTATCTGATTGCGGGTATCATTAATCAGCCTCAGCAGGCGTTGGTTTTTGCACCCACTGTAGACAAGATCGTGGAACTCCCGGTTAAGTGTGCCCTGCATGTCAAATTCAGTCGTTCTGGCGAGAAGCGTATGCGTCAGTTCGGCCCTCGCCAGCGTATCAGAGCTCAGGTTTTTCACGCTTTGAAAGACGGCTTCCCCTTCCAGTAAGGCACGCAGGGAGTAAATCTCATCCAGATCATCAACAGAAAGCGTTCTGACAACAGCGCCGCGGTTCCTGAAAATTTCCACCAGCCCATCGCGTTCAAGCTGCCTGATTGCTTCTCTCATTGGGATTCGGCTGACAGAAAAATGACTGGCAAGATCCCTTTCAACAAGCCTCTCTCCATCACGCAGACGACCGCTGTTTATCATCTTTCTTAATTCACTGGCGAGCACGTCCGGGGTCGAAAGGGCGTTAAGTTGCATACTGTTTCTCCTGAAAAGATAGAATAATGGTATACCATCTGATAGCTTACGTCGAGACAGGTGATTGCGAACAAGCATCCCCAGCAAAATCCATCGGATATCATTATCGGGAGCATCAAGATGAGCCATCGTGAGCATCATTATCAGGTTAAGGTCGAGTGGAAAGGGAACAAAGGCCGGGGGACGGAATCCTATAAAGCCTACGATCGTCTTTATGACATCACGGCGGGTGATAAATCTCCGATTTCAGGTTCATCAGACCCTGCATTTCTGGGGGATGCATCATGCTGGAATCCTGAAGATCTTCTTGTCGCGTCAGCCTCTGCCTGTCACAAATTATGGTATTTGCATCTTTGCGCGGAAGCGGGGATAAGCGTTTATACCTATATTGACTGGGCGGAAGGAACGATGCGCGAAGGAGAAAAGGGGGGTTTCACCTCTATAGTCCTGAAGCCTCAAATCACGCTTCGCCCAGGGGATGATATCGATCGCGCTGTGGCACTTCATCACCGCGCGCATGAGCTTTGCTTTATTGCTAACTCACTGAATTTCCCGGTGACCTGCCAGCCAACCATACTGCATAGCGCCCGTTCATCCGTCGATGAACAATAACGCTAAGCGTTACATAACCTTCAACCGGGAATGAGCAAATGGCTTCTAACCGTACTTTCGCTCTCGATATAAGCTGGAAAACGCTGCTGAAAGACGCGGGGCTTGAGCCAGAACGCATTCTCCGCAGGGCAGGATTACCTGACGATCTCTTTTTGCAAAAAGCGCGCGGACTCGATACGAATGAATACATTCGCTTCTGGAACGCGCTGGAGGCTGAAACGAACGATCCTGCCTTTCCCGTCCCGCTCATTGAGTTGATCTCTGCGGATGTGTTTGATCCGCCCCTTTTTGCCGCACTGTGTAGCAGCAATATGATGCAGGCTGTCCAGCGTCTGGCCAGATATAAACAGCTTATTGCTCCCATGGTTCTGGAGACAACGGTCGACCAAAACGGCAACCTTACCGTCTCACCGCGTTGGCTTTTTGCGACAACTATTCCGCCGTTTCTCCAGGTGGCAGAACTGGGCTTCCTGCTCAAGCTTCTGCGGCTGGGAACTCGCGAACCGGTTAACCCCTTACGGATCTGCGTTTCTGCGCTACCGTCATCGGTTCAGAACAGCCACTTTTCGCGTTTCTTTGGTGCTGACGTGCAATACGGAGAACAGCCCGCCATCAGCTTTTCCGCAGCCGATGCGCTTCGACCCTTTTTAACGGTCAATGAGGGGATGTGGCAGGTGTTTGAACCGGAACTGCAGCGTCGTCTCGGTCAGTTAAATGAACGGGCTTCAACCGCCGATCGTGTACGAGCGGTACTCCTGGAGCTTATTCCCGGTAACGAAGCGACTATTGAAAAAGCGGCGGAGCGTCTGGGAATGAGCAAACGCACGCTGCAGCGCAGGCTTGAGCAGGAAGGGGAAAACTTTCGCAACCTTGTCAACGCGTGTCGTGAACACCTGGCCCGTCATTATCTTCGCAATACGCGTCTTTCCGGGTATGAGATCGCGTTTTTGCTGGGTTTCGAAGATCCTAACTCATTCTATCGCGCATTTATGACCTGGACGGGTCAGACTCCTGAAGCGGCCAGGACAGCCATGCGTCTTGAGTAAACACGTGCGTATGTATCGCTCTGATGGCGCAGTTTGCGAGTCACATGGCGCGATACGCTAGTTAACATGAGGTCGAAGGAGAGCAAACTAGCCGCAGTCTACTCACCGAGGTATCTATGTTTACTCAGGACAAAAAAACTGCGCTGGTCACCGGTGCATCGTCAGGTATGGGCAAAGCCATCGCCCGTCGTCTCATTCAGGATGGCTATCAGGTTTACGCTGCTGCCCGTAGCGTTGAGAAAATGCACGATCTCGCCCAGCTTGGCGCGTACCCTCTGCGGATGGATATCTCACGTGATGAAGACATTTTGGCTGCAGTGAATACCATCATGTCGCAGACAGGTGGGGTTGACGTACTGGTCAACAACGCGGGTTTTGGGCTCTATGGACCGGTAGAAGAGATCGGTATTGAAGAAGCTCGCTATCAGTTTGAGGTTAACGTGTTTGGTGCGGCCCGCCTTACGCAACTGCTGATCCCGGCCATGCGTGCCAGACGCAGCGGTTACATTATTAATATCACCTCTATGGGGGGTAAGATTTACACCCTTCTGGGAGCCTGGTATCACGCAACGAAACATGCGCTTGAGGGATGGTCTGACTGTCTGCGTCTTGAAGTGGCTGAATTTGGCATTAAGGTTGTGATTGTTGAACCGGGTTTAATCGAGACAGGCTTTGGTGATGTGGTCAGCGGCAATATAGTTAAACGTTCAGCAAATGGCCCTTACGCTCGCCTCGTGGAGAAGGTGGCTAAATCGGTCAAAAATGCATACGGGAATGGCAGAGGCAGCGACCCGAAGGTGATTGCGGACGTGGTTGCCCGCGCCGTTAAAAGCCCTCATCCGCGTACACGCTATGCAGCCGGCAAGTATGCAAAGATGCTCATCCGCATGCGTCTCTGGCTGGGAGACCGTCTGTTCGATCGCGTTATTCTTGGCCAGACGCTATGACCCAGGCACCGAGGATGAAAAAATCCTCGGTGTCCATATGTGCCCTTACGCAAGGCTGTAAACCCCCGCTCCCCAGTAACCGGTACCCGGGGAAGTCTGTTCTTTCCAGCCTGATGCGATCAGTTCCTTCGCAATAAACCGATTGATCATTCCGTGCCCCATGAGCAAGACGGGGCCATCAGAGTCCTTCGCGACATTCACCAGGATTTCTGCCGCTTTAACGGCACGTTCTTTTGCGACGCTCACGCACTCTGCCTCGCCAGACAGGCCGCAGAGCCAAAGAACGCGAAACAGCGCTGCCCAGTAAAAAGGCGATAGTCGTAACCCTGGAATACGGAACACCGGCAGCTCTGCTTCCCGAAAAACCTCATCAATTAAGCCCGGTTCACACCCCAGCGTTTTCAACGATGAAAGGGCTCGCGGGAGAGGGCTGCTGAGAAACGTGAGCGCGCGGTACGCCTGAATTTGAGCCCTTTCAGGCGGCCTGTCGCTGCCCGTCGAAGAGAGGTTATAGCTGTCGATCCATTCGGTCATTTCCCTGCACGAGACCCTTGGCGCCCCCCTATAATGGGGTTCTCCATGCCGCATCAAAATAATCTCCATACGTTCTAATCGCTAGTCCTGGTCATCCATTCAACACAGGCAGACTAGCGCGATCTGGTGAGGGTTTTCACCCACCCGTTTTGGTGTGTCGGGCGAGATCCATAACACGCGGGCTGTACTTAACGTCGTTCACCGCAATAATATATGCGGCAAGAATGTAACTGTTTTGTCTTTCTCGTTTCGCACGGCATCACACCTAAAGCGGTTAGTAAGGACACCCTCCATGTCTCTTCGAATTCGACAGGCCACCGGGGCCGATTCAACGCTGTTAAGCGAGCTGGGATATCGCATCTATCCCGCCCATTTTCAGCATCTGTGGGTGTCAAAGGCAGAGATGAAGGATTTTCTGCACGGAGAGTACGCGCGTTCTGTAGTTGAACAGAGCCTGAAAGATAACGCTGTTTCCTGGTATGTTGCAGAGACCGATCGGCCAGTGGGATTCATGAAAGTGACCTGGGAAGCCATGCTTCCAGAAACGGACAAGAAGGGTGTTCTCCTCAATAAGCTCTACCTTGATCCCGCCGCAACCGGCAAGAACTATGGTCAGGTGATGTTCAACAACATCACAGACATGGCCCGGAGCAGGGGGAAAGACTATCTCTGGCTGGAGGTGCTTGAGCAGAACGCGGGAGCGTACCGGTTCTACCAGAAGCAGGGCATGCTCTGCGTTAAGAACGTCCTTTTCGAAACCGCCTCACAGCAGAGCATACTCAGGATTATGGGGATGCCTCTTTAGAAAGCGAGTCATGCTGTGCCAGCGACAGCGCGCTGGCGCTGGCGGGATCGAACAGCGAGATGCTCTCAATTTGATTGAGTAAAATCACTTTGCGGAATGACATGGCGCTGCGGGGTTCCGAGTCGAGCGTAATGTCATGCTCCGCATACCACCGGCTGTAATTATTCTCGATGCGAAAGTTCATCGTCTTCGCGTCTCTGTACCCGCTCAACATCGGGATCAGCACGATGTTGGCCGTTTTTTCATACTCCAGCGTCGCGGTGTGGATCATACCCACGTAAATCCGCCTCGAGCGCAGCGTGACCTGCGCCAGCTCGCCTTGCTCCATACACTGGTACAGCAGCTGTTCAATACCGCTCGACTGCGCCAGCCGTTTGTAGAGCTTTTTCCGGCTCTCGCCGTCCAGCCTGGCGCTGCCTGCCCAGTTAGAGCGGTAGAGGCAAAACAGGATGGCAAACGCCAGCATCACGACCACCGGCGCCTGAATACCTAAAAAGCTCCAGTTCATAAAGTCGATTTGCCAGTCGGTGTATTTCGGTGAGGCAAAGTGAAAAGCGTTGTTGGCGGCGGAAAGGGCGAGCAAGAGTAGCCAGAGCAGACCGGTGGCAATCACGCCCTGCAGAACGAAAATACAGCCGTAAAGTGCAACGAGAAAATAGACATCCCAGCCGAAGGAACGCTTGATTTTAAAGCGGGTCGACAGGTCGCGGCTGGTGTACCAGTACCCGCAGACCATCAGCACCATAAATATCGCCGTTCCCATATCAGGCCCTCTTCAGCGCGTTAACGTGACGCAGAAAATCCTGCCTCACCTCGTTGCTCTTGTAGTTCACCGAGGCGTTCCCGTCCTGGTCGATAATGATGCGATCGCCATCTTCCACGGCTTCAATAATTTCCTGCTGACTCATCACCTGCAGTAAGGATTCCGGGCTTGAGAAAAGGGAGAGGAAGAAACGTTTCATACGGGCATCCTTTTGAATAAAAAGGATAAGCCTGGAAGAAGACCGACGAATTTGCCCTAAGGATATCCTGAAAGTGAAAGCCGGGTGGCGGCTACGCCTTACCCGGCCTACAAAACCGTCAAACGATTGAGTTATCAAGTTGTTGATATTTATAGGTAATAAAAAATAAATTTGCACAAACTTGGACAAATAACGTTAATTGTGTAAGTTTTAATTATGCGATTACGCCACGTTGTTTACAGCCAGGATGTGACCCATGAGCACTTTGCCCTCTGTCGTGAGTCGGTTTGTCGAGTACTACGCCGCACTGGATAGCCAGCCGCCGTCCGCGCTGGCGGGGCTTTATCATTCGAACGCCACGCTTATCGATCCGTTTGGTGAGCACAACGGTATTTTTGCGCTTCAGCGCTATTTCACCCATCTGCTGGCCAACGTCGAGAACTGCCGTTTTTCTATCGATCCGCCGCTGTGCAGCGGGAACCGGTTTGTTGTCACCTGGGTGATGCACTGGTCGCACCCGCGCATTGCCGGAGGCGAACCGCTCGACCTGCCCGGATGTTCAGTGGTGCAGACGGAAAACGATCTCATCACGCACCAGCGCGACTACTACGATGCGGGAGAGATGATCTACGAACATCTTCCTCTGCTTGGCTGGGCGGTTCGCGGCGTGAAGCGGAGGGTCAAATCATGAAGACGGTGCTGATTACCGGCGCAAGCTCGGGCATTGGCGCCGGGCTGGCAAAATCCTTTTCCGCTGACGGCTACCATGTGATTGCCTGCGGGCGAGATCCGGCGCGTCTGGAAGCGCTGCATCAGACCTGTCCTAATCTCACCGTTCGCCTGTTCGATATGACGGACAGGGACGCCTGTCGCCAGGCGCTGACCGGCAGCTACGCCGACCTGATTATTCTCTGCGCCGGTACCTGCGAATACCTCGACAGTGGAGTGGTGGATGCGGCGCTGGTGGAGCGGGTGATGGCAACCAATTTCCTCGGCCCGGTGAACTGCCTTGAAGCGCTCCAGCCGCAGCTGGTGGCAGGTAATCGCGTGGTGCTGGTGAGCTCGATGGCCCACTGGCTGCCTTTCCCACGGGCAGAGGCCTACGGTGCGTCCAAAGCAGCGTTGAGCTGGTTTGCCGAGAGTCTGCGCCTGGACTGGGAGCCAAAAGGGATTGCCGTCACGGTTGTCTCTCCGGGCTTTGTCGATACGCCCCTGACGCAAAAAAACGATTTTGCCATGCCGGGCAGGGTGACCGTCGACGAGGCGGTCAAGGCGATCCGTATCGGACTGGCGGCTGGGAAAATGCATATTGCGTTTCCTGACGGGTTTGGCTTCATTTTGCGGCTGCTCTCCGGGCTGCCTGCGTTTCTTCAGCGCGCGCTGCTGCGCAGGATGGTGCGTTCATGAACATTGCGATTATCGGCAGCGGCATTGCCGGGCTGACCTGCGCCTGGCGGCTGGCCGGGCACCATCAGGTGACCCTGTTTGAAGCAGGCGCCACGCCGGGCGGCCATACCGCAACGGTTGACGTGACAACGCCACAGGGCACATACGCGATCGATACCGGGTTTATCGTCTATAACGATCGCACCTATCCGCGTTTTATGGGTCTGCTCAGCGAGCTGGGCATCAGCGGGCAAAAAACGCAGATGAGCTTTTCGGTGCACAATCCCGCTACGGGGTTTGAGTACAACGGACACACCCTGACATCGCTGTTTGCCCAGCGTCGAAACCTGGTGAATCCGGCATTCTGGCGGCTGCTGGGCGAGATCGTTCGCTTTAATCGCCTGGCGAAAGCGGCGCTGGACGGGGAGGTGGACCCGAACGCCACGCTGCAGACGTTTTTGCAGCAGCACGGCTTCACGCCGTTTTTTGCGCGACACTACATTCTGCCGATGGGAGCCGCCATCTGGTCCTCGTCGCTGCAGGAGATGACGCGTTTCCCGCTGCCGCTCTTCCTGCGTTTCTTTCACCACCACGGCCTGCTGGATATCACCCATCGTCCGCAGTGGTACGTAGTGCCGGGCGGCTCGCGGGAGTATATCCGCGCCATGCTGGATAAGCTGGGCGACCGGCTGACGCTGCACCTGAACGCGCCGGTGCAGCGTGTGAAACGCCATGCGGATGGCGTCACCCTCCAGCTCGACGACGCCAGCCATACCTTCGACCAGGTGATCTTTGCCTGCCACTCCGCCAGTGCTCTGGCGATGCTTGATGACCCGACGCCCGCCGAGCGCGAAGTGCTGGGTGATATCGGCTGGCAGCGCAACGAGGTCGTTTTACACAGCGATCCGCGCTGGCTGCCTGTGCGGCCGCGCGCCTGGGCCAGCTGGAACTACCGCCTGAGCGAGCAGGCGCAGGCCAGCGCCTGCGTCACCTACAACATGAACATCCTGCAGGGGCTGCCTGCGGGCAGTCCGCTGTTCTGCGTCACCCTGAACCCGGACGCGCCGGTGGATGAACGCTTCGTTCTGCAACGCTTCGTCTATGAACATCCGCTGTTTAACCCTCAAAGCTGGCGGGCGCAGGCACGGCGCGGCGAGATCAACGGCCACCGGCGGAGCTGGTTCTGCGGGGCCTACTGGTACAACGGTTTTCATGAAGACGGCGTGCGCAGCGCGCTGGACGTGGTCAATGCGATAGCGGCCGGAGAGGGGAACTGAGATGAACAGCTGCCTTTACCACGGCATCTTACGCCACCGCCGCCTGCAGCCGAAAACCCATGAGTTTCGCTACAGCGTCTTTATGGCCTGGCTGGATCTCGATGAGCTGCCGCTACTGGCGTCCGTCGGCGTGCGGCGCAATGGCTTTGCCGCCGCCTCGTTCCACGACGCGGACTACCCGCTCGGCACGCCGCTTAAAGAGAACGTGCTGAGCAGGCTGGAGAGCCTGACCGGGGAACGTCCGGACGGTCGGGTCATGCTCCTGACGCAGTTGCGCTATTTCGGGTTCCATTTCAATCCGGTCAACTTTTACTACTGCTATGACGGGAAGGGTACCCTGCGCTGGGTGCTGGCGGAGGTCCGCAACACGCCGTGGAACGAGCGTCATTATTACGCGGTCGACGGGCAACATGCCCAGCCCACGGAAAAAGCGTTTCACGTTTCTCCCTTCAACCCGATGGACATGATCTACCACTGGCGCTTCAACGACCCGGATAACACGCTGCATATGCACATTGAAAATCATCAGGAGGCGAAGGTGTTCGACGCCACGCTTGCGCTGCGCCGGGAGCCTCTGACGCGCCCCGCGCTGCGTTCGCTGCTCCTGCGTATCCCGCTTATGACCCTGAAAACCGTTTTCGCCATTTACTGGCAGGCGCTGCGCCTGTGGCTCAAGCGCGTGCCGCTGTATAACCATCCCGTCAGCAGGAGTGAACGCTCATGACCGATCCCGTCTTTGCGTTAGAACCCGATATCCCGCGCAACGTGCGCCTTGCGCGCTGGCTGCTTTTTCGTCTGTTAAGCGGCATTCGCGGCGGCTCGCTCACGCTGCGTGAAGGGGCACAGACCTTTCATTTTGGCGAGACATCCTCCGCGCTGCATGCCGACGTGCAGATACTTACGCCCGGCGTTTACTGGCGCGTCTTAACGGGCGGGAGCCTTGCCGCGGCAGAAGCCTGGATGGACGGCGAATGGGAAACCGCGCACCTCACGCCGCTACTGGAACTTCTGGCGCTCAACGGCGAGGTGCTTGGTCGTCTCGAAAACGGGTTCCGTCTGTTCGGCAGGCCGCTGGAGCGGCTACGCCACTGGACGCGACGAAACTCCCGCGCGCAGGCGCGTGAAAATATTGCCGCCCATTACGATCTGGGTAACACCTTCTATGCCCATTTTCTGGATAAGGAGCTGCTCTATTCCAGCGCGCTGTTTACCGCTGACGAGCAGGATCTCACTGCGGCTCAGCAGGCCAAAATGGCGCGCCTGTGTGAACAGCTGGCGCTAAACCCGGGTGACCATCTGCTGGAAATTGGCACCGGCTGGGGCGCGATGGCGGAATACGCGGCCCGTCATTATGGCTGTCGGGTGACCACCACCACGCTATCGCAGGAGCAATACGTCTGGGCGACCGAGCGGATCTCCCGCGCCGGACTGCAGGATCGGGTCGAGGTGCTGCTCTGCGACTATCGCGACCTCACCGGACAGTACGACAAGCTGGTCTCGATAGAGATGATTGAAGCCGTCGGGCAGCGCTATCTGCCCACGTTCTTCCGTACCTGCCAGGCGCGGCTGCGCCCGGGAGGTCGCATGGCAATTCAGGCCATCACTATTCAGGATCAGCGCTATCGCGACTACAGCAAAAGCGTCGATTTTATCCAGCGCTACATTTTCCCAGGCGGCTTCCTGCCGAGCATTACCGCGATGAACGAGCTGATGACGCGCCACACCGATTTCGTGGTGCGCAATCTGTTCGACATGGGTCCCGACTATGCCCGCACGCTGGCCCACTGGCGGCAGCGCTTTGTCCACGCCTGGCAGGAGATTGAAAAGCTCGGCTTTGATGAGCGGTTTCGCCGCATGTGGCTGTATTACTTTGGCTACTGCGAAGCCGGGTTTAACGCCCGCACCATCAGCGTGGTGCAGTTGACCGCCGAGCGCGTATGAAACGATATCTTCAGGTCTTTCTGCTGGCCGTCGCGTTCGATCTTTACTGGGCGCTGGTGGTGCTCTTTCGCGAACAAGGCCTGACTGTCTGGCTTGCGCTGTCGATCCTGGCATGCCTGCTCTTGCCGTCTGTATACCGTTTTTACGCCATTGGGCTGGCCGCGGCGGGCAGTTTGCTGGATACGCTCTGGGCGCTGACGGGACTGATAGCCTTCACGGGCGAGTCTCTGATGCCGCTATGGATGGTGGCATTGTGGCTGATGTTCGCCACCGTCTGGACGCAGCTTACGCGCACCACCACGTTGCCCGGGTGGCTGCTGACACTGCTGGCGGCCGTAGGAGGCCCGGTGGCGTACCTGATTGGCGAGCGGCTGGATGCCATCACATTTCTGGAGCCGACCTTTATCGTCGTCAGCTGGATGGCGCCGGGCTGGCTGGTGCTGATGCTGTTTTTCCACCTGCTGATGGGGAGACAAAAATGAGAGCTGCGATTTTGCTGCTTTGGCTCATCGCCATGCCCGCGGCCCAGGCCGCCGACTGGCTGGCGTGGCGTAAGGTGGGCGATGCCACGCTTACCTGGGGGCCGTTCACCGTCTATACCTCCCAGCTGCGCACGCCGGACGGGCGTTACGGTCGGGAGAACCAGGATCAGGCGCTGATAATTACCTATGCGCGCGACATCGATCGCGATGAGCTGGTTGAGGCGACCCGCGACCAGTGGCAGGCGCAGGGGATCCTGGCGCAGGAACCGCAAAGCGAAGCCTGGCTGCGGATGCTCCGGTCGCTGTGGCCGGATGTTCGACCGGGCTCACAGCTGGCGTTTGTCCTTGATGACCAGCAGGGGCAGTTCTGGTACCGCGATCCGGTCCTTCAGAAAACCTTTATTCCCCTGGGACCACGCCAGTCAGAAGCGTTCAGTACCCGCTTTCTGGCCATCTGGCTGGCTCCCCGTACGCAATATCCTGAGCTGCGTCAGCAGTTAATCGGAGGCCAAAAATGAAACGTTTTCTGATGATGGTGCTGGCATTAACGATGCTGCTGGCGGGCTGTAGCACGGAGGTGACCGAGTACCGCCAGCAGCAGCCGCGGCTTGATATTTTCCATTACTTCCAGGGAAAAACCGAAGCGTGGGGGATGGTGCAGGATCGCAGCGGCAAGCAGATCCGACGTTTTCACGTTGAGATTGCCGGAGACGTTATCGGCGATACGCTGACGCTCAACGAACATTTTGTTTACGACGACGGTGAGAAGCAGCAGCGGGTCTGGCATATCCGGCGCCTGGGGAACGATCGCTATGAGGGCACGGCGGGAGATATCGAAGGGGTGGCGACGGGGCAGGCCGCAGGCAACGCGTTCAACTGGCATTACAGCATGAACGTGAAGGCCAACGGCAGCACCTGGCTACTGAACTTTGACGACTGGATGTACCTGCAGGATGAGAACCATCTGTTTAATAAAACCGAGATGAAGAAACTGGGCGTCACCGTCGCCACGGTGACGCTGTTTTTCACCAAGGGATAAGGGATCCCCACTCAATTTGTAACCAGAAGCGATTCGGATTTTTTAAATGACATGATTATTTTGCAGCGATGACCTGGTCCGGCTGTAAATCGCTGAGGCGTTTCCTGCAGGCCGGGGCGAGGCGCAGGGATGCGCCGAGAGGGCGGGCTTTACAGGGATGTTACCTCCGCCCGTCCCCGATAAGCCGGAAGGAATAAGCCGAAGGGACCGCGAAGCGGCGATTTACCGCCGGGAGCCCGGGTCGCCAGGGTGGTGGCGATTGAGCCACCCTGGCACGTTCACAGGTCATGTCGTTACAGAGTAGCAAGGAACATAAAGTGAACGGAATGACCACTACAGCCGTATGTTCCCCCTCACCCTAACCCTCTCCCCAAAGGGGCGAGGGAACTGTTTCGTGTCTACGCTGTGTCCGCAAGGTGTGATGTCATGCCCCGGCAGAACGGGTTTTACTACCCGAGTAAATAAAGACAAGCGCAATCCCCAGGCAGACTACCGCCCCCAGACGACTCGTTGAAAAGGAAATGGCGGGATTACCCAGCCAGCCAAAGTGATCAATCAGCATGCTCATGGCGAGCTGGCCAAAGATGACCGCCACCGTGGCGACGGCGGTGCCGATGCGCTGTACGGCGAGTACCATAATCACGATATAGGGCACGCCGAACATTGCTCCGAGAAGCTGCCATTTCGGCACGTCCAGCAGCGTAGCCGACTGCTCAGGCTCAAAGAAGAAAATGAGCAGGGCGGTCACCAGCGCGCCGACGGAAAACGTCAGAAACGCGCTTTTAAAAACGCCCACGCTGCTGCCGAGCTGTCCGTTAATGGCGGCCTGAATGCTCAGCGTCGCGCCGCCGCACACGGCCAGAAGGATCATAATCAGTGTCATACGTTACCCCTGTGCGACCAGAATCAGTGCCGCAATGATGAAAACCAGTGCAATAATGCGCTTCGCGTTTATCTTCCTGTGTGGCGAACCCAGCAGACCATAATGGTCAATGATCAGGCTTTTAAAGACCTGGCCGGCCAGAATGCCAATCATGGTCATGGCGATGCCGATGGTGGGTGTCGCCACGGTCAGGATGACCACGTACACTGGCCCGAGCACGCCACCGAGCAGCTGCCAGCCGGGCTGTGCGAAAAATGACGGGCTGTTGCGCGGGCTGAAAAACAGCATCAGCAGAAACGTTAGCGCGGCGCCGACGCCAAAAATGCTGAACGTCGCCCACAAATCCCCGACCTTTCCCCCCAGCGGTCCCAGCAGTCCCGCCTCGACGGAGAGGCCCATCCCGCCGGCAATCACCAGTAAAATCAAAACAAACTGCATTCTTCTTCCTCCGTTTTCAGGCGGAGAAGATTACGTGGGTTGTTCAATGAGAAAAATGCCATAATGCTGGAAACACCTTTGCGAGAAATGCATTAATGGTTGACGCCAGCAACATCAACATCCGCGCGCTGCTGATCTTTATCGATGTGTATGAAGCGCAGAACTTCTCCGTCGTGGCGCGGCGGCAGGGGATATCGGCCTCGCAGATATCGCGCGTGATCCACCAGCTTGAGGACGCGCTCGGGCAGCAGCTTTTCTATCGCAATACGCGGGCCGTCATTCCCACGGAAAGCGGTCATCTGTTTGTTCGCTACGCCCGGTCGATGGCGGAAAATCTGGAAGAGGCGCGCCGGGAGCTGGACGCGCGTGCGGTGGAACCGTCCGGTGCGATCCGCATTAACGGACCGGTGTTTTTCGGCCAGAAGCACATAGCCCCAGGACTTCCCGGCCTGTCGGAACGCTATCCTCGCCTGAGCGTAGAGCTGACGCTGACCGATGATTTTATCGATCCCCACCGGGATGCGGCGGATGTTATATTTCGGATTGGCGTGCTGACGGACTCCTCGTTTCATGCGCGAGTGTTCGGGCAGCAGGTTTATCATCTGGCCGCGTCGCCGGATTACGTGCGTAAACATGGTGCACCTGACGGACCGGACGATCTGAACCGTCATCACTGTCTTGTCTATCGCGGATCGTCAGGGCCAAACCGCTGGCTCTTTCGCAGGAAGGGCGAGGCGTGGATACACTATCCCGTGACGCCATTGATGACCTCCAATAATGCGGAGGCGTTACTCGCTGCGGCGCTGGGTGGAATGGGGATCGTGCTGTTCCCGGACTGGCTGGTGAGTGAACAGCTCCAGCGCGGTGAGCTGATTCCGCTCCTGCCCGCGCTGGAGTGTGCCATCAATACGGAACAGCAGGCTATTGCGGCGATCTATCCTGATGCCCGACATCCGCCCCTGAACGTCAGGGCGGTAATTGATTATTACGTCGAGCGCTTTGGTACGCCGCTTTACTGGCAAAGGTAAGGGGATTACGCGCCAAGCTCTTTGCGGATAATCTCTGCGCCAGCGCTAAGTGCTTTCAGCTTGCCGTTAGCGACCTCACGGGAGAGGGGAGCCATACCGCAGTTGGTTGACGGATACAGCTTGTCGGCATCGACAAACTGCAGCGCTTTACGCAGCGTATCGGCCACTTCCTCCGGCGTTTCAACCGTGTTGGTTGCCACGTCAATCGCGCCAACCATCACTTTCTTGCCGCGGATCAGCTCCAGCAGATCCATCGGCACGCGGGAGTTGTGGCACTCCAGAGAGATGATGTCGATGTTAGAGGTCTGCAGCTTAGGGAAGGCCTCTTCGTACTGGCGCCACTCGGATCCGAGCGTCTTTTTCCAGTCGGTATTGGCCTTGATGCCGTAGCCGTAGCAGATGTGTACCGCGGTCTCGCACTTCAGCCCTTCAATGGCGCGCTCCAGCGCGGCAATACCCCAGTCGTTGACCTCATCAAAAAAGACGTTAAACGCCGGTTCATCAAACTGGATAATATCCACGCCTGCGGCCTCTAGCTCTCGCGCTTCCTGATTGAGGATTTTGGCGAATTCCCAGGCCAGCTTTTCGCGGCTTTTATAGTGCGCGTCGTAAAGGGTATCGATCATGGTCATCGGCCCGGGCAGGGCCCATTTGATTGGCTTGTCCGTGAGCTGGCGCAGGTATTTTGCATCGCCGACGAAGACCGGTTTCTGGCGCGCGACGGCGGAGACCACGGTCGGCACGCTGGCGTCATAGCGGTTACGAATGCGCACCGTCTGGCGGTTCTCAAAATCGACGCCGCTCAGGTGTTCAATAAAGGTGGTGACGAAGTGCTGACGGGTCTGTTCCCCGTCGCTGACGATATCGATTCCCGCACGGATCTGCTCATCCAGAGACAGGCGCAGCGCATCCTGCTTGCCCGCCAGCAGTTCCTGATCCTGCAATTTCCAGGGTGACCACAGCGTTTCAGGTTGCGCAAGCCAGGTCGGCTTAGGCAGGCTGCCAGCCGTTGAAGTCGGGAGCAATGTTTTCATAATAAGAGACCTTTTTTGAAGTATTAAAGCGTGTAGTTATCAGACCACTGCTCAAGAATGTGTTTGTAAGGCTTAATGAAGTACTCTTCAGTAAATCGACCCTGTTCAATCGCCAGACGGCTTCGCTCTTCCCGGTCATACACAATTTTGGTTAAGGAGTGATCCTGCTGGTTCAGATCCGGTCGGTAGAACAGTCCGGCCGCCGAGTTGGCGTTATAAATTTCCGGGCGATAGATCTTCTGGAACGTCTCCATCGTGCTGATGGTGGCAATCAGTTCCAGATCGGTGTAATCGCTCAGCAAATCCCCGGTAAAGAAGAACGCGAACGGCGCCACGCTGTGTTCCGGCATGAAGTAGCGCACGCTCAGGCCCATCTTCGCGAAGTACTGCTCCGTTAGCGATTCGCCATCCGGCTGATACTCAACGCCCAGCACGGGGTGCTGATTACCGGTGCGGCGGTAGGTGTCTTTGCTGGAGACGCTCAGGCAAATCACCGGTCCTTTTGTGAAGTTCTCTTTGTATTCCGGTGAGTTCACAAAGTGGCGGAAAATATTGCCGTGCAGCTCGCCAAACTTTTCCGGAATGCTGAAGTGCTGCTGGTTCTTGTTATGCTCCAGCAGCAGGACGCTGAAATCATAATCCCGCACGTAAGACGAGAAGTTATTCCCGACGATGCCAGGGATGCGCTGGTTGTTTTTCTTGTCGACAATATACGTTTGCAATATCTCAATGGCCGGGAACGGTTTTTCCGCGCCAATGTTCAAATCGACAGAGATGATTTCAAGCTCAACCGCGTAGCGATCGGCATTTGGGTTATCCCAGCGCGCTAAGGCGTTGAAGCGGTTGTTGATCATCACCAGGGTATTGCGCAGGTTCTCCTGACGTTTTTCCCCGCGGGCCAGGTTGGCAAAGTTAGTGGTCGTACGCGTATTTTCTGACGGGTTGTAATTCTCATCGAAGCAACTGCGCTTAAGGTTATATGTGAAAGCTTTGCTCATTGTGGTTATGCATCCTAAGTTCATGTTGCTAAGAAGTTACCAATGCATAATTTATGCCTGAGCCCGCGGCGCAGGGGAAGTGACTTAATTTCACTGCAACATGAGCGAACTTCATGAAGTGTAATGCGCGAGGTGTCGCTGCGCTTACCCGGCCTACGATTCTGCTAATGTCGCACTCTTTCCTCAATTCCCGCTATAATCCCCAAAATTTCCAACCGGTTTAGAAACAATCATGACAAAACTCACCTTACAAGAGCAGATGCTGAAAGCGGGCCTCGTCAGCAGCAAGAAAGCGGCGAAAGTGCAGCGTACGGCAAAGAAATCACGCGTGCAGGCGCGTGAGGCCCGTGAAGCGGTCGAAGAGAACAAGAAGGCGCAGATCGAGCGTGACAAGCTGCTGAGCGAGCAGCAGAAGCAGGCCGTGCTGGCGAAAGAGTTTAAGGCGCAGGTGAAGCAGCTAATTGAGATGAACCGCATCACCGTGGCAAAAGGCAACATCACCTTTAACTTTACCGACGGTACGCTGATTAAAAAGATTGAAGTCGATAAGCAAACGCAGACCCAGCTGATCAATGGCCGTCTGGCGATTGCGCGTCTGGTGCTAAATGCTAACGGTGACTGCGACTACGCGATCATTCCGGCAGTGGTGGCCGATAAAATTGCCCAGCGCGATGCCGACAGCATCGTGTTAAACAGCGCGCTCAGCCAGGAAGAGCAGGACGAAGACGATCCGTACGCGGACTTCAAAATCCCTGACGATTTGATGTGGTAAACCGCATTCAGAACGGGGCGGCGTGACGGGCGTTAACCGGCTCGCCGCTCACGGGATGAATAAAATTCAGCTCGCTGGCATGCAGCATCAGCCGGGGCGTTTCTTCAGCGCCCGGCACGTCAAGACCGCCATACAGATCGCAGCCCAGAATAGGGTGCCCCAGCTGCTGGCAGTGAATACGCAGCTGATGGGTTCGCCCGGTCTCCGGGATCAGTTTCACCCGCGTTAACGGCAGCCCCGTCCCCTGATAAAACCGTTCCACCACCCGATAGCGGGAGCGGGCGGGTTTACCGGTGATGGCGCAGATCGACATCAGCGGGAACAGCGCCGGGTCTTTGGCAATCGGCGCATCGATTACACCTTCGTCATTTTCCACATGTCCGCAAAGCAGGGCGCTGTAGGCTTTCTCCACGCTGCGCTGGCTGAACTGCTGGCACAGCGCCGCGTTGATGGCTTTATTGCGCGCAACCACCATCAGCCCGGACGTGCCAAAATCCAGACGGTGCACCAGCGTGCAGCCGGGGAACGTCTGAACCAGACGATAATGGACGGAATCAAGGTTTTGCGGATTTTTGCCCGAGAGGCTGAGCAGGCCGGAAGGCTTATCGATCAGCAGCAGATGCTCGTCCTGCCAGAGAATTTCGATCTCATCGAGACAAGGTGGGGCAATAAAGTTATCGACGATTACAGACATCAGGCCGCCCGGCTGGAGAGTGGGAGCGGATGATAACGAAAAGCGGGGAAAAGAAAAACCCTCCCACCGGGCGGTGAGAGGGTGAAGTCTTACGCTGCAACCAGGCTGTCGATTGCGGCTTTCGCGTCGGTTTGCGCTTTGGTCGCCACTTCCGGACCGTAAGCGATACCTTCCGCGAACACGAAGTTCACGTCAGTGATGCCGATGAAGCCGAGGAACAGGCTCAGGTATGGCGCAACCAGGTCGGTTGGGGTGTCTTTATGGATGCCACCGCGGCTGGTCAGGACGATCGCACGTTTACCTTTCACCAGACCTTCCGGGCCGTTCTCGGTGTAACGGAAGGTTACGCCAGCGCGCGCTACCAGGTCGAAGTAGTTCTTCAGCTGGGTTGGGATGTTGAAGTTGTACATTGGGGCGTTGATGACGATAACGTCGTGCGCCTGCAGCTCAGCAATCAGTTCGTCGGACAGGGCCAGCGCTTCCTGCTGACGCGGAGACAGCGGTGCATCGCTTGGGCGCAGCGCGCCAACCAGCTCACCGTCCAGCACAGGAATTGGGTTTGCAGCCAGGTCACGCACGGTGATTTCGTCAGCAGAATGCTGTTCACGCCACTGTTCAACGAAGTAATCAGACAGCTGACCAGACTGAGAGTACCCTGCCAGAATGCTGGATTTCAAAACTAATACTTTGCTCATGGGTGATTCCTGTTGTTGCATTTGATTGAAGGGGGTTGCCCCGTTGCTTGTTGACACTCTATTCACAATCCTGCCACAGAGATAGCGCAATATATCGAAGCCTATGTTCGAATTTTTTGAATAAGGCGCGAAAGGCGCCGATGTGGTACTCTATAGCAATCATTAAAAAGAGAGTTTATCAGGGCGTGTACTGCCCTTTAACGCTATGACAGAACAACAAAAATTCACCTTCCCGATGCTCCTGCAACAGCTTGATTCTCTGACGCTGCGCGACAAACAGCGCTTCGCCCGCCGTCTGCACGGCGTCAAGAAGGTTAAAAATCCTGATGCACAACAGGCCATTTACCAGGAGATGGCGAAAGAGATTGAACAGGCTGCAGGGAAAGTTGTGCTGCGCGAAGCCGCACGTCCGGCGATTACCTATCCGGAAAACCTGCCCGTCAGCCAGAAGAAACAGGACATTCTCGAGGCCGTACGCGACCACCAGGTGGTGATTGTCGCGGGGGAAACCGGTTCGGGGAAAACCACCCAGCTGCCGAAAATCTGTATGGAGCTGGGCCGCGGGATCAAAGGCCTGATTGGCCACACCCAGCCGCGTCGTCTGGCGGCGCGCACCGTTGCCAACCGTATTGCCGAAGAGCTGCAGACGGAGCCGGGCGGCTGCATCGGCTACAAGGTGCGATTCAGCGACCACGTTAGCGATAACACCATGGTCAAGCTGATGACCGACGGTATTCTGCTGGCGGAAATTCAGCAGGATCGCCTGCTGATGCAGTATGACACCATCATCATTGACGAAGCGCACGAGCGTAGCCTGAACATTGATTTCCTGCTCGGCTACCTGAAAGAGCTGCTGCCGCGTCGCCCGGATCTGAAAGTTATCATCACCTCCGCGACCATCGACCCGGAGCGCTTCTCGAAGCACTTCAACAATGCGCCGATTATCGAAGTCTCTGGTCGTACCTATCCGGTCGAGGTGCGCTATCGCCCGATTGTTGAAGAGGCGGATGATACCGAGCGCGACCAGCTGCAGGCGATTTTTGATGCCGTTGACGAGCTGGGTAACGAAAGCGCGGGCGATATTCTGATCTTCATGAGCGGCGAGCGCGAAATTCGCGATACCGCCGATGCGCTCAGCAAGCGCGACCTGCGCCACACCGAGATCCTGCCGCTGTATGCCCGCCTGTCCAATAGCGAACAGAACCGCGTCTTCCAGCCGCACAGCGGACGCCGCATCGTCCTGGCGACCAACGTGGCGGAAACCTCGCTCACCGTGCCGGGCATTAAATACGTGATCGATCCGGGTACGGCGCGCATCAGCCGCTACAGCTACCGCACCAAGGTCCAGCGCCTGCCGATTGAGCCCGTTTCGCAGGCGTCTGCTAACCAGCGTAAGGGCCGCTGCGGGCGCGTGTCTGAAGGGATCTGTATTCGTCTCTATTCCGAAGACGATTTCCTGTCGCGTCCGGAATTCACCGACCCGGAAATTCTGCGCACCAACCTGGCGTCCGTTATCCTGCAGATGACCGCCCTGGGGCTGGGCGACATCGCGGCGTTCCCGTTCGTCGAAGCGCCGGACAAACGCAACATTCAGGACGGTGTGCGTCTGCTGGAAGAGCTCGGGGCGATTACCACCGACGAGCAGGCGACGGTCTACAAGCTGACGCCGCTGGGTCGCCAGCTCAGCCAGTTGCCGGTCGACCCGCGTCTGGCACGCATGGTGCTGGAAGCGCAAAAGCACGGCTGCGTGCGCGAGGCGATGATCATTACCTCGGCGCTCTCCATTCAGGATCCGCGCGAGCGTCCGATGGACAAACAGCAGGCGTCGGACGAAAAGCACCGCCGCTTCCACGACAAAGAGTCCGATTTCCTCGCCTTTGTGAACCTGTGGAACTACCTCGGCGAGCAGCAGAAGGCGCTCTCCTCGAACCAGTTCCGCCGCCAGTGCCGCGTGGATTTCCTCAACTACCTGCGCGTGCGCGAGTGGCAGGATATCTACACCCAGCTTCGCCAGGTGGTGAAAGAGCTGGGCATTCCGGTCAACAGCGAACCGGCGGAGTACCGCGAAATTCATATCGCGTTGCTGACCGGCCTGCTGTCCCACATTGGGATGAAGGACGCCGAAAAGCAGGAGTATACCGGCGCGCGTAACGCCCGTTTCTCCATCTTCCCGGGTTCCGGCTTGTTCAGGAAGCCGCCGAAATGGACCATGGTTGCGGAGCTGGTGGAAACCAGCCGCCTGTGGGGGCGCATTGCCGCACGTATCGATCCGGAATGGGTGGAGCCGGTGGCGCAGCACCTGCTTAAGCGCTCGTACAGTGAACCGCACTGGGAGCGCGCGCAGGGCGCGGTGATGGCGACCGAGAAAGTGACCGTTTACGGCCTGCCGGTGGTCGCCGCGCGTAAGGTCAACTACAGCCAGATTGACCCTGCGCTCAGTCGCGAGCTGTTTATCCGCCACGCGCTGGTGGAGGGCGACTGGCAGACGCGCCACGCCTTCTTCCGTGAAAACCTGAAGCTGCGCGCCGAAGTGGAGGAGCTGGAGCACAAGTCCCGCCGCCGCGACATTCTGGTGGACGACGAGGCGCTGTTTGAGTTTTACGATCAGCGTATCAGCCACGATGTTATCTCTGCCCGCCACTTCGACAGCTGGTGGAAGAAGGCCAGCAAAGAGACGCCGGACCTGCTCAACTTCGAAAAGAGCATGCTGATTAAAGAGGGGGCGGAGTCGGTCAGCAAGCTCGACTACCCGAACTTCTGGCATCAGGGCAACCTCAAGCTGCGTCTGACCTATCAGTTTGAGCCGGGGGCAGACGCGGACGGCGTGACCGTCCACATTCCGCTGCCGCTGTTAAACCAGGTGGACGAGAGCGGGTTCGAGTGGCAAATCCCCGGCCTGCGCCGCGAGCTGGTGATTGCGCTGATCAAATCCCTGCCGAAACCAGTGCGCCGCAACTTTGTGCCTGCGCCAAACTACGCGGAAGCGTTTTTAGGCCGCGTCACGCCGCTGGAGCTGCCGCTGCTGGACGCGCTGGAACGTGAATTCCGCCGCATGACCGGGACGACCATCGACCGCGACGACTGGAACTGGGATCAGGTGCCCGATCACCTGAAAATCAGCTTCCGCGTGGTGGACGATAAAAACAAAAAGCTGCTGGAAGGGCGTTCCCTGAGCGAGCTGAAAGAGGCGCTGAAAGGCAAAGTCCAGGAGACGCTCTCTGCGGTGGCGGACGACGGTATCGAGCAGAGCGGGCTGCACATCTGGAGCTTTGGCCAACTTCCGGAAAGCTACGAGCAGAAGCGCGGCAACTATAAGGTGAAAGCCTGGCCTGCGCTGGTGGACGAGCGCGACAGCGTGGCGATCAAACTGTTTGATAACCCGCAGGAACAGCAGCAGATGATGTGGCGCGGGCTGCGTCGCCTGCTGCTGCTCAACATCCCGTCGCCGATCAAGTATCTGCACGAGAAGCTGCCGAACAAGGCCAAGCTGGGGCTCTACTTTAACCCGTACGGCAAGGTGCTGGATCTGATTGACGACTGCATCTCCTGCGGCGTGGACAAACTCATCCACGAGGCGGGCGGTCCGGTCTGGACGGAAGAGGGCTTTGCTCAGCTTCATGAAAAGGTGCGCGCGGAGCTGAACGACACCGTGGTGGAGATTGCCAAACAGGTCGAGCAGATCCTCACCGCCGTGTTCAACATCAACAAGCGCCTGAAGGGGCGCGTGGATATGACCATGGCGCTGGGGCTCTCGGACGTGAAGGCGCAGATGGCGGGGCTGGTCTATCGCGGCTTTGTCACCGGCAACGGCTTTAAGCGCCTGGGCGATACGCTGCGCTATCTGCAGGCGATTGAAAAACGTCTGGAAAAAATGGCTATCGACCCGCACCGCGATCGCGCGCAGATGTTGAAAGTGGAGAGCGTGCAGCAGGCGTGGCAGCAGTGGCTCAACAAGCTACCGCCTGCCCGCCGCGACGATGAAGACGTGCAGGCGATCCGCTGGATGATCGAGGAGCTGCGCGTCAGCTTCTTTGCCCAGCAGCTCGGTACGCCGTATCCGATTTCGGATAAACGTATCCTGCAGGCGATGGAGCAGATTTCCGGTTAAAACCCGGTTTTCTCCCTCTCCCTGTGGGAGAGGGCATCAGCCCGCACATTTTTTCACCCGTTCACCATTGCCAGCGTAAACCCATCCCATCCCTTAACCCCCACCGTTTGCAGCGCGGTGGCGGTTAAGCGCGGATTATCTCCAGTCATCTCAATAAACCGACGCACGCCCAGCACGCGCGCGTCGTCGCTTTGCCCGTTAATGACCTCGCCGTCGCGCACCACGTTATCGCCAATGATTACCGTGCCGGGACGGGAATAGTGCAGCGCCCACTCCAGATAGCCGGGATTGTTTGGCTTATCGGCATCGATAAAGATCAGGTCGAACGGTGGAACGTCACCGAAATTCTCCAGCGAGCTCAGGGCCGGGCCTTCAATTAATTCAATACGTTCGTTTAGCCCCGCGAGATGAATATTCTGGCGCGCAACGCTGGCATGCGCGGGATCGGCCTCAAGCGTAATCAGCTTTCCGTCCGGCGGCAGGGCGCGCGCCATCCAGATAGAGCTATAGGCACCCAGCGTCCCGATCTCAAAAATGCGCCTTGCCTGCGTCATGCGCACGAACAGCGCCAGCAGTTGCCCCTGATTGGCCGCGACATCGTGTTCAGGTAACCCGGCGCGTTTGTTGTTTTCCAGTACCTGCTGAAGTACGTCATCGTCAGGAATAAGCGAAGAAATCATGTAATTATCTACTGCAGACCATTGTTGTTGCATAGATTGACTCCTTGGATTTTTCTCCCTCTCCCTGTGGGAGAGGGTCGGGGTGAGGGCATCAGCGCGCAAGCCGGGTTCATGCACTCTTCCAGCCGCCGCCCAGCGCTTTATACAAATCAATCTGCGCCAGCAGCAGGTTATTTTTCACCTGCACCACGCTGGTCTGAACCGAGAACAGCGTGCGCTGCGCGTCCAGCACGTCAAGATAGGAGGAATAACCGTTGCGATAGCGATTCTGCGCAATGCGCAGCGTATCCTGGGCCACATCCTGCTGGGCAAGCAGTTCCGTCAGCTGTTCCTGATAGCGACTTATCGCATCAAGGCTGTTGTTCACTTCGGCAAACGCGTTACGCACGGTTTTTTCATAGGCGTACAGCGCCTGGTTCCGCTGGGACTGAGAAATATCCACCTGCGCATTCAGCGCCTGGCGGTTCAGCAGCGGGGCGAGAATACTGCCCCCGACGCTCCAGAGTTGAAGCGGGTTGTCCAGCAGGCCTGAAAGGGTGCGATCCTGAACCGATCCGGTGGCGGTCAGGTTGATCGACGGCAGCAGGCTGGCACGTGACGCCGCGAGCGAGGCATCCGCCGCCACCAGCTGGCGTTCGGCCTGAACGATATCCGGTCGACGATTCAGGAGCGTAGAAGGCAGCTGCGACGGCAGCGTCAGCGGCGTCAGCGCCGCAAAGCTTTCGCTGCGTGCCACCGCGCCGGGATTGCTTCCCAGCAGCAGGCTCAGGGCATTCTCCTGCTGCGCAATCTGGTGCTGCAGCACGGGCACCTGCGCCCGCGTTGAGCGAAGTTCGGAATCCGACTGCATCAGCTCCAGGCGCGAACTGTAGCCCGTCTCAAACTGACGTTTCGCAAGGTTAAATGCCTCTTCGCGCGATTTCAGCGTGGACTCCGTCACGCGCAGCTGTTCGTCAAGCGAGAGCAGGGTGACATAGCCGGATGCAACGGAAGACGCGACGGTCAAATCCGCGGCGGCAGCGGCGGCTTTTTGCGCCTCCAGCGAGGCTTCGGCGGCATTGGCCGTGCTGCGGTTGACGCCCCAGATATCAACGTCATAGCTCGCCGTCAGGCTCCCTCTGTACAGCGTGCCGTAGACCGGCAGCCCGGTCGCGGCGGATTGCGAACGGGCGCGCGTCCCCGTTACGCCCGCGTCAAGCGAAGGAAACAGGCTGCCGTCGGCCGCGAAGACCCGCGCCTGATACTCGTTAATTCGTTCGCGGGCGATCAGCACGTCGCTGTTATTCTTAAGCGCCTGATCCACATAGCGGTTGAGGTTGTTGTCATGGAAATTGCGCCACCAGAGCTGCTCCGCCGGGCTGGCAGGGCCGGCGTCAGCTCGCCACTGGGTGGGGATGTGCAGCGTCGGCTGCGCCGGTTTGACATCGACGGACTGGCACCCGGCCAGCATGACCGCTGCCACCAGCGCGGCTATCGGGCGAAGGATCATTACTTCGCCTCCCGCGTATCAATGGTCACCTGTACCGACATACCCGGACGCAGCAGCGCGGAATCTTCTGGCTTGCCGAGCACCTCGATGCGCACCGGGATACGCTGGGCTATTTTGACAAAGTTGCCGGTGGCGTTGTCCGGCGTGATGGCGCTGAATTCAACCCCGGTTGCAGGCGAAATGCTCTCCACGCGGCCCTGATACGCTTTGTCGTTCAGGGCATCGACGGTGAATTTTACAGGCTGACCGACGCGTAGCTCCGCGAGCTGGGTCTCTTTAATATTGGCAATGACCCAGTGCTGAGGCGGCACAAGGGTGGTGAGATGGGTCCCGGCGGTCACATACGCCCCGAGACGCACGGCGATCTGGCCGAGCTGACCGTCACGCAGCGCCACAATGCGGGTGTTTTGCAGGTCAATCTGCGCCAGCTCCAGCGCCGCTTTTGCGTTTTCAACATCCGCCTCCAGCGCACCGCGATTGACAATCACCGTCTGCAGATCCTGACGCGACATCTCAAGCGCCGCTTTCGCCTGGTCGATGTCGGCGCTACCCTGAGCGGCACTGGCCAGCGCCGCGTCGCGCTCGCGAATCGAGAGCGAGCCGTCTGACGTCAGCTCTTTCACCCGCTTTAAATCCGCCTGCGTTTTCAGGCTCTGGGCGCGGGCGTTTTTCAGCGCCGCGTCATTTTTTGCGATGACGGCTTCGGCGCTTTTACGCTGCTGCAGGTTGTTATTGAGGGCGGCAATTTTCATCGCCAGCTGTGCCTCGGCCTGGTGCACGCGCTGACGATAAATGCGGTCATCAATCTGCAGCAGCAGGTCGCCTTTTTTGACCTGCACAAAGTCCTGAACCTTCACCTCGGTGATATAGCCATTCACCTGGGGGCTGATAAACGTCGTCTGGCCACGCACGTAGGCGTTATCGGTAAACTGCGCGTGGCGAGTGAACGGCGGCAGCTGCCACGCATAAAGGATCACCAGAACGCCGACAATACCGATGGCAGCGGCGGTGAAAACGGAAACAATGCGCACATTTTTGCGGGTGTTGGCCTGCTCTTTGGCGGCATCCTGCTGACTCATAAACTCTCCAGAAATATTTTAATTATTTGTTGCCGGTGGCGTTCTTCAGCGCCAGACGGGCAGTGATGCGCAGGCGCAGCAAGCGCCATAAAATCCAGACCAGCGTGGCTGCAGCGATGCTCGCCGTTAGCAGATAAGTATCGTTGTAAGCCAGAATATTCGCCTCCAGCGCGGTGACCGTTTGCAGCTGCGTTATCGCCTGCGTTCCCAGCAGCGCGCTGTCGCCAATCAGGCTTTTATACATCTGGGTATAAAGTTGAATTCGCTCGTTGACCAGCGGGTTGAGCGTGGTGAGCTGGTCCGCCAGCAGGCTGGAGTGGTACTTCTCGCGCCAGGTCTGGAAGGTGCCGAGGATCGCGGAGCCCAGCAGACCGCCCAGGTTCTGGCTCATGCCAAACATCACCGAGAAGCTGACCAGGTTGCGCGGGTCGGCGATCACCCCGCCAATGGCGGCCAGCATGGCGGGCGCCAGGAAGAAGGCGCTGCCAAAGCCCAGCAGGAACTGGCTCAACATCAGCTGATCCGGCCGGGTCAGGTTGTTGGACTGGCTGTCCAGCAGCGAGGCAACAATCATCAGGGCCAGAGAGGTGATGATTGGCCACGCCAGTTTCGTCGGCTTGATGGTGAGACAGCTGGTGACAATCCCGAAGACGATCCCGGCGAAAATGGACCACGCCAGGTAGGTCATCTGCTCATTCTGTAATCCCACATACTGCAGCCAGCCGATGACGCCGGTGTTTTGCTCTGCCAGCACGATACGGATCAGCAGCATAATCAGCCCCAGACGAACGATGCTGCCGCTCGACAGCCAGCGGGTGTTCAGCAGCGGGTTGGCACGGTTATGTTCAAAGACGATGGCAGCCACAATCAGCACCAGCGATAGCGCCAGCGACCAGCCGATCCACGGCGCTTCGAACCACCAGTCAAGACGGCCTAAGGAGAGCACGGCGCAGAGCAGGGCCATACCGGGGGCCATTAAAAAGAAGGTGATGAAGTCTTTTTTCTCAAAGACCTTGCGCCGGTCGCCCGGCGGTAGTTTTAAGGCGATGACGCAGGCCAGGGAGATCAGCGCCAGTCCCAGCTCAAAGAAATAGAGCCCGCGCCACTCGTCCAGCTGCAGCAGTTCGGTCGAAAACAGGCGGGCCAGCGGGATGGCGAGTGACGATCCGGTGATGCCGATGGTCAGCGCCTTGAGGCGGTGCTTCGCCGGCCAGGCCTGGATCTGATAGTAAATCCCCAGCGAGCTGAGCGCGGCGGCCACCATCCCGTGCGCGGCGCGAACCATCAGCGCCGAGCTGAGGTCGTTCACGAACAGGTGGAAAAAGGTCACCAGCACGTACAGCACCAGAAAACCTTCCGTAAAGGCGCGCAGGCCGTACTGCTGGCGGAATTTAACCAGCAGCAGGTTGATGGAGATGTTGGTCATCACATAGACCGCGGGCAGCCAGGCGATTTCGGTCGACCAGGCCCCGAAGGTCCCCTGCAGATTTTGCAGGTTGGCGGTCACCACCGCATTTCCCAGCGCCCCCGTCAGGCACACCAGCAGGCCCACGACGCCGTAGGCAATGCGTTTTGGCGTACTGTGTTCGGGCGTGGAGGGCGAACCCAGCAGAGCGGGTTTCTCATGTGGCTGCCACTCGCGAGGAGCATAAGGGTCGCGTTCGGGCAGGCGCATAACGTCGTTTACCTTAGAAATAATTGAATAATTAGCGGGCTAGCGATTCTACGTCTGCCGCAAATGATAATTCAAGTGAATATGATTTACGCATGTTAATCAAATGGTGAAGGGAAATTTAAGGAAAAAGAGCGGCCCGCAGGACGGGCCGGGAAGGGTCAGAGACGTTCGGGCTGCGCCTGGATGAGAGTGGCGCGCTTAACGCGGCTGGCGCAGAAAATCGCGATTAAAGAAATGGTCACCGTGACGGCAAGATACCAGGCCACCGGCACCCAGTCGCCGTCGTATTTTGCCAGCAGTCCGGTCGCAATCAGCGGCGCGGTACCGCCTGCCAGCGCGGCACCCAGCTGATAGCCTAGAGTAATGCCGGTGTAGCGCACGTTTGCACTAAAGATTTCAGAGCACAGCGTGCCCAGTACCGCGGTGACAGGGGCCCACAGCACGCCAAAGGCGATGATCGTCGCGAGCACGATACCCCATGTGGTGCCGGTATTGAGCAGCATAAACCACGGTACGATAAACAGGCCCAGCACGAAGACGCTGATCGCGTACATGCGCTGACGGCCTACCTTATCGGAGAGCAGCCCCATTAGCGGGATCATAATGGTCGCCACCAGCGCACCCAGCGTCACGGCTTCCAGCGCCTGCGATTTCTGATACGTCAGCGTGCTGGTGGCATAGCTCACCACGAAGGTCGAGAAGATGTAGAAGGGGGCGGTTTCAACCACCTTCAGACCGGCGGCAATCAACACTTCACGCCAGTGATGCTTCAGCGTATCGCGCAGCGGGGCCTTAGCCACCTGACCGGACGCTTTGACTCGCTTAAAATCGGGCGTTTCATCAATATCTTTGCGGATCCACAGGCCGAGCAACACCAGAACCGAGCTTAGCAGGAACGGGATGCGCCAGCCCCAGGAGAGGAAATCCGCCTCGCTGAACAGGGTCATCAGCGAAACGATAAAAGTTGCCATCAGCATACCGATGGTGACGCCCGCCTGCGGAATACTGCCGAAGAAGCCTTTACGTTTTTCTGGCGCATATTCATAGGCCAGCAGTAGCGCGCCGCCCCATTCACCGCCAATGCCCATCCCCTGAATGATACGCATCAGGATCAGCAGAGCGGGCGCCCACAGGCCAATCATCTCATACGTGGGCAGCAGGCCAATCATGACGGTTGCACCTCCCATCAAAGAGAGGGTCAACACGAGGGTTTTTTTACGTCCGATGCGGTCGCCAATGTGGGCGAAAAGTACCCCACCAATGGGGCGAATAAAGAAGGTTAAGGAGAAAGAGAGATAAGAGAGAATGAGTCCGATCACCGGATCGACCATCGGGAAAAAGATCTTATTGAAGACCAGCGCGGCCGCCGTACCGTAGAGAAAATAGTCAAACCATTCAATGGCGCTCCCGGTAAGGCTGGCGATTAACACCTTTTTATTTTTTCGTAATACCGTCGTCGTACTTTCATGTTCTGTCATGACCAGAAACCCCGCCACGTTGATGATGAGAGAGGTGTCACCTGGCGCGCTTCAGGTGCAACCTGTGATGATGAAAAAGGTTGTGAAATTGTTAAGCAACTTAGGGTTGGATGTTGCGTTTGGCAAGCGCAGGGGGGATAAAACTGGTCAGATCACGGTGAAATAAGTAGCGCTGGGTGCTTTTTCATGACGCCTGTACAATACAATGTTTTGTAAGGCTGGAAATCAAAAGCATAATAGGCAGGTGCAACCCGATGATTTTTGGATGTTTCTGGTTATTTCAGAAAAATGATAAATTCGGTGCTTCAACAACGTGAGGAGTTCACCATGGTTCAGCCCCATTTTCCCGTTCTGGCGAATGCCACGCTGGCGGCCATCAATACTGTCGGTGAATGGCTGGCGCAGGATGACCTGAGCGCGACGCGTCCGCTCCCGGAAGTCGATGCGGTGATTCTGGCAGGAAACGCGGTGATCCCAACCATTGACGCGGCCTGCCGGATGGCCTCTCAGCAAGACGTGCCGCTTCTGATTAGCGGCGGCATCGGGCATTCGACTAGCTTTTTATATACCGCGATTGGCAATCATCCGTGTTACCACACCGTACCGGTCACCGGGCGGGCTGAAGCGAGCATTCTTGCCGACATTGCGCGGGCGTTCTGGCAGATCCCCGAGGCGCAGCTGTGGGTTGAGGATCGCTCCACCAACTGCGGTGAAAACGCGCGCTTTAGCTGGAACATGCTGAAACAGCATCATCGAACGACCGGGCGGGTGCTGGTGGTGCAGGATCCCACGATGCAGCGCCGCACGATGGCGACGTTTGCCCGCGTTTGTCGGGATGAGCCCGTTTCGCCGCAGTGGGTCAGCCATCCCGGGTTTACGCCGACGCTGCAAAACGGTAACGAGGGCGTGGAATTCAGCGAGGGCAACACCGGCCTGTGGCCCGTTGACCGTTATCTTTCACTGGTTATGGGGGAACTGCCGCGCCTGTATGATGACGCCAACGGCTATGGCCCGGCCGGGCGGGATTTTATCACGCACGTTGAATTCCCTGAGGCCGTCACCGCCGCATGGAAACAGCTGCAGCAGGATCCTGTCCTGACGGGTGCACGTAATATAATTTAGGCACGGAACAATCCCCTCGCCCCTTTGGGGAGAGGGTTAGGGTGAGGGGTAGGTAGGAAAAATCACAGCGCCGCAAACTTATCCAGCGTCCGCACCAGCTGCGTCACGAAACCATACTCGTTGTCATACCACGCGACGGCTTTCACCAGCTGCAGCTCTCCCGCTTCTGACACCTCCGTCTGCGTGGCGTCAAACACCGAACCATAATGTGAACCAATCACATCTGATGAGACAATCTCTTCATCGGTATACCCGAACGATTTATTGCCCTGCGTCGCCTTTTTCAGCGCGGCGTTGATCTCCTCAACGGTCACTTTCTTGCCCAGAATGGCCACCAGCTCGGTTACCGAACCCGTTTTAACCGGCACGCGCTGCGCGTGGCCTTTCAGTTTGCCGCTGAGCGCAGGGATCACCAGACCAATGGCTTTGGCGGCACCGGTGGTATGCGGAATGATATTCTCTGCCGCCGCCCGCGAGGCGCGAAGATCTTTCCCGCGCGGGCCATCCACCAGCGCCTGCGTACCGGTATAGGCGTGAATGGTGGTCATGGTGCCCACTTTTATTTCAAACGCATCGTTCAGGGCTTTGGCCAGCGGGGCGAGGCAGTTGGTGGTGCAGGAGGCGACGGAGATGATGGTATCACCAGCGTCAATGGTGTCGTCGTTCACGCTGTAGACGATGGTTTTCATGTCACCCGCAGGGGCAGAGATCAGCACTTTCTTCGCGCCGGCGTCCAGGTGCGCCCGTGATTTCTCTTCAGAGGTATAAAAGCCGGTGCACTCCACGACGATATCCACACCGGCGGATTTCCACGGAATGTGCTTCGCCTCTTTTTCGGCGTACACCGCAATGGTTTTACCGTCAACAATCAGCGCATCCTCGGTGAAATCCACGCTCCACGGGAAGCCACCGTAGTTGGAATCATGCCTGAGCAGGTAGGCCAGCACTTTCGGGGAGGTGAGGTCGTTGATGGCGACGACGGTATTACTGTCCTGGGTTTCAAGAAGGCGACGCAGGACAAGGCGCCCAATGCGTCCAAAGCCGTTAATGCCAATTTTACTCATGGTGTTCTCCTGTAAACGTGTCGATGCGACAGTTTGAACTCATCCAGGCTTAGACCATCACGGGCAGGGCGGCAATTGAAGATGCTTCATGCGGGAGGAAGTATTTGAAAAACCATACAGAAAAGTTAATGAATTTTTAAGGAAAGGGGATTATGTTGGCGCGGTAACTGTTTTTAATCGGGAAATCACATGCGCACTAAATATACAAGCCTGCAAATCGGCATCCACTGGCTGGTGTTTCTGTTAATCATCGTCGCCTACTGCGCCATGGAGTTCAAAGGTTTCTTCCCGCGCACCGCGCGTCCGGCGATCAATATGATCCACGTGTCATGCGGGATCGGTATTCTGGTGCTGATGGTGACGCGTCTGCTGGTTCGCCTGAAATTCCGTGCGCCCCCGATTCAGCCGAAGCCAAAAGCGATGGTGACGGGGATGTCTCATCTGGGGCACCTGGTGGTGTATCTGCTGTTTATTGCGCTGCCGCTGATCGGGATTGTGATGATGTACAACCGGGGCAGCGACTGGTTTGCCTTTGGCCTGGCGATGCCGCATGCGGCGGAGTCCAATTTTGATCTGGTGGATACGCTGAAGGAGTGGCACGAGACGCTGGCAAACCTGGGCTATTTTGTGATTGGCCTGCACGCGGCGGCGGCGCTGATGCATCACTATTTCTGGAAAGATAATACTCTTCTGCGCATGATGCCGAAAAAGCGTTCGTAGTCTTCTCGCCCGGCGGCGCTTCGCTTTCACGGGCCTACAAACGGCTCTGAATCGTAGGCCGGGTAAGCGCAGCGCCACCCGGCTTGTTTTTAACCCAACAGAGCACGCTCTTCAGCCGTTAACGCCAGCGCCTGCGTTGACCCCGTCTCCGACGACTTCACCACCGCTTCCAGCACGGCCATGACCGCCAGCGCCTCAACAGGGTGGACAGGGTTGGTGATTTTCCCGCGTAACGCATCACGTACGCTGATGTAATACTGGCGCTGATCGCCTTTCGGGGTAGGGATCGTCTGTGGTGCACCGTCAGCCCCAAAGAACACCATACTGTCGCTGTCTTCGCCCCAGGCTTCACTGCCCGGGATCACCCCTGACAGCAGCTGTGCTTCCTGCTGATCGATTCTGGCCTTCACCACGCTGCCTTTGTCCCCGTGGACGGTAAAGCGCGCCGTGCCGCCAGCCACCAGCATGCTGGCGTGCAGAATCACCTTATGCTCCGGGTAGTTTAAGACCACGTGCGCCCAGTCGTTAATTTCTGCGCCGTCGCGCAGCGTCGCGATATTCCCCTGAACCGACTGCGGCAGGCCAAAGAGCTGTAGCGTCTGGTCGATAAGATGTGGGCCCAGGTCAAACCACAGGCCGCTCCCGGGGACGTTCTGCTCGCGCCAGCGCACGCGCACTTCCGGGCGGAAGCGGTCAATATGCGACTCCAGGTGTTTAACCTTGCCGAGCGTGCCTTGCTCAATAATCTGCTTAATGCCGAGGAAATCGCTGTCCCAGCGGCGGTTATGGAAGACGGAGAGCAGCAGCTGCTTTTCGTCCGCCAGCGCAATCAGGTCGCGGGCTTCCTGCATGTCGAGGGTGAAAGGCTTATCCACGACCACGTGTTTACCCGAGTTCAGGGCCAGCGTCGCCAGCGGGGCGTGCGTGGCATTGGGGGAGGCAATCACCACCAGATCGATATCAGGATGCTGAATGGCCTCTTCCGGTGTCGCCACCACCTGTACGTCCGGCAGATCGCGTTTAACCTTCTCTTCATCACGAGAAGAGACCACTGCCAGCTTAATCCCGTCCACAGACTGGATCAGCGGGGCATGGAAGGTTTTACCGACAAATCCATACCCGATCAGCGCAATGTTGATTGTTTGAACGTTACTCATGACCTTCTCCACGTTAATTCGCGCACACCGTGACCTGCAGTGCGCTATGGTCCCCAAGCTCAGGCCAGGGACGATCTAAAAAGAGTTGTTGAATGCCGGATAACCCGGATACCAGATACGGCTCGCAGCGGTTAATTTTCAGGTGATCCGCGACAATCCAGTGCGCATGGCTGGCGTCGAGCATCGCGCGTTTCACCTCGGCATCCGCTTCTTTACCGGCGCTCAACCCCAGTTCGGCATGAATGGCGCATGCCCCGAGGATGGCGATATCTGCCCGATAGCGGGACAGTAAAGACAGCGTGGCGCTGCCGGCAAACAGGCGCTGCTTGTGGTCCCATTTTCCACCGAGCAGGATCAGCTCAACGTCTTCCCGGTCGCTAAAGTGCTGGGCGATATCCAGCGATGTGGTAATGACGGTGAGCGGCCCCTGAAGAAAGGTGGCGACGGCCATCACCGTGCTTCCGGCATCCAGAAACAGGGTGGAACCCGGTGGAACCCGCTGTGCGACCTGTTTACCCAGGCGCTGTTTGGTCTCTGGCAGCAGCGTATTGCGGCCCTGACGGTTCATGGCGGAGAGGTTGAGCGCGATGGCTCCGCCGTGGTTTTTCTGCGCAAGGCCCTGGTTTTCCAGGTCGGTCAGATCCCGACGGATAGTATCGGCTGAAACCTGCAGCTTTTCGGCCAGGTCGGTGATGCTGGCCTGGCCATGCTCGCTGAGGATATCCAGGACGTAGCGTTGACGAGCGGTTTTGTGCATGGGAGTACATTCCTGCAAAATGTCGCAATAGTTTGCATAATACAGCATTTTGACGCAGAGAGAAGAGGATTGTGGTCATGACGATGTACAGCGGTGTGATGATTCAGATAGGTGATTATTAAAATTTTATTAAGCAGGTATAAGGAAGCCGTTTTGAATGTTAATCACAATGTTATTGTTATGTTTTATTTAACGATTTGGGCTATGTAACCAACGTATTGTCATTGTGTGGTTTTAAATGCTGTTAAATTAAAATAATGCAGTTTTTAATTGCTTTAATTAGTTTTTTAAAAGCTTTTAATTTTAAATATACCCCTTTGGTTACTTAAATTGACATTTCTTTGAAAATCTTTGTGTCTGACCCGCTATGAAATTAACGCAAAAATGTGCACAGAAAGAATTAAGAATTTTCCTTAGATAACAGGAGGTTTATATGTTTCATCTGAAAGGAGACTTTTAGAGTTTTGTCCAGAAACCCCATGTTTTTTCTTACTTGTAACACCACATTAACATTGTGGGTGTAGTGGGCTATACCACATTTTGTTATGCTGCTAACCAGTTTAAGAAATAAGTAAATTCTTAATTGAAATAAGACACAGGCAGATCTCATCTCCAATGGAAATGGGTATGGGGATTATTACCTAAAATTCAGCATGGTAGCTTAATAAGATATTTGTCTAATTATCTGTACCTCTTTTTGGGTATTTGCTTGAGTATCACTCAGAGTCAGGGAGATAACATGACGATATTACGAAAGCCTATGTTACGCCGATTTACAGCAGCACTGGCATTCATTTTATTAGCCATAAATACGGCGTACGCCAATAGTAGTCAGGTGGGAATTGCCCCGGTGGCAACCACAACCTTAAAAGAAAGTATTCTTTTTGCTATCGATCGCGATCCGTCAATTAGTCAGCAGGCCGCGCAATTAGGTATTGGCCAGGCACAAATAGATGAAGCGCGCAGCGGCTGGATGCCACAAATATCGCTGAACGGGAGTACAGGGCACAGCCAGACCACCGATTCCAGCGGGTCGCTGAAGAATTCCGCCGCCTGGGGGCTGAGCCTGACGCAGTTGCTGTACGATTTTGGTAAGACCAATAACAGCATCAGCCAGTCTTCCGCCCAGCGCGATAGCTACCGCTATCAGCTGATGGGCACGCTTTCGGACGTGGCGGAAAAAACGGCGCTGAGCTATGTAGAGGTCAAACGCTATTCCGATCTGCTGCAGGCGGCAAAGGAGAACGTTCTGGCGCTCCAAAACGTTGAGCAACTGGCGAAGCTGCGCGCTGACGCGGGCGTGAGTTCGACCTCCGATGAGCTCCAGACCCGCACGCGTATTGCCGGCATGCAGGCGACGGTCGCGCAGTATCACGCCGCCTTAAACAGCGCGCGCGCAAGGCTTGCGGTATTAACGGGGATGCAGGCAGAAGCCTTTTCGCCAGTGCCTGCGAACCTCGCGGTTGAGCCAGATTCGCTCAACCGTATTGATTATTCGTTAATACCGGCTGTGATGGCCGCGCAGAATATGGAACGTTCGGCTCAGTATGGCGTGGAAACGGCGAAGTCCCAGCACTGGCCGACGTTAAGCCTGAAAGGGGGGCGCACCCGTTATGAATCGGACAACCGTTCATACTGGGACGACCAGATACAGCTCAATATCGATGCTCCGCTGTATCAGGGGGGCGCGGTTTCCGCTCGCGTTCGGCAGGCGGAAGGCGCACGGGCCATGGCCTCCTCTCAGGTCGATCAGGCGCGTTTCGATGTTCTGCAAAAAGCCTCCGTCGCGCAGGCGGACTGGGCTGGTGCACGGGGAAGAATGGAGGCCGGGAAACAGCAGCTGGAAAATGCGCTGCGCGCCCGCGATGTTTACAAAAATGAATACACCCTGAGCAAGCGGAGCATTAACGATCTGCTCAGCGTTGAGCAGGATGTCTGGCAGGCCACATCAGCGAAAATAATCGCTGAGTATGATGGCTGGAGTTCGGCAATTAATTATGCTTCCGCGGTTGATAATTTAATGCCGCTTATTGGAATAGAGAAAAACGCTGCCGCAAAATTACCTGACTTGAGTTAAAAAAAGACGCGCAGTGTTGCGCAAAAATAAGTCTGAAAATAATGGGTGTTTTTTCCCAGGGATAGCTACATCCGTCTGGTGGACATATCCACAGGAATCCGCACACCTGCAAGGAGAAGAAATGAGTAACGTAAAGGTTGTTGATGTCATCATTCGCAAAACGGCGGAGAAAACGAAATTAACCGGCGAAGGAAATCTGTCGGTCTCTATTTCATCGCCGAGCGTGATTGAAATCCAGGGTTCTGCTCAGGATGTGGCGCGTTATGTCCGTCAGGGGAAAGACCTCCTCATTTATATGAAAGATGGCAGCGTTATTCGCTGCAACAACTATTTTGTCGAAGATTCAGAGACGCATAACCAGTCAGAACTGGTATTCAACGACCGTCAGGAACTGACACATATTTCTTTTGCCGATGCCGGGGAAGCGTCAGGCGTTGCGGTGACCGAGTTAACCGCGCAGGCCACACCGATTAGCAGCATTCAACCTTTCCTCGAGCAGGAAAGTGTTTTAAGCGACGCGCCGTGGGGCTGGATTGCGGGAGCTGCGTTAGGCGGCGGTGCCATCGGGGCACTGCTGGCAAACGGCGGTGACGGCGAGACGAAAACAAAAGTCATTGATAATACCAAAGAAGTTGAAAGCGCCACGCCGACCTTCTTGCTGTCGGATAAAGCGGGTGACAAGCAGGGCGTGCTGAGTGCAAACGAGATCACGGACGACAGCAACCCAACCTTTAGCGGCACCGGTCAGCCGGGCGCGACCATTCAGATCAAAGACAGCAGCGGCAGCACCATTGCCAGCACCATGGTCGGTAAAGACGGCACGTGGACGGTAATATTACCGACCCAGACGGACGGGGAGCACACCTGGTCGGTCGTGCAGATCGACGGCAGTAAAACCACCAATGCGGGCAACATCACCGTAACGGTCTCGACCGCCGAGGCCGCCATTACGCTTGCCACCACGGCGGGCGATAACGTGCTGAACGCCAGCGAGCAATCTGCGGGCTTTACGCTCTCCGGCGCCAGCAAAAATCTGGCGCAGGGTACCGAACTCACCGTGACGCTGAACGGCAAAACCTACGCGGCTGAAGTCGGGGCAGACGGCGCGTGGAGCGTTAACGTACCCGCGGCCGACGCCCAGGCGCTGGTCGATGGTACCTGGACCGTCAACGTCAGCGGCAAAGACGCGGCGGGTAATACCGTCAGCGGAAGCCAGACGATTGGCGTGGATACCACCGCGCCAACCCTCTCTGTCGATACCCTCGCACAGGACAACATCATTAATGCGGCTGAGCATAATCAGCCGCTGACGCTAACCGGTAAAACGAATGCGGAAGCCGGTCAGATCGTCACGGTCACCCTGAACGGTAAAAATTATAACGCCACGGTGGGCAGCGACGGCACCTGGTCCGTCACGCTGGAGGCTGGCGACGTGCAGGCGCTCAGAGAGGGCAATCACACCCTGACGGTGAACGTTAGCGACAAAGCGGGCAACGGCTCGTCCGTGACGGCAGATTTCACGGTGGATACCGTCGCGCCGGTCATCACCATCCATACCGTGGCGGGCGACGATATCCTCAATATCAGCGAGCAGGGCCAGGCGCACATTATTTCCGGCCAGGCGAGCGGTGCCGCCGCGGGCGATGTGGTCACCGTAACCCTTGGCGGTCAGACCTTCACCGGCGTGGTGCTGGCGGACGGCAGCTGGAGCGTGGGCGTGCCGGCGTCCGTGCTGGGCGCGCTGGGCGAAGGCAACCATACGCTTTCGGTTTCCGTCACTGATGCGGCAGGCAACACCGGCAGCGCCACGCACAACATTACGCTGAGTGGACATCCGCCAGAATTTACGATTGACGCCATCAGCCAGGATAACGTCCTGAATGCCCAAGAGGCGATGCAGCCGCTGAGCCTGACCGGCACCAGCAACCTGCCGGACGGCACCACCGTCACCGTGACGCTGAACAACGTCAACTATCAGGCCACCGTCGAAAACGGTATCTGGGCGATCCAGGTGCCGGTGTCCGACGTCCTGAATCTGGCAAACACCCTTTACACCGTCAGCGTCAGCGGTACCGACAGCGTGGGTAACAGCGGTTCTGCCGAAGCGAATCTGCTGGTGGATACCGTCCTTCCGCAGGTCATCATCAATACGTTTGCGGGCGACAACCTGGTCAATAACGCCGAAGCGGGCGTCGATCAAACCCTCAGCGGTCGCGTTACCGGCGCGGCGGCGGGCGATACCGTCTCCATCACCGCAGGCGGCAAGAGCTACACCGCAACGGTTGGCAGCGATCTGACCTGGAGCGTGAAGATCCCATCAGCGGATCTTCAAGCGTTCGGCGACGGCGATTTAACCTTCACCGCGTCGGTGACCAACGGGCACGGCAATACCGGCACCGGCGAGCGTGATATCAATATCAACGCGGAGCTGCCGGGTCTGCGCGTGAACACCATTTCCGGCGATGACGTGGTCAACGCCATTGAGCAGCAGCAGGATCTGACCGTCACCGGCTCCAGCACCCATCTGGCCGCGGGCACGCAGATTATCGTCACCATCAACAACGTTGAGTACGTTACCGCGGTAAACGCCAGCGGCAACTGGCAGATCGGCGTTCCGGCGGCGGACCTGCAGGCCTGGACGGCGGGCGGCATGACGGTGAGCGTCAGCGCGGTAGATGCCTGGGGCAATCCCGTTGCGGCTGAACACCCGATTGAACTCGATCTGAACGCCGTGGCGGTCACCATTGATACCGTCTCCGGCGACGACCTGCTGAATGCGGCAGAAAAAGGCGGTGATTTAACCCTTTCCGGCCAGACGCAGGGCGTGGAAGCGGGGCAGACCGTGGTGGTGAAATTCGCTGACCAGACCTTTACCGCGCAGGTGCAGCAGGATGGCTCCTGGAGCCTGACCGTACCCGCCAGCGCCATGGAAACCCTGACCGACGGGCGCGCGCAGGTGAGCGTCAACGTCACTAACGTCAGCGGCAATAGCGCGGAAGCGGCGCGCGTTGTCACGGTGGATACGCAGCCACCGGCGATTACGCTCGATAACCTGACCGCCGACAACATCATTAATGCGGCAGAAGCGCAGCAGGATTTACTGTTAAGCGGCAGCAGCAGTGCGGAACCCGGCCAGACGGTCACCGTGACGCTGAACGGAAAAACGTATCAGACCACGGTCCAGACGGACGGTAGCTGGCAGCTGAGCGTCCCGGCGGCTGACGTCGGTGCCCTGACGGACGGCATCGTTACCGTGACGGCAACCGTGAGCGACGTGGCGGGCAACAGCAGCAGCGCCGATCGCGTGGGTCTGGTGGATGCGACCGTACCGCAGGTGACCATTAACGACTTTGTTACCGGCACCAATACCGTTAACCAGCTCGCCCATTCACAGGCGCAGATCCTGAGCGGCTCCGTCACCGGTGCGGCAGCGGGCGACCTTGTGACCATTACCATTAATAGCGTCGATTACACTACCGTGGTGGATGCATCGGGCAACTGGAGCCTCGGCCTGCCCGCATCCGTCGTGCAGGGTCTGGCGGACGGCACCTGGACCATCGACGTCTCCGTGACCGACCGATCCGGCAACACCGGAAGCAGTTCACTGGATGTGGTGGTGAATACCGTGACGCCTGTTATTGGTATCAGCACGCTGGCGGCGGACGACGTAATCAATGCGACCGAGAAGGGCGAAGATCTGCTGCTCTCCGGCACCAGCAACCAGCCGGAAGGCACGCGCGTCACCGTTAACCTGAACGGCATCAACTACACCGCCACCACCGACGCCAGCGGTAACTGGAGCGTGACCGTACCGGCCTCGGCCGTAGGCGCGCTGGGAGAAGCCCATTACACCGTGACGGCGAGCGTTACGGATAGCGTAGGCAACAGCGCCTCTACCTCACACGATGTGCTGGTGGACAGCTCGCTGCCGGTGGTGACGATCGGCACGCTGGCGGGCGACAATATCGTTAACGCAGCGGAAGTGGCGGCAGGGCAAACCCTGACCGGCAAGGTAACGAACGCGGCGCCAGGTGACACTGTCACAATTATCCTTGGCGGCCAGACATACACCGCTACCGTACAGGACGATCTGACCTGGAGCCTGCCGTTAAGCGAAAGCCAGCTTACCGCGCTCGGCAACGGCGACCTCACCGTCTCCGCCAGCGTGACCAACGCGCACGGTAATACCGGCTCTTCTTCTCTCGACTTCACCATCGACGCCCAGCTTCCGGGACTGCGTATTGATACGGTCGCAGGGGACGACGTGATTAACGTCATCGAACACGCCCAGAATCTGATTGTCTCCGGCACCAGCACCGATCTGGCGGCGGGCAGCGCCGTCACCGTGACCATTAACGGCAAAGCGTATTCCGCAACGGTGCTGGCCGACGGCACCTGGCAGGCCGCGGTACCGGCGGCGGACGTGTCCCAGTGGGCGGATGGCTCGCTGGATATCAAGGCAAGCGCGCAGGATGCCTCCGGCAACCCGGTGACCATCGGCACCGTCGTGGACGTCGATCTCGCGCCGGTCGCCATCACCATCAGCAGCGTGACCGACGACAACGTGCTTAACGCGGCGGAAAAAGGCCAGGGCCTCGTGCTGTCCGGCACCACGTCCAACGTGGAAGCGGGTCAGACCGTCACCATCACCTTTGCAGGGAAAACGTACACCACGACGGTAGATGGCAACGGCGACTGGACCTGGACCGTTCCGGCTGCCGATCTGAGTGCCCTGAAGGACGGTGGCGCCAGCGTGCAGGTCAGCGTCACCAACGTGAACGGCAACGCGGCCTCTTCGGTGCAGGAATTCAGCGTCGATACCACCGCGCCGACGGTGACTATCAACACCATCAGCAATGACAATATGCTGAACGCGGCAGAGGCGGCGCAGGATCTGACCCTGAGCGGGACGTCTACTGCCGAAGCGGGCCAGACGGTCACCGTGACCTTCAACGGCAATCAGTACACCGCGCAGGTGCAGGCGGACGGCAGCTGGACGCTCGACGTTCCGGCGGCGGATCTGGCGGGCATCACCGACGGCAGCGCGGCGGTCACGGCGACCGTGTCCGACAAAGCAGGTAACCCGGCCAGCGCAGGTTCCTCGGTGCTGGTCGACACCACCGTGCCGCAGATCACCTTCAACATCGTTGCGGGCGACGACATCGTGAATATTGCCGAGCACGGCCAGGCTCTGATCGTCTCCGGCAAGGTGACGGGCGCGCAGGCGGGCGACGTGATTACCGTGACCCTGAACGGCAAAGACTACACCGCCATGCTGGACGCGTCCGGCAGCTGGAGCGTGGGCGTTCCTGCGGCGGACGTGGGCGCGCTGGCAAACGGCGAGCAGACGATCTCTGCGACCCTCACCGACAAAGCCGGTAACAGCACCACCGCGACGCACGAGTTTGACGTCTCCCTGACCGCGCCGGTGATTGCCATCAATACCCTGGCGGCTGATGACGTGATCAACGCGACTGAGAAAGGCCAGGATCTGCTGGTGTCCGGCACCAGTAACCAGCCGGACGGCACGACCATTACGGTGACCCTGAACGGCATCAGCTATACGGCCACCGCCGACGCGAGCGGGAACTGGAGCGTGACCGTTCCGGCGGCAAACGTCTCGGCGCTGGGCGAAGCGAGCTACGCCGTGACGGCGAGCGTGACCGACAGCGCGGGGAACAGCGCGAGCACCGGGCACAGCGTGCTGGTCGACAGCGCGCTGCCGCAGGTCACCATCAACCCTGTGGCCACGGACGATGTCATTAACGCGGCGGAAGTGGCTAGCGGGCAGACCCTGAGCGGGAAAGTGAGCGGCGCGGCGAGCGGTGACACTGTCACTGTTTCAGTCGGTGGCAATACCTGGACCGCGACGGTTCAGGACGACCTGAGCTGGTCGGTCAACGTGCTGTCCACGGTCTTAACCGCCATCGGTAACGGCGATCTGACGGTGTCAGCCAGCGTCACCAACGGCCACGGCAACACCGGAACGGGCGAGCGCGAAATCGTTATAGACGCAAACCTGCCGGGCCTGCGCGTCGATACCGTGGCGGGCGACGATGTGATCAATAGCATCGAACACGCTCAAAACCTGATTATCACCGGCTCCAGCGACGGTCTGGCAACGGGCGCGGCGCTGACAGTCACCGTCAACGGCAAAACCTACGCGGCCACCGTACTGGCGGACGGCACCTGGACGGCGGCCATTCCGGCGGCAGACGTCAGCGCGCTGGCTGCGGGCACGGTTACCGTGACCGTGGAGGGGCAAAGCACCGCGGGGAATCCGGTGACCATCAGCCATGACGTGAAGGTGGATCTGGCGGCAGTCGCCATCAGCATTAACCCGATTGCCTCTGACGACGTGATTAACGCGGCGGAGAAAGGCGCGGACCTGGTGCTGTCTGGCTCCACCACCAACGTGGAAGAAAACCAGACCGTTACCATCACCTTCGGCGGCAAGTCGTACACCGCGACGGTCGATGCCGACGGCAACTGGACGGCTACCGTACCGTCTGCCGACGTGGGCAGCCTGAAGGACGGCGATGCCAGCGTGCAAGTGAGCGTGACCAACGTGAACGGCAACAGCGCGTCGGCGGGCCGCGAGTACAGCGTGGACGCGACCGCGCCGACGGTGTCTATTGAAATCATCAGCGACAACAACATCATCAATGCGGCTGAAGCGCAGCAGGATCTGGTGATTAACGGCGTCACCAACGCCGAAGCGGGCCAGACCGTCACCGTGACGCTGAACGGCGTGGACTACACCACCACCGTTCAGGCCAACGGCAGCTGGAGCGTGACCGTGCCGTCCGCGGATCTGAGCGGTATTACCGACGGGAACTACACCGTCAGCGCCGCCGTATCGGACAAAGCGGGCAACCCGGCCTCCGCGGACCGCGACGTGCTGGTTGATACCACCGTTCCACAGCTGACCATTCACACCGTTTCCGACGACGACGTGATCAACAGTGCCGAGCATGCGCAGGCCCTGATTGTCACCGGTTCCGTGACCGGCGCGGCGGCGGGCGACGTGGTCACCGTTACCCTCAACGGCAAATCGTACACCGCTACCCTGGACGCCTCCGGCAACTGGAGCGTGGGCGTGCCTGCGGCGGACGTCACCGCGCTGGCCGCCGGGGATTACACCATTACCGCGGCGCTGACTGATAAAGCGGGCAACAGCAACAGCGCCACGCACGGCGTGGAGGTGAACCTGACCGCGCCTGTGCTGACCATTGACACCGTTTCCGGTGACGATGTGATCAATAACAGCGAGAAAACCCAGGATCTGACGATTTCCGGTACGGCTTCCGGCCTGGCGGCAGGCGCGGCGGTGACCGTGATGCTGAACGGCAAAGCGTACAGCGCGCTGGTGGACGATAACGGGAAATGGACGACTACCGTTCCGGCGGATCAGGTGAGCCAACTGGGCGAAGCGTTGTATACCGTTACCGCATCGGCAACGGACAGCGTCGGCAACAATACCAGCACGTCACACACCGTGAACGTGGAATCCGTTCTGCCGGGCGTGATCGTCAACACCATTGCGGGCGACGACATTATTAACGCGGCGGAGCTGGCAGCCGGCCAGACCATCAGCGGTAAGGTGGTGAATGCCGAAGCGGGCAATACCGTGACCGTGACCATTGGCGGTAACAGCTACACCGCAACGGTGCAGAGCGATCTGACCTGGTCCGTTAACGTGCCGTCCGACGTGCTGACCGCGCTGGGCAACGGCGATTTGACCGTGTCAGCCAGCGTGACCAACGGCGTCGGCAACAGCGGATCCGCTGAGCGCGAAATCGTGATAGACGCTAACCTGCCGGGCCTGCGCGTGGATACCGTGGCGGGCGACGACGTGATCAACAGTATCGAACACGGGCAGAACCTGATTATTACCGGCACCAGCGACGGGCTGGCGGCGGGCGCGGCGCTGACCGTGACCGTCAACGGCAAAACCTATCCGGCGACCGTGCTGGCGGACGGCACCTGGCGCGCGGCGATCCCGGCGGCGGACGTCGGCGCACTGAGTGCAGGCACGGTTACCGTGACCGTGGCAGGCCAGAGCAGCGCCGGTAACCCGGTTTCCATCAGCCACGATGTGACGGTGGATCTGGCGACCGTTGCCATCAGCATCGATGCGATTGCCGCCGACGACGTGATTAATGCCGCCGAGAAGGGCGCGGATCTGGTGCTCTCCGGGGCGACCTCGAACGTTGAGGAAAACCAGACCGTTACCATCACCTTCGGCGGCAAGAGCTACACCGCGACCGTAGGCGCCGACGGCAAATGGACGACCACGGTGCCAGCCGCCGACCTGGCGGGTCTGAAAGACGGCGACGCCAGCGTGCAGGTGAGCGTCACCAACGTCAACGGCAACAGCGCCTCGGCGGGCCGCGAGTACAGCGTGGATGCGACCGCACCGTCCGTGACCATTAACACCCTGGCGACGGACGACATTCTGAATGACACCGAAGCGAAGAGCGATCTGAGCGTTTCCGGTACCACCACCGCCGAAGCGGGCCAGACGGTCACCGTATCGCTGAACGGCAAAGACTACACCACAACCGTCGGCGCAGACGGCAGCTGGACGCTGAACGTTCCGGCGGCCGATGTTGCGGCCCTGACGGACGGCAGCGTGACCGTCACCGCATCGGTCAGCGATAAAGCGGGCAACCCGGCATCGGTGGATCACAACCTGGCGGTAGATATCACCGTGCCTGCGGTGACCATCAATACCGTGGCGGGCGACGACGTGATTAACATCGCTGAGCACGGCCAGGCGCAAATCATCAGCGGCACCGCCACCGGCGCGGCAGCGGGCGATAAGGTCACCGTCACCATCGGCGGCCAGACTTACACCACCGTGCTGGACGCGGCGGGCAACTGGAGCGTCGGCGTCCCGGCGAGCGTGATTTCCGGCCTCAGCGACGGCACCGTGACCGTCACGGCGTCGGTCACCGACGCGGCGGGCAATACCGGCACCGGCACGCATAACGTGACCGTCGATACCGGTCTGCCGTCCGTGGCCTTCAACGCCATCAGCGGCGACAACGTGCTGAACGCGGTGGAGAAAGGTCAGGATCTGAGCGTCAGCGGCACCAGCGCCAACCTGGCGGAAGGCACCGTGGTGACCGTGACCCTGAACGGCAAAAACTACACGGCGACAACCGCGGCAGACGGCACCTGGAGCCTGACGGTCCCGGCGGCGGATCTGGCGAGCCTGGGCGAAGCCAACTACACCCTGAGCGCGGCCGCCACCAACGGCGTGGGCAACAGCGTGAGCAACACCGCGAACCTGCTGGTAGACACCGCGCTGCCAACGGTCACCATTAACACCGTGGCGGGCGATAACGTCATTAATGCGGCGGAAGTGGCCGCAGGCCAGACCCTGAGCGGTACCGTGGCGAATGCCGAAGCGGGCAACACCGTGACCGTGACCATTGGCGGCAACAGCTACACCGCAACAGTGCAGAACGATCTGACCTGGTCCATCAACGTGCCGTCTGACGTGCTGACCGCGCTGGGCAACGGCAGCCTGAGCGTGACGGCGACCGTCACCAACGGCCACGGCAACACCGGCACCGGCGAGCGCGAGATCGCGATCGACGCTAACCTGCCGGGCCTGCGCGTGGACACCGTGGCGGGCGACAACGTGGTCAACAGCATTGAGCATGCGCAGAACCTCATTGTTACCGGCTCCAGCGACGGGCTGGCGCCAGGCACGGCGCTGACCGTCACCATCAACGGCAAAGACTATGCGGCCACGGTGCTGGCGGACGGCAGCTGGAGCGCGGCGATCCCGGCTGCGGACGTGAGCGCGTGGCCGGAAGGCACCGTCAAAATCAGCGTCACTGGCGACAGCGCTGCGGGCAATCCGATTACCATCAGCCACGATGTGACGGTGGATCTGGCGACCGTTGCCATCAGCATCAATGCGATTGCGACCGACGACGTGATTAACGCGGCGGAGAAAGGCGCGAATCTGGTGCTGTCCGGTGCGGTCATCAACGTGGAAGCCGGGCAGACCGTGACCATCAGCCTGAACGGCAAAATATATAGTGCGACAGTGGACGACAGCGGCAACTGGACCTGGACCGTACCGTCTGCGGATCTGGCTGGCCTGAAGGACGGCGATGCCAGCGTGCAGGTGAGCGTCACCAACGTGAACGGCAACAGCGCCTCGGCGGGGCGTGAGTACAGCGTGGATGCGACCGCGCCGTCCGTGACCATTCATACCCTTGCGGCTGACGATATTCTGAATGCCGCAGAAGCGCAGTCCGATCTGACCGTGTCCGGCACCACCACCGCCGAAGCGGGCCAGACGGTGACCGTGACGCTGAACGGCAAAGACTACACCACAACCGCAGGCGCGGACGGCAGCTGGACGCTGAGCGTTCCGGCGGCCGATGTTGCGGCCCTGACGGACGGCAGTGTGACCGTGACCGCATCGGTAAGCGACAAGGCGGGCAACCCGGCGTCGGTTGATCACACTCTGACGGTGGACGTGACCGTGCCTGCGGTGACCATCAATACCGTGGCGGGCGATGATGTCATTAACCTCGCAGAACACAGCCAGGCGCACATCGTCAGCGGCACCGCCACCGGCGCAGCCGCGGGTGATAAGGTCACCGTCACCATTGGTGGCCAGACGTACACCACCGTGCTGGACGCGGCGGGGAACTGGAGCGTGGGCGTTTCGGCGAGCGTGATTTCCGGCCTCAGCGACGGCACCGTAACCGTCACGGCGTCGGTCACCGACGCGGCGGGCAATACCGGCACCGGCAGCCATAACGTGACCGTTGACACCGGCCTGCCGTCCGTGGCCTTCAACGCCATCAGCGGCGATAACGTGCTGAACGCGGTGGAGAAGGGGCAGGATCTGAGCGTCAGCGGCACCAGCGCCAACCTGTCGGAAGGCACCGTGGTGACCGTGACCCTCAACGGTAATAACTACACGGCGACGACCGCCGCAGACGGCACCTGGAGCCTGACGGTCCCGGCGGCGGATCTGGCGGGTCTCGGCCAGGCCAACTACACCCTGAACGCGACCGCCACCAACGGCGTGGGCAACAGCGTCAGCAACACCGCGAATCTGCTGGTCGATACCGCGCTGCCGGGCGTCACCATCAACACCATCGCGGGCGATAACGTTATCAACGCGGCGGAAGTGGCCGCGGGCCAGACCCTCAGCGGCAAGGTAACGAACGCGGAAGCGGGCAATACCGTCACCGTGACCATTGGCGGCAACACCTACACCGCGACGGTGCAGAGCGATCTGACGTGGTCCGTGAACGTGCCGGAGTCCGTCCTGACGGCGCTGGGCAATGGCGATTTGACCGTGTCAGCAACCGTCACCAACGGCCATGGCAATACCGGGACCGGCGAGCGCGAGATCGCGATCGACGCTAACCTGCCGGGCCTGCGCGTTGATACGGTAGCGGGCGACGATGTGATCAACAGCATCGAACATACTCAAAACCTGATCGTCTCCGGCTCCAGCGACGGGCTGGCGGCAGGTACAACGCTCACCGTGACCGTCAATGGCAAAACCTATGCGGCCTCCGTGCTGGCAGACGGTTCCTGGATCGCGGCGATCCCGGCGGCAGACGTCGCGGCCTTCGCAGCAGGTACGGTCACCGTGACCGTTGCAGGCCAGAGCGCGGCGGGTAACCCGGTGACCATCAGCCATGACGTGACCGTCGATCTGGCGGCGGTGGCTATCAGCATCGATGCGATTGCCACCGACGACGTGATTAACGCGGCGGAGAAAGGTACGGAACTGGTGCTCTCCGGCAGCACCTCGAACGTGGAGGAAAACCAGACCGTTACCATTACCTTCGGCGGCAAGACGTATACCGCGAAGGTGGATGCTGACGGTAACTGGACGGCCACCGTGCCGTCCGCGGATCTCGCGGGCCTGAAAGACGGTGACGCCAGCGTGCAGGTGAGCGTCACCAACGCGCACGGCAACAGCGCCACGGCGGGCCGGGAGTACAGCGTGGACGCGACTGCGCCAACCGTGACCATTGATACGGTCGCAGGCGATAACGTGATTAACGGCAGCGAAGCGGCTGCGGGCGTTGCTATCTCCGGCACCACCACGGTGGAAGCCGGGCAGACGGTCACCGTGACGCTGGGCGGTAAGAGCTATACAGCCCAGGTGCAGCAGGGCGGCGTCTGGAGCGTGAACGTTCCGGGCAGCGATCTGACCGCACTGGCGGATAGCGGCTACACCGTGCAGGTGAGCGTGAGCGACGCGGCGGGTAATCCGGGCAGCGCGGGTAAGACGATTACGCTTGATACCACGCCGCCGACCGTCAGCTTTAACGTGGTGGCGGGCGATGACGTGATTAACAGCGTGGAGCACGGCCAGGCGCAGATCGTCAGCGGGTCGGCAACCGGCGCGAACGTCGGTGATAAAGTGGTTATCACCCTCGGTTCGCACCAGTACACCACCACCGTTGACGCCAGCGGCAACTGGAGCGTGGGCGTTCCGGCCAGCGTGATTTCCGCCCTGACCGACGGCACCGTGACCCTCAGCGCGACCATTACCGACAGCGCGGGCAACAGCAGCACCCAGACCCATGACGTGGTGGTCAACACCGCCTCCGTGGCGCTGACGGTGAACACCGTTAGCGGTGACGACGTCATCAACGCGGCTGAAGCCGGTTCGTCCCTGGTGATTAACGGCTCCAGCGCCCAGCTTGCCAGCGGGACGCAGGTTACCGTGACGCTGAACGGCAAGAGCTATACGGCCACCATCCAGAGCGACGGCAGCTGGACGACCACCGTTCCGGCCGCAGACGTGGGTGCCCTGGCCGATGGCGCGCGCTATCAGGTGTCCGTGTCGGCGCAGGACAGCGCGGGCAACAGCGCGTCGGCGACCCACGGCATCAGCGTGGATACCACTGCGCCGGTGGTGAGCATTGCGACGCTGTCGGCTGACGACATGCTGAACGCCGCGGAAGCGCAGCTGCCGCTGACCGTGCACGGCTCTTCCAGCGCGGAGGCGGGTCAGACCGTTACCGTGACGCTGGGCGGCAAAACCTACACTGCGCTTGTCGGCAGCGACGGCACCTGGACGCTCGACGTGCCGGCAGCCGATCTGGCTGCGCTGAGCCAGGGTGCGCTGACGGTGACCGCCTCGGTCAACGATAAAGCGGGTAATAACGGCCAGACCACGCACACCTTAACGGTAGACACCGTCGCGCCAGCCGTAACCATCAGCACCGTGGCCGATGACGATATCGTCAACAACGCCGAGCAGCTGGCGGGCCAGACCATCCGTGGCACGACCACGGCGGAACAGGGCCAGACGGTGACCGTCTCCTTCAACGGGCACAGCTATCAGGCGACCGTCGGGGCGGACGGATCGTGGTCGGTCTTCGTGCCGGGCCGTGATTTCCTCGGCCTGAGCGACGGGGAGTACACCATCACCGCTTCGGTAAGCGACAGGGCGGGCAACCCGGGCAGCGCAACGCACGACGTGACGCTGAACGGCGATGTCCCAACCATCACCATTAATACCTTTGCGCAGGACGATATCGTCAACGCCGCCGAGCACGGCACGCCGCTGGTCATCAGCGGCACCACCGACGCGCCTGTAGGCCAGACGGTGACCATCACGCTGAACGGTAAAACCTATACGGCGACCGTGCAGAATGACGGTACCTGGAGCTACACGGTGGGAAGCGCTGACGTGACCGCGCTGGCAGACGGCGGCTCGTACGTGATTAACGCGCAGGTCAGCAATACCATCGGCAACAGCGCCAGCGATAACCATACCGTCACGGTGGATCTCACCGCGCCGTCGATGGGGATCGCTATTGATTCGCTGCAAAACGACACCGGCCTGAGCGCAACGGATTTCATCACCAACGACAGCCAGGTCGTCGTCAACGGCTCGCTGACCGCGCAGCTCGGCAATAACGAGAAGGCGCAGATCAGCCTCGACGGCGGCGTCACCTGGATCGACCTGACCGTGACCGGCACCACCTGGCGCTACGCCGATGGCCGCACCCTGACGGACGGTACGTATCAGTACCAGGTCCGCGTGATTGATAACGCGGGCAACGTAGGGGCTACGGATAGCCAGGACGTGGTGATTGACCTGACGAAGCCTGCGGCAACCACCATTACCGTGGATTCCATTACGCAGGATACCGGCCTGTCCGGCAGCGACTTTATCACCAGCGACAACCAGATCAGCCTGAAAGGGACGCTCGGCGCGGCGCTGGGCAGCGGCGACCACGCGCAGATCAGCCTTGACGGGGGCGTCACCTGGACCGACGTCAGCGTCAGCGGCCTGAGCTGGACGTATGTTGATGGCCGCACGCTGGCCGACGGGGATTACAACTACCAGCTGCGCGTGATTGACGACGCGGGCAATATCAGCGCCACCGCCAGCCAGGTGGTGACCATTGATACGGTTGCGCCGGACGCGAGCAAAACCATCGCCATCGACAGCATCAGTGACGATACCGGCCTGAGCAGCAGCGACTTTATCACCAACGATACGTCCCTGACGCTGCACGGCTCGCTCGGCGCGACGCTGGCCGACGGCGAGTATGCCCAGATCAGCATCGACGGCGGCGTGACCTGGCAGAACGTCATCGTCACCGGCAACAGCTGGTACTACGTCGATGGCCGCACGCTGGGTAACCAGACCTATGACTACTACGTTCGCGTGGTGGATGCGGCGGGCAACGTGGGTGCCAGCGCCCATCAGCAGGTGACCGTCGATACGGTCGCCCCGGATGCGGCGATTACGGTGACCGTGGATAACATCACCGTGGATACCGGATTCGACAATAACGACTTCCTGACCAGTTCGACCTCGTACACGCTGCACGGAACGCTTGGCGCAGCGTTAGGGGCGGGAGAGTACGTGCAGGTGAGCATGGACGGCGGCACGACCTGGGTATACGCCACCGTCAGCGGGACGCAGTGGAGCTACAGCGACACGCGTACCCTGACCGACGGCAGCCATAACTACCAGGTGCGGGTCGTTGACCAGGCGGGGAACGTTGGGGCAACCACCTCGCAGGCGGTGACGGTGGATACGCAGGCGCCGCAGTACGGCATCACCATCGACAGCATCAGCGAAGATACCGGCCAGTCCGGCAGTGATTTCATCACCATGGACACCACGCTGACCATCAACGGTTCGCTGGGCAGCGCGCTGGCAAGCGACGAGCGCGTACAGATAAGCCTGGACGGCGGGAACACCTGGCTCGATACCACGGTCACCAACCAGCGCTGGAGCTACACCGATACCCGCGATCTGCCTGACGGTGACTACACCTACCAGGTGCGGATTATCGACCAGGCGGGCAACGTGGGCTCCACGGCCTCTCAGGTGGTGACGGTGGACACCACGCCGCCGACCACGGTGGGTACGGTCGTGAGCTATACCGACGGTGAAGGCGAGCGTCAGGGCACCTTTGGCAGCGCGGTGGCAACGGACGATAACTCGCCGCTGATCAACGGGACGCTTAACCGCGCTCCGGACGACGGCGAAATTGTACAGCTCTATCGTGACGGGGTCCTGCTCGGCCAGGTGACCATGAACGGCAGCGCAAGCTGGTCCTTCCAGGACAACGGCCTGAGCGACGGAAATCACACCTACATTGTGCGCGTCACCGACAGGGCCGGTAACTACACCGAGTCTGACGGCTTTATGCTGAACGTTGATACCAGCATCCCGACCACCACGGCGGCGATTACCGCGCAGACCACGTCGGACACCACGCCGATTGTCACCGGCACCGTCTCCGCTGACCTGGTGAACGGTGAATACCTGGTGGTGACGGTGAACGGCAAAACCTACACCTCGCAGACCGGCGGCGCGGTGGTGGTCGATCCGGATCACAACACCTGGTATCTGCAGATCCCGGACGGCGATGCGCTGAGCGTGGCGAGCTACAGCGTGACGGCGCAGGTGAAGAGCAGCGCGGGTAACGGCAATACCACCGGTACGGCAACCGGCAGCCTGGTGATTGACACCACTTCGGTGAATACCGACTGGGCGACCACGGCGGGGAACAGCAACAACTCCACCATGACCCTCGGCATGAACAGCAGCGGTCTGTGGAACATCATTGCTAACGGCCAGTCTTATTCCAGCAGCGATAGCTCGACCTATGCCGGGAATACCCTGACCAACACCCGCGGCTACTACGTGGTGAGCCAGACCGCCGCCGACTTTGACCGTAACGGCACGCAGGATATTTTCGCCACGGAGACCACCTACTCAGGATCCACGCAGGTGATGTGGACCTACGATGGCAGCACCTATAACGCCAGCCAGCTGGCGATGGGGACCACCATCTGGTACGGCGGCGTGATTGCGTACGACAAAACCGGGGATGGCTATCTGGATCTGGCGTACGGCGACTCCGGCGCGGACTCCATTACCTATCTGATCAACAACAACGGGGTACTCTCGCCTGACGGCACGTACGGCGGCGCGGGGTTCTGGGGACAGTTCACCACCATGCGTGAAATCTCCGGCGTCGATATTAACAATGACGGCACCGTGGATGTGGTTCAGCACACCAACCGCAGCGGCGCGTACTCGTTAACCGTGATCAACAACAACGGTAACGGCACGCTCTCTATCGGTCAGAACCTGACGAACGTGTTTGTGGCCAACGCCTCGAATACCACCACGGCGGCGTCCATGACGTGGGCGGACTTCAACGGCGATGGCTACATGGATCTGTACCTGGGCAGCAGCTACAACAACAACGGCGGGGTGATCTACTACAACGACGGTACCGGGAAGCTCTCAACCACCAAGAGCGCGGTCGAGGCCTCTAACGCCACGGCGGGGTATCTGTCGGTGGCGGTGGACTGGAACGGTGACGGGCAGATGGACATCGTCAAGCTCAGCAGCTATGGCGGCTCGCAGACGGCAACGCTGTTCACCAACAACGGTTACGGCTCGACCTGGACTGCAAGCCAGCTGGCTTCCGGACTGGCGAACGTCACCGGCGTGGCGGCAGTGGACTACAACTGGGACGGTGCGCAGGATCTGCTGGTCTCTCAGCAGAACGGCAAGGTGGTGCTGGTACAAAACAGCAAAACCATTGCTGACGGCACCGCGATGCACCTGCACATTGCCGACAGCGAGGGCATCAACGCCTACTACGGCAATACGGTCAATCTGTACAACGCCGCGGGCGTACTGGTGGCCTCGCAGATCATCAACGCCCAGTCCGGTATCGGTTCGAACGATACCTCTGCGCTGGTGAGTTTCTACGGGCTGGATCCGAATGAAACCTACTCGGCCGAGATCCTGAAGATCACCAACGGCGTGTCGGATAACGTCACCTGGAGCGGTCTGGAGGCGGGCAACGGCAAAGAGGGCTACGTCCTGACGGCCGAAGCGGCCACCGGCGGCCACAGCGGAACCATTACCGGAACCGGGTATAACGACACCTTTATCGCCGAAAATGGCACTTATACCTACAACGGCTCCGGCGGCTGGACTACCCATTCCGACCATGACACCTGGAGCAACACCGGTGGGATGGACGTGGTGGATTACCGCAATGCGACCTCCGGCGTAACCGTTGATTTGCGCCTCTCAACCGCGCAGAACACCGGATTCGGTACGTCACGACTGCTGAACATTGAGGGGATCAACGGCTCGAACTTCGACGACGTCATTACCGGCAACAGCGGTGATAACCGGTTCGAAGGCCGCGGCGGGAACGACACCTTCAACATCGGCAGCGGCGGTCACGATACGTTGCTCTACAAGCTGATCAACGCCTCGGATGCCACGGGCGGTAACGGTCACGACGTGGTGAACGGCTTTACGGTCGGCACCTGGGAAGGGACCGCGGACACGGATCGTATTGACCTGCGCGATCTGCTCTCCGGCAGCGGCTATACCGGCACGGGTTCGGCGAGCTACGTGAACGGCGTGGCCACGCTGGACAGCAGCGCGGGCAATATCAGCGATTACATCCGCGTGGTGCAGAACGGCAGCAATACCGAGATCCAGGTTGACCTCGACGGTACAGGCGGCCAGTTCTCGCCAACCACTCTGGTGACCCTGAACGGCGTGCAGACGGATCTGGCGACGCTGCTGGCGAACCATCAGCTGTTAATTGCGTAAACCAGCGCCGCGGGGAGCGATCCCCGCGGCCTTTTGGCGTTTCTTTACACGAATTGCGTTAACCCGGAGATTATGAAGACACATCCACAGTACGAACCCTGGCTGCAGGGCATGCTTATCATCGCGAAATACTATCGGCTGGATTTCTCAGCGGAGCATGTTCGGGTCACGATTAACCATGAAAGCCAGTCTCCGCGCCAGCTGGTGCTGGAGGAGATGGCGCGCCAGCTTGGGCTTGGGATGCGTATGGTGGCGGCAGAAGCGGTATCCCTCGATCCGTGGCGCCTGCCGCTGCTGGCGGAATTCACTGGCGGACAAATCGCGGTCATTAACCGCATGGACAGCGAAGGCAACGTCAGCCTGCAGTTCAGCGGCGACGCGGGGCTGGAGACAACGCTGACGCGTGACGAGCTCGGGGCGCGGCTAAAGGGGCTGATGGTGTTGCGCCCGCTCGAATCCACGCCGGATGCCCGCGTGGACGACTACATCAAACCGTATGAGAAAAACTGGTTCTGGCAGCTGGCGCTGAAGGACTGGCGACGCTACAGCGACATTATGCTGGTGGCGCTGGTCGCCAACGTGCTGGCGCTTTCCGGCATGGTCTTCTCCATGCAGGTCTACGACAGGGTGGTACCGTCGCAGTCAGAAGCCACGCTGTGGGTGCTGTTTGGCGGCGTGATGATTGCCATCGTGTTCGAATTCATCATGCGCATGCTGCGCGTACACATTTCTGACGTGGTGGGGAAGCGCGCCGATCTGCGCATCTCTGAACGCGTCTTTGCCCACGCGCTGCGGATTAAAAACGGCGCACGCTCGAAATCAACCGGATCGTTTATCGCGCAGATCCGCGAGCTGGAGTCGGTGCGCGAGCTGATCACCTCGACGACCATTGCGGCCCTCTCCGATCTGCCGTTCTTCCTGCTGTTCGTCTTCATTCTGTGGATGATTGGCGGTCCGCTGGTGCTGGTGGTTCTGCTCGCCGTGCCGCTACTGCTTATTCCGGGCCTGCTGGTGCAGCGCCCGCTGGGAAAACTCTCCAGCGAAGGGATGCGTGAATCCGCCATTCGCAACGCCACGCTGGTGGAAGCGGTGCAGGGCATTGAAGACATCAAGCTGATGCGCGCCGAGCAGCGTTTCCAGAACCAGTGGAATAACACCAACGACGTTGCCGCCAGCGTCGGCATGAAGCAGCGCTGGCTGACGGGCCTGCTGCTCACCTGGACCCAGGAGGTGCAGTCTATCGTCTATGCGGTGGTACTGCTGGTGGGCTGTTACCTGGTCATCAGCGGTGACATGACCACCGGTGCGCTGGTGGGTACCTCGATTCTGGCGTCACGGACCATTGCGCCGCTGTCGCAGATCTCAGGCGTGCTCTCGCGCTGGCAGTCGGCAAAAGTGGCCCGCAAGGGGCTGGACGATCTGATGCAGCGGCCGATTGACGATCCGCAGCACGGCAAAAAGGTGCACAAGGCCCACCTGCGCGGCGACTACGCGCTTGAGGACGTCGGGTTTTATTACGACGAGGAAGAGAAACTTACCGTACTTAACATCAGCAAGCTGCAGATCCGCGCCGGAGAGCGCGTGGCGGTGCTCGGACGTAATGGCTCCGGTAAAAGCACGCTGTTACAGCTTCTGGCGGGCATGCAGGAGCCGCAGCAGGGCAGCATTCTGCTGGATGATATTGCCCTCAATCACCTCGACCCGGCCGACGTGCGTCGCGACATGCAGCTGCTGAGCCAGCAGGCCCGTCTGTTCTTTGGCTCCGTGCGGGACAACATCCTGATGGGGAACCCGCTGGCGACCGATGACGAAATTCATCAGGCGCTGGTTAACAGCGGCGCGCTGGAGTTTGTGCGCAAACAGAAAATGGGGCTGAACTATATCATCAACGAGGGCGGGGCTGGCCTCTCCGGCGGACAGCGTCAGGCGCTGCTGCTGGCGCGTGCCCTGATCACCTCGCCGACTATCCTGCTGCTGGACGAGCCAACGGCCTGGCTGGACGAAATGAGCGAGAAGCAGTTTATTCAGCATCTTCACACATGGCTGGGTAAACGCCGGACGCTGGTGGTGGCGACGCATCGCCTGCCGATCCTGGACCTGGTCGACCGCATCATCGTGCTGGAAAACGGCAAGGTGGTGATGGACGGCCCGCGCGACGCCATCCTGCACCAGCACGGAATGGCGCCGCAAAAGACAGCGCAGCGCACCGTGACCATGAAGCCGGCGGCGGTTGCCGAGGAGGGCGCGGCATGAATGATTTCTCCCGTTTCAATAGCCGACTGAAGGAGCCACGCCTGCCGCGCTCTACCCTGGTGGCATGGTCCCTGTTCGCCCTGCTGGCGGCGTTTATCGCCTGGGCGAGCCTGTTCCATCTTGATGAGGTGACGACCGGCAGCGGCAAGGTGATACCGTCTTCGCATGAGCAGGTCATCCAGTCCCTGGAAGGCGGCATTATCCACAGCCTGATGGTGCGCGAAGGCGACATTGTGGAACGCGGCCAGCAGCTTGCGCAGCTAGACCGGACAAAAACCGAGTCGAGCGTGCTGGAGAGTGAGTCTCGTCTGAATGCGGCGATGGCCACGGCTGCGCGCCTGAAGGCCGAGGTGAACGACACGGAACTGGCGTTTCCGGGTGAGCTGGATGACGACGTTGAACTGGTCAAACAGGAAACGGCACTCTACCAGTCCCGTCGTGAAAGCCTCGAAAAAGGGCTGGCCGGGTTGCGTCAGGGTGCCGAGCTGGTGCAGCGCGAGCTGTCGTTAACCCGGCCGCTGGTGACCCAGGGGGCGGCCAGCAAGGTTGAGGTGTTGCGTCTTGAGCGTCAAAAGAATGAGCTTGAGAATAAAATCACCGAGATGAAAAACCAGTATTACGTTCGCGCCCGTGAAGAGCTGGCGAAAGCCAACGCGGAGATTGAAGCCCAGCGTTCGGTGATGAAAGGGCGTGAGGACTCCCTGACCCGGCTGACCTTCAATGCGCCGGTTCGTGGGATCGTGAAGGACATTGACGTCACGACCGTGGGAGGCGTTATCCCGCCGAACGGCAAGCTGATGAGCCTGGTCCCGCTTGACGATCAGATGGTGGTCGAAGCGAAAATATCGCCGCGCGATGTGGCGTTTATCCATCCCGGTCAGAAGGCGCTGGTGAAAGTGACGGCCTATGACTACTCCATTTACGGTGGGCTGGAAGGGGAAGTGACCATGATTTCCCCGGACACCCTGCAGGATGAGGTGAAAAGAGATGTCTACTATTATCGCGTCTATATTCGTACCGACAGTAACCATCTGACCAATAAGCAAGGGCAGGAATTTCCGGTCTTTCCGGGCATGATTGCTACCGTTGATATTAAAACCGGCAGCAAAACCATTCTGGATTATCTGTTGAAACCGCTGAACAAGGCAAAAGAGGCGCTGCGGGAACGATAGGTGAAGGGCGTTCGGGAGACCGAACGCCTGGAGGATTATACGGTTGACGTCACGTTGTGAGCGTGGCGTCGCTCTTTGGGTACAACGTTGATGTAATGCGTAACATAGGCAAAATATAACCCGACATAATTTTCGACGAGTTCGATAAACGCCGGGTATATCGATAGCCGACCATCACCCCGATCTTTCAGGTAGCCTGCCTCCTGAGCTGATTTGATAATCCGGTTGACGTGGATACGCGAAACGAAAAATTCTTTTGCGAGCGTGCTGGCTGAATAGTCGATGACGGCACCATGGGCAGATTTATTTTTCATAGCCTGCAGGTAAAGATAAAGCATAATCATACGTCCGCCATCTTTATCGATAAATAATCCCACTTCAGGCAACACCTTCCTGAACGTTAATCCCCGAAAAAGATATTCTGCCGCGCGGCGGAAGAAGTTATTTCTCAAAATATCATTGTCCAGCAGGTTCACGTTAATATTGAATGTCGGGTAAAGAATACTGACGGGTAAAAAAGCGCCGGACATATAACGCTTAAGTTCATTCAGGCCTTTTTCAGTTGGCGCGATTCTCGTTTTGCGTCTGTCTTCCGTACAGCGCCAGGTCCTGATGCGCCCGGTGGTTCTCAGTATCGTAATGATCGCAATAACGCTGTTGGGGCTGGCTATCTTATAGCGAGAACATAAATCTTTAATCTCTGAAACTGACTCCGCCTGATTTCCAAAAATAAAACAACACATAGAGAGGATAATGTTAAATCGTGATTCCTGCAGCATTGTCTTGTAGAAAAGAGGTTGTTTTTTATAGATGGTGTCATTAATTGTGTAGTGCTCTAATATTGCCTCACCGAATCGCGGATTGTTCTTTATAACATCCCTTCGATGTAGCAAGGCCCTGGATGAGATGTGATTATCCATAGCATTTTTCTCGTATTTTAATGAGCCGATAGATGAAGTGTTCAGTCTTCTTTTTCGGAATTCTCATTATACCCTGAGAATGAGATATTTGCCGTTGTTATTTGCAAAGAAAGGTATATTTGCGAACTGGTGATTAACGCAAAGATGTTCCAGTGAATCAGGCTGATAACTGTATCTTACCCTGAGGCTCCAGGATAAAATTACTGTTCTCAACGTGTGCAATAAATTTAATTTATTCACAAATGGAAACGGCGCTTTTGGTGCCCAGGAGCTGGTTATGATCCACAAAGTTTTTCTCAGAAATGGGGCGTGCGATGAACAAAAATTTGTCGTTTCAGCCTGCGCGTTCACATTCCAGGGATATCGTGAGATCCTTAGCAGGTACGGAGTACAGGCCACGCATATTCACTTTGAGGGGGATGAGGTCTCTCAACAGGAACTGCAAAATATCCTTATAAATCAGAATGCTCATATTGTAGCTTTTCTCGGCAAAGGTATTGTCGATCTTCTGGAGAGCCTGAAGCGACTGGCATCCGTGCTCAATGCACTCCCCGTTATTCGACGCGTCACCCTGTATGGTGACATACCGGATGGCTGGTTGTATCGCACCCTTAGCAGTCTTTTAAATAACCGCTATCAATTGTCATTAATTCGTATAGCCCATGTTTCAGATGTAATAACCTGTTTTCACACCCACCATAACGGGTTTAAGGACCGCTCACGTTTATTACGCGAACGCAGTACGGATATTTCTCCGCATGAAAATATTAAATGGCTTACAAAAAGAGAGATTGATGTATTGTTAAATTTCTACCGCGGCATGTCCGTAAAAGAAATGTGCGATAGAATGGGACTCTCTAATAAAACGGTTTACACCCACCGCAAGGAAGGTGTGCTGAAATTAAGATTAATTAAGCGATGGCTACACGATCCGCACAATTTAAAAACGGAGGGAAGCATTAATCGGCGAAGTCAAAAAACGGAGTTTACGGATAAGGAAGCAGAAATCTTCAATGCGTTGCATAACAAAGAGATATTTCCTGCCTATCAGATCATTACCGATCGTGATAAAAAAGGTGTAGGGTTTGAGATACTCATTCGCTGGAATAAGAATGGTAAGATTGTCAAGCCAACCAGTTTTTTTACGGATATTTCCAGTTATGAGATATGGCTAAAAATAACGGCGCTAGTCATCCATGCCGCCGTATCAGGAATTAATAAGTATAACGGGAAATACTATTTTTCAGTGAATATCCCGCCTCGTCTGGCTTCCGGCAATGCCTTGCCAGATATGGCGAGAAAAGCCATCGGCATGCTGCTCAAACCGCAGTGGGCCGAAAAGCTGGTCTTTGAATTTGCAGAAGATATTGACGTGACGAAGGACAAAAGGATCCCTGAAACCATGCGGCATTTACGCAATACGGGGTGTCGATTGTTTCTGGATGACTGTTTCTCTAACCACCAAACCATTTTCCCGGTGCGCCAGGTGCATTTTGACGGACTCAAACTGGATCGGGACATCGTCGAGCATTTTGTGGCAAACGACAATGACTATAACTTGATTAAAGCGATACAGATTTATAGCGACATGACCGGGGCAGACTGCATTGCAGAGGGGGTTGATAGTGAAGAGAAATTCGAAAAATTAGTCGCGCTGGGCGTCAAAAACTTTCAGGGTTATTATTTATCGCGTGCTGTGAAAGAGGAAGAGTTAGACCGCATGGTCAGGTTGTTCAGTTAACAAAAAATAAAGCCCCGAAGGGCCTTTTATTATTTTCGACCCAGCAACAGGCCGAGAACAATACCGACCGCACCCGCTGCGACGAGGCCGGTGAGGGGATTATTTCTGACCGCTTCAGTAACATCGGAAACAGCATCGCTGGCCTGCGCGGCATATTTTTTTGCCGCACCTTTTACCTGATGCTTTGGTGAATCAACGAACTCACCAAACTGCTGCTGCGCCGAACCTGCAAGTTCATCAAGTTTATTTTTTGCTTTGTCTTCAGCAAACTGGGTGTTTTTATCAGTACCGATATCAGACATTTTTGCCTCCTTTTGTTGATAATTAAAGGATAGCCGTTCTTTGCGGATGTGAGAGACGAAAGGTTAATTTCAGCACCCAACAGGGTGGTTTTCGGATATATCTCTGTGCGGGGGACTCCCACAGAGAGTGGGGGTTGGCGCGTCATTCCGGGCTGTCCGGCTCCCAGGAGAGGATATCGCCCGGTTGACACTGCAGTGCCTCGCATATTTTCGCCAGCGTATCAAAACGTATCCCTTTCACCTTGCCGGACTTGAGCAGCGACAGGTTTTGCTCAGTGATCCCCACAAAGGCTGCCAGTGCTCTGGACGTCATTTTCTTCTCTACCAGCATTTTGTCCAGGTGAACCACGACAGCCATAATTAGATGAACTCCTTATTTTCTTCTTCCGCTTTGATCCCTTCGACCAGGGAGTGAAAGGTTACCAGCAGCAAACCGCCTGTTAATAACAGAACAAAATCCCCAAGCAAAAGGGTGACCTGGTAGTAATGTCCCGGCCACGCGATCGTCAGCGGGATCAAAAAGCGACAGACCGGCAGTGCGATCCCAAGGCTTAACATCGCGATGGCAATCTTGCGAACGCTGTTTGCCAGAGCCCGGGAGAGGATCTGTTTTTGACGAACCTGCCGCGTGACGCTCATTCCCTGCCAGACAGCAAAGGCAAACAGCCCCACCGGAAGATAAAGGATCGCCAGCAGGAGTATCTGGCGCAGCGACGAAACCGTTGCAACAGCCAGATCGTCTTTCTGAACCTCGGCAAGCTTTAGCAGAGTGGAAATAAAAAACGACTCGCCGGTGAAATAAATCCATAAAGGGGTGATTAATGCCAGGATGAGAAATAGCGGCAGCACCCCTGCGATGAACACCAGACTGAGTTTACCCCTCGCACCATTCACATCGAACCTTCCTGAGTGTTTCATATTATTTTAAGACCAGCATGCACAAGCATGACATAAGCATTAGCGCGATGGCAATCTTACCGCCGTTCAGCCAGTTAGCGGCGCGTTTCATCCAGGGTTTTGGCCACACATGATAGACGCAAAAGGCGAGATAAGACGCCTGAATCACCCAGGTGAGCATTCTGAACAGGTAGCCTGAACTGCTCAGATGGGTGATGGTCTGCATCATTTCCATGCAATAAAGAATGAGCCCATCGCTCAGCATTGTGTTCATCAGCCGAAGTTTATACTGCGCGGCCCACGTTCCGCGCCCAAACAGCAGGGCCGAAACCAAGGTCAGTATCGCCCAGAGAATATCAATCCAGTTCATGATGCGCCTCTGCTGTATGAGATGACTGGGTTAATAGCAGCCGCATGGCCGGGACAACCACCGGCCACGCGGTGTCGGAGAGGATCACCACGGCGCTTTTACGCTGTCGGTCGAAGGCGATAGCGGAAGCGAACCCCGACGATTCACCATCATGCCAGGTGATATCGCGCCCCTGAATGCGTGTGGTGAACCAGCCATAGCCCACGCGTGAATCGGGATCGTCAGTTGCAAACTGCGGCGTCATTGCGTCGCGCCATGCGAGCTGTCCTGCCAGCAGCGACTGAGCGTAATGGGCCATGTCGACAATGGTTGAACGCACGCCTCCTGCAGGGGCAAATGCGTGCATTATCCACGGCGCTTCGCTCAGGCCGGAAGCGGACCGGCCCCGGCTGAACGTTGAAGAGGCGGGCGTTGTATCACTGGCGACGACGGAGTCTGTCATGTGCGCCTGAGCGAATACGCGCGTTTGCAGGAGGTCAGCAAAAGATTGATGCGATGCACGCGCCAGCGCCAGTCCCAGCAGCGCATAACCGGTGTTGGAATAGTCAAATCCGGCCGGGCGTTCGACGCTGGCTTTATTCACCATGTCTATTAATGTCTCCTCATCGAAGTCCCAGAAATTGTCACGCAGGATGATGGACTTAATAACCTGAACTTTCTCGGGTAACGACGTCGCCAGCGGCGGCAGGCCGGAGCGATGTGAAGCCAGCTGCGCCAGGGTAATATCGCTCGCCGGGCCTGCGATCTCCGGAATAAGTTCACCGACGCGGGTTTGCGGAGTCGCCTCGCCGCGTCGCTGCGCCTCAATCAACAGGCTGCTGGTCATGGTTTTGGTCAGGCTGGCGATTTCATACTGTTTTGTAAAATCGCTGTCCCACAGGGCGTACTGCACGCCTTTTGGCGTGATAAGTGCGACGGCAACGCTGCCACGCGCCCCGCTGAGGAGTGGCGTCAGGAACGAGACGATGGTTGCATCACCCGTCTGGCGCGGGGACGGCGTGCTGACGCCCGGCTGCAGGTAGATGCCTGCGGCAATCAGCGACACAAAAACCACCCCTGCGGCTAACACTCGCCTGCGGCTGTATACATACTGTTTATTCATGGTCTGCGCCTCAGAACTCGTACTGGATCATTGATGACAGGGTGTACTGCATGCGGCTGTTAACCAGCGGGCTTTTACCCGCTTCATCAAGCAGGCAGGCTGCGCGACCGGTCACCCCAGCCGCCAGATTTTCACTGATGTGCCAGACCAGTTCGCTATCGACTCCAGCTTCCTGTAAACCCGAAGATGGGGAATACGCCTCAAACCCGGTGCGCTGAGACTGGTTCGCGGTGACGCCATAATGGCGCTGCTGATAGCCGCTGTTCGCCCAGGTGATGTCACCTGCGACCGAAAATTCGACGTCCTGCCCGCGCCAGAGGGTGGACTTTACGCCGCTGTTCACGGTCCTCGCCAGCTGCTGCGTCTCGCCACCGTACCGGTGTTTTTGCGTTGCACTTAACGCGCGCAGCCATATCATCCAGTCCTCGCGTTGATAACGCATTTCCGTGCCCGCCATCAGCATGTCGGCCATATCACCCATTCCCTGGAGATCACGGTTTTTTCGAGCGGAGAAGGGATAGTTAACCGTCTCTTTTCGCCCCTCATCAGAGGCCAGCAGCAGGCTCACGGCAAACGGGGCGTCGGGGTGATATGTCCATGCCAGCCCCTGCGTTGAGAGATCCCATTGCCCCCAGTCTTTACTCTTCAGACTCAGGCCGCCCTTCAGTAGCGGTCCGGGTGCGTAATGCCGCGATCCCGAATAAACGGGACTGACCGCGACGCCCAGACCCGCGTAACCGGACAGCTCCGCACCGTGTAAGGGGGCGCAAAGCACGATCCCCGCGAGCAAAACGCCATACAGCAGACTTCTTTTCATTCGATGCCTCTCCAGGCAAAAAGTAAGTTGAAGTGCGTGCAGGCTAGCCTGGAGTTTATCGTTTAACAATAAACATTTATTGTTTTACACTAAAATTGGTAGGGCGCTAAAGCTCTCACTACAAAAAGAGATGCGGCCGTGGAGGAAAGTACGATATCGTAACTCTATGATTGAATGAGGAGTTCGCAGGAACGCCGTCGCAACAGGACGATAAATGATTGATGACATCCGTTATCTGATAGTGTTTGCAAAGATTGCTGAAGCTGGATCCATTTCAGGTGGGGCAGAAGCGTTAGGGCTTACAACCGCAACGGCAAGCACGCATTTATCAAAGCTGGAAAAAAATCTTGGCTGCGCGCTGCTCTACAGAAACACCCGCAAACTTTCTCTGACTCACGATGGCGCAAATTTGCTGGAAACGGCTAAATCGATGCTGGCGCTGTATGAGCAGGGGGTCATTGAATTCAAGCAGCGTTCGATATCAACGGCGAATAAGCTTACTGTTTCACTTCCTGCCGTTTTTTTGAAGAGTGCGTTTACCCGGCATCTGGCCGATTTTATAAAGCGACATCCGGGCATTTTACTGAATATCTCTTACAGTGATACGCGCAGAGATATTATTGCCGACGGCATTGATGTTGCATTTAGAATCGGCGAACTGCCGGACAGTTCACTGAAAGCGCGCCATCTTTTTGTGCTGCCGCGCCAGGTCGTTGCTTCCCGTGATTTGCTCAGCCATTATCCGACGATTACGCATCCTGATGACCTGGCGCAACTGCCATGGATAGGACTCAATATGCGGCAGAATAGCCGGGAATTTCGCCATAAAAATGGGGAAGTGGCGGTCGTAACGTATACGCCTGGCGTGTATGTAGATAATGTCGAAGCCGCTTATGCGCTTGCCAGGCAACAAATTGGTCTCGCAGCACCTCCCCGTTATTTAAGCGAAGAGGACGTTAAGCGTGGAGACATGCAGGAAATACTCCCTGACTGGTCATTAGAACCGCTGAAAGTCTATGCCGTATGGCCTTCTAATATGTCGACCAGCAGTATTGCCTACAAATTGATTAACGATATTTATAACGCGATTGAGTTTCACTCGTTATAAAGGGTTTAAAATGCTAAAGCGAGCATGTAACACGCCGTAATAAGCAACAGTCCGCCCATCAACACGTTAAACGTACGGATCTGCTGTGTGCTCCTGAGCAGCACCGACACCTTTGCTCCCATTAATGCCCATGCGGATAGCGACAGGTAACAGACTAAAAAATAGACCGTTACAAAGACGAATGCTGTCGCAGGGTTTGAGGGTTCGGAAAACATCGCTGCCCCTGAGGCGCACGCGGTCCATGCCTTAGGGTTGATCCATTGCATGACAAAACCCTGAGCAAAACCAGGAGAATCTGTTTTTGTTAATGATATATCGGGACGGGATGACGCTATCTTATAGCCCAGATACATTATAAATAAAGAACCGACAATATTAAGGTAACGGAAGAACAAAGGGTGTTTTTCGATTGCAGCGTAAAAACCGAAACAAATAAAGATAAGTAATAACGTAAACCCTATTGTTGCACCGGAGACAAATGAGAAGGTCTTTCTAAAACCGTGAGCGGCCCCAGACGATATAATTACCATATTAACGGGGCCAGGAGAAAATGAAAGCGTCAGTGAAAATATAAACATTGTGAAAATGAACAGCATTTTATCTCCGCGTGTTGGCTTATCTGTATTAGAGGTGCTGCGACGATTAAGTCGCGACTTTATTCGTCATGTTTCTGAATACTACCTGGGAACATACGTCACAGTAAGTGGTATTTATCTAAAGGTGTGTTTGATTTTTTGCACAGATCGCGCAGTCGCGGGGTAGCGCCTGCCGCAAGCAATCGGCAGGCGCGGGTGGCCCATAAGTAACGGATCCTAATATAATTTATGTAATGCGTGCGGTTCCTGAGTCAGGCATATAACAGCGCTTGTGATAAAACGGAAATAAGGTGGTAAACAAGGGATCGTCAATTTAACGGCAGGTAGATATCCGTTTGCAGCGCATGTTCTGGCACCTCGTGAATAAAGTTGAGGTAGTGGAAAAATACCGGGGCATCGCGCAGCGTTTCGCCGCTGGCCGGGAGCCAGTCACGAAACATCGCCCACACCGTGGCGGAAATGGTATCCAGAGAACCCGTGTGACGGCCGACGGCGTAACGTCCGCCGTCGATTTCACCATTGGAAACCCCAAATTCATTCTCTGGTATCGCTTCAGCGATACTGCCGCAGATATCGAAACGAAAGGCGTCTGCTGGCGTGGTTGCCGGGTCATCCCAGGCAATGCCAAACGTGCTGCTTTTGTGCACTGGCGACAAGCCCGTGGTTTTACGCCAGGCAATAAATTTCGCCGCGCTGTCATTAACCCGATCCGCGCTGCCACGGTGCTGCAGCATTGCCACTCGGGTCTGTGGGAAATCGACAATCTTAACTTCCATCGTTTTTTGCTCCTGAAAGGTCATTTTCGGTACGCGCTGGTGCCAGTTCAGCCAGTCCGGCTGTTGCCGAAACTGACGCGGGCTTTTTCCAAACGCATTTCTGAAGGCGCGACTGAACGATTCAGGGCTCTGGAAGCCGGCATCGAGCGCAATATCAATCACCTTATCCTGAGGGTTAAACGCCAGCCGCCAGGAAGCATGACGCAGGCGTAGCCACTGGATATAGCGATACAGAGGCTGACCGCTAAATGCCAGAAACTGCCGGTGAAAATGATAAGGCGAACAGCAGGCTAACGCGCTGAGCTTCTCCAGCGTGAGCGGTTCATCGAGATGGCTGGCGATATAGTCGCACACCATCGTGAAGCGCTCGCGGTAAGCCGTTTTGATTGCATCGTTCATTGCATCCTCCTGATGACCCACTTTGCCTCAGCGAACGGCCAGAATCCTGACCGATCTTGCTAATTATGGAGAAGTTATACTGGCCGCATACCGTTGTGCGGCAGCAATCGCGCTGTCGTCAAAAATATACTGTTCGAAATGATGGCTTGCATCGGTGACGCGATAAATTTTCCATTTACCGTCTTCTATGCGCAGATACACTTTTAGCTGCAGTTTCCGCTCATTACCCACACCCAACTGAACGTTAACAACTTTCCCGGACGCAGAGTTAATCGCATTGCTTACGCTTAGGTCAGGGATCCACTCAGCCGCATAGTCCTGCGTATAGGTAAAATAGTCGGAACCGATAATTTCTTGTTCATAAAGAGAGGAAATTTTCTGCAGTCGGGAGAGTGTGTCTTGCGCAATATAGTCACGCATTTTTGGTGAATCGAGATTATCTTCTTTGCTGTCTGTAACGAAAGCAGTGAGGTAAAACTTGTAAAAGTCATGAGTACGTTTTTCCGGCGCATCCATTTGTGTTGAACATCCCGTAAGAAACAGGCACATCAAGAGAACGTAACGCATCAGCTTTTCCTGTAAATTTTGTAAGCGGGGCGTGCGGAGCGATATCCGGGGCCACCCCACATATCTCTTTGTCTGAAGTCAGAGTACCAGGTAGTGCCGTCATAAATTGCCATGTGACCCGCAGGATTACCGCCATCATAGGGCTGAGTAACAACCACATCGCCTTCCTGTAATGTTTCACCTTGCCCTAAAACTCGAAAACCTGCTCGTTCAAGGTTACTGCCATAGTCCTTTGCGTTAGGTGCATTGCCAATATCCACGCCACCTGCACGTATTGCCTTACGCGTAAATTCTCCACAGCGTCTTTGCGATGAAGTTCCCGCATTCTGGCGTGCGTGCAGGGCTGCTGCGTGTTTGTTCCATGCCATTTGTTAACTCCTGTTGTATATGAAATCGTCACTAAACAACGGAAGCTACAATCCGGTTAGGCAAATAATGTCATTAAAAAATTATATATTTCAGTATCTTATATCTTTTTGATGTTTCATTTGCCTGGTTGATGATATGCAGTAGATACGCTGCTGTTGCAACGAAAACAGAAGGTTTACATCGACAGGAAAGTTAAATACCATACCCCCCTATAGTATCAGGAGGGCGTATGCCGCATTCACCCGAAGATAAAAAACGTATTCTTACCCGCGTCCGTCGCATTCGGGGCCAGGTTGATGCCCTTGAACGCGCGCTGGAGTCGGGTGACCCCTGTCTGGCCATCCTGCAGCAAATCGCTGCCGTGCGCGGGGCTGCCAATGGCCTGATGGGCGAAATGGTTGAAATTCACCTCAAAGACGAGCTGGTAGCGGGGGAAACCACGCCGGATCAGCGAGCCGTACGCATGGCTGAAGTCGGCCATTTGCTGCGCTCTTATCTAAAATAAACCCACACACCTGACAAAAAGGGAAGACATGATGAAATCTCGCGCTGCAGTTGCATTTGGTCCCGGCCAGCCGCTGAAAATCGTTGAAATCGACGTGGCACCGCCGAAGAAAGGCGAAGTGCTGATCAAAATCACCCATACCGGCGTGTGCCATACCGATGCGTTTACGCTGTCGGGGGACGATCCTGAAGGCGTCTTCCCGGCGGTACTCGGCCATGAAGGCGGCGGAATTGTGGTGGAAGTGGGTGAGGGCGTGACCAGCCTGAAACCGGGGGACCATGTGATCCCGCTGTACACGGCGGAATGCGGCGAGTGTAAGTTCTGTAAATCCGGCAAGACCAACCTCTGCCAGGCGGTGCGCGCCACCCAAGGGAAAGGGCTGATGCCGGACGGCACTACCCGTTTCTCTTATAACGGCGAGCCTGTTTATCACTACATGGGCACCAGCACCTTCAGCGAATACACCGTTTGCGCGGAGATCTCGCTGGCGAAGGTAAACCCGCAGGCGCCGCTGGATAAAGTCTGCCTGCTGGGCTGCGGCGTGACCACCGGTATTGGCGCGGTGCATAACACGGCAAAGGTCAAAGAGGGCGATACCGTGGCGGTGTTCGGTCTCGGCGGTATTGGTCTGGCGGTGATTCAGGGCGCGGTGCAGGCGAAGGCCGGTCGTATCATCGCGGTCGACACCAACCCTGAGAAATTCAGGCTGGCGGGTGAAATGGGCGCGACCGATTTCGTGAACCCGAAAGATCACGAGAAGCCGATTCAGGACGTCATCGTCGAGATGACCGACGGCGGCGTGGACTTCAGCTTCGAGTGTATCGGCAACGTGAACGTGATGCGTTCCGCGCTGGAGTGCTGCCACAAAGGCTGGGGCGAGAGCATCATCATTGGCGTGGCCGGAGCGGGTCAGGAGATTAAAACCCGTCCATTCCAGCTGGTCACCGGGCGCGTATGGCGCGGTTCCGCGTTTGGCGGCGTGAAGGGGCGTACCCAGCTTCCGGGTATGGTTGAAGATGCCATGGTCGGCAAGATTCAGCTCGATCCGTTCATTACCCACCGTTTACCGCTGGAGCAGATCAACGAGGCGTTCGATCTGATGCACGAAGGAAAATCCATCCGTACCGTTATCCATTTCGGCGACAAGTAACTCTTCTGCCAGCGGTTTTTAGCCGCTGGCATTTCTTTAATAATCTTCTCTAAAGTGTGACCAGTGCGGCGTTTTTAGCCGTAATCTTAATCTGTGCCGTGCCGATGACTATTTAACAGGCGTGTTTTTACGCATCTTACCTACAAGAGAGTCGACGGTCATGGACAACACTACTTCGATGCTGGCGCAGCGCAAGCTGAGCTTCTTGCATCACATCAGGCTGGTTCCGCTGTTTTCCTCCATTCTCGGTGGCATTATTCTTCTCTTTGCCTTGAGCTCGGGTCTGGCGGGTTATTTCCTGCTGCAGGCCGATAACGATCAGCAGGATGTCACAGCTGAAATTCAGGTGCGTATGGGGCTGTCGAACAGCTCAAACCATCTTCGAACCGCGCGTATCAATCTGATCCACGCCGGTGCGGCAAGCCGTATCGCGGAGATGGACGCCATGAAGCAGAACATCAGCGAGGCGGAAACGCGCATTAAGCAGTCCCAGGAGAGCTTTACCGCCTACATGAATCGTGCCGTGCGCACCGCCGAGGGCGCAGCGCTGGACGCGGATCTCAAGGCGCGTTACGACGCCTATATCGCTGGCATGCAGCCGATGGTGAAATTCGCCAAAAACGGCATGTTCGAAGCGATCATCAATCACGAAAACGAAACGGCGCGTCCGCTGGATGACGCTTATAACGCCGTACTGCTGAAGGCGATTAAGATCCGTACCGACCGTGCCAATGCGCTGACGGCGCAGGCGCACAGCCGCACGCAGCTGGGCCTGATGTTTATGGTGGGCGCGTTTGCGCTGGCGCTGGTGCTGACGGCGATGACCTTTGTCGTGCTGCGCCGCACGGTAATCAATCCGCTGCAGCGGGCAGCGAAACGTATCGAGAATATCGCTAAGGGCGACCTGACGATGCCGGACGACGTGGCGGGGCGCAGCGAAATTGGTCGCCTGACGCGCGATCTGCAAACCATGCAGCACTCGCTTGAAAACACCGTGGGCACCGTACGTCAGGGGGCGGAGGAAATCTACCGTGGCACCAGCGAAATTTCAGCCGGTAACACCGATCTCTCTTCCCGCACCGAGCAGCAGGCTGCCGCCATCGAGCAAACCGCCGCGAGCATGGAACAGCTGACCGCGACGGTGAAGCAGAACGCCGATAACGCCCATCATGCCAGCAAGCTGGCGGAAGATGCTTCTGGCAAAGCGACCCGCGGCGGCCAGATGGTCTCCGGCGTGGTGAAAACCATGGGCAATATCTCCAGCAGCTCGAAGAAGATCTCTGAAATCACCGCCGTGATTAACAGCATTGCCTTCCAGACCAATATCCTGGCGCTTAACGCGGCGGTAGAAGCGGCCCGTGCGGGTGAACAAGGGCGCGGATTTGCCGTGGTGGCAAGTGAAGTGCGCACCCTGGCAAGCCGCAGTGCGAACGCCGCAAAAGAGATCGAAAGCCTGATTAACGAATCGGTATCGCTGATTGACCAGGGCTCCGGCGAGGTTGTGGCCGCCGGTAACACCATGAATGAGATTGTCGACGCGGTGAAACGCGTTACCGACATCATGCTGGAGATCGCCGCGGCGTCCGATGAGCAGAGCCGCGGTATTGTGCAGGTGAGCCAGGCGATTTCTGAGATGGATAAAGTGACCCAGCAGAACGCCTCGCTGGTGGAAGAAGCCTCCGCGGCGGCGGCGTCTCTGGAAGAACAGGGCGCGCGTCTGACCGAGGCGGTTGGCGCGTTTCGGTTGAGCAGCGCAAAGCAGAGCCGCGTGGTGACGGCTGCACCGGTGGCGCAGAACGTACCGTTGCGCCCGGCGGCGACGGTTTCCGTGGATAACTGGGAGACGTTCTGAGTGGCGTGTTGCGTCGGGTGGCGGCTTCGCCTTACCCGACCTACGTATAACGGTAGGCCCGGTAAGCGTAGCGCCACCGGGCAAAAAAAGGGACCTTTCGGTCCCTTTTTCACATCTTATTTCTTATCAGGTAGTGCGTACGCGATAACGTAATCACCGCGGTCCGGCGACTGACGGGCGCCACCGGCGTTAATGATGATGTACTGCTTACCGGTTTTCGGGGACACGTAGGTCATCGGGCCGGATTGGCTGCCAACCGGCAGGCGATCTTTCCAGATCTCTTTCCCGGTGGCGGTATCAAACGCGCGCAGGTAGAAATCCTGGGTACCGGCAAAGAACAGCAGACCGGACTGGGTAGAGAGCGACGCGCCCAGGGTCGGCATACCGATTGGGATTGGCATGTGCATGCGAATGCCCAGCGGGCCGGTATCTTCCACCGTACCGACAGGAACCTGCCACACCAGCTTGCCGGTTTTCAGGTCAACGGCTGACATGGTGCCAAACGGCGGCTTCTGGCACGGAATGCCCAGCGGTGACAGGAAGCGTTCACGCATCGCGCCGAACGGCGTGCCGTCCATGGGAACAATCCCCATCTCGATACCGCTGGCATTTTTCGCCACGTTCGCGCGCGGCACCATATAGTTCGCCAGACCCAGGCGCATATCGTTGACGAACATCAGGCTGTTGTTCGGGTCAACGGAGACGCTGCCCCAGTTCATCCCGCCGAGTGAGCCAGGGAACTGCAGGGAACGATCGAGACCAGGCGGGGTAAAGACGCCCTGATGACGCATCTCTTTAAACTGAATGCGGCACAGCAGCAGGTCGACTGGCGTCGCGCCCCACATGTCGGACTCGGTGAGAGTCTGGTTGCCAATCATCGGCATGCCTACGGAGTACGGCTGGGTTGGGGAGTAGCGTTCACCTTCAACGTTGCCCGCCGGGACAGGGCGTTCCTCTACCTTCGCCACCGGCTTGCCGGTTTCGCGGTTAAGCATGAAGATCATGCCCTGCTTGCTGGTCTGCACCAGCACCGGCGTGGTGCCGCCCTTACCGTCAGGCAGGTCGTACAGCAGCGGCTGGGAAGGCAGATCGAAGTCCCAGAGATCGTGGTGGGTGGTCTGGAAATGCCAGCGGACCTGACCGGTGGCCGCGTCGACGGCGACGATGGAGGAACTGTACTTATCGTCCAGCGCGGTACGCTCGCCTGCCCAGAAGTCTGGCGTGGCGTTGCCGGTTGGCAGGTAGATCAGGTTCAGTTTGGCGTCGTAAGACATCGCAGACCAGACGTTCGGCGTACCACGGGTGTAGGTCTGGCCTTCCGGCGGCAGGCCGGTCAGGTTCGGATTACCCGGATCCCACGCCCAGGCCAGCTTACCGGTATGAACGTCGTAGGCGCGCACCACGCCCGGCGGTTCGCCGGTAGAGTAGTTATCCGCGACGCGACCGCCGACGACAACAACGTTCCCGGCAACCAGCGGCGTGGAGGTCTGCTGATAATACCCGGGCTTGATCTCGCCCATGCCAACGCTAAGATCCACGGTGCCATGGTCGCCAAAGTCTTCGCAGACCTTGCCGTTATCCGCGTTGATGGCAATCAGACGGGCATCGGTGGTGGGCAGGAACAGGCGGCGAGGGCATGCTGCTGGTGATGTCCCGGTCTGTGACGCCGTCACGTTTGCATTATCTTCAAAGTAGCCCAGACCGCGGCAGCGCTGCCAGTTCGGTGCGGTGGCTTTGGAATCATAACGCCATTTTTCTTTACCGGAATCCACGTCCAGCGCCAGCACTTTACTGTATGGGGTACAGACATACAGCGTGTCGCCAATCTGCAGAGGCGTGTTCTGATCTTCCGCGCCCGAGCCGTTGCTCTGCGGAATATCGCCGGTGTGCGCAACCCACGCGACCTTCAGCGAGCTGACGTTTTGCTTGTTAATCTGGTCCAGCGCGGCGAAACGGTCGCCGTGGGTGGTGTTGCCCCAGTGCTCCCAGTTCTTTTGCTGCTCGCCGGGTGCGACGGGTTTCACCGGCACGGGTTCGTTCGCTGCCACGAGGGTTTGCGGCTTAAACATCCAGCCCAGGCTGACCAGCATGGCCAGCGCGAGCACGGCCGCGACGCCAAAAGCGGGCGCCTTGTTCGCGGCGCTGCGGTTCGCAGCACGCAGGAAAGGCCAGACGATGGCGCAGAGGAAGGCCAGAACGGCAAAGGTAAACAGGCGAGAGAACAGCGGCCAGAAATCCCAGCCCGCATCGCTTACCGCCCAAAACAGCGAGGCAATAAATGCGATGCTGTAAAGCACGATCCCGCTGGTGTGGTTGAGGAAAATCAGGATCGCGGCAATCACCATCACCACGCCCATGATCAGGAAGTATCCACTTCCGCCTACGGTGGCGAGCTTAAAGCCCAACCCGCCGACCGCCAGACCGATGAGCATCATCAGTCCGGCAAGAAGCCACTGCAGAATACGAGGTATCCCGCGCGGCGCGCTGCCAAATGCCATGTCTTTCTCCTTTCGATCCCCCGCAGCGTCGGGTATGTACCAGTTGGGTAATAATTGCGGGAGGAATAATGATTAATACGAGTGAATTCGGTTTTATAAAATGATTTGCGAACCATTTGGTGAATTCACCGTTATGATAAAACTGTTAAATTGTTTTACGCAATTGTTAATGAATTATTCCGCATTAATTGATTAACGCACGGGCTAGTCCCCTCTCCCTAAGGGGAGAGGGTTAGGGTGAGGGGTGAAAAAGGTGTTATACCGGCATTGATTTACGGATAGCGCTCAGCAGCGTCTGTGCGCCCGTGGAAAGGGGGGTATCCACCCGGGTCAAAATGCCGATGGGTTCGCCGGCACCTGGGGAGGTAATCGGCAGGGCGATCAGAGTTCCCTGGCGTAAATCATCTTTTACCGCGCCGGAGGGAACGAACCAGACGTAGTCATAATCCAGGGTGAGCTGGCGTGAAAGCGAGGCCGACAGCGTTTCGATACACCCTGAAGGGAGCGTACATCCCTGCATCTGCAGCAAGGATTCGGCGGTCTGGCGGGGGACGGTCCCTTTCGGGCATACCACTACCGGCCACTCCATAACGCGGCTTAGCGTCACCGTGTCCTGCAGCAGGGGATGATTGGGACGAACCACCAGCTTCAGGGACTCCAGGAATAACAGTTCGTAATTGAGACCGCCCATCAGTTCTGGGTCGGACATGCGACCGATACCGATATCCAGCTCGCCCGATTTCAGCCCCGCGAGCAGCATGGTGTTATTCATGGTGGCAACCTGAATTGTGGTATGCCGCTGCTGCTTGTGGAACTGGCCGATAACCGGCGGAAGAATACCCAGCGCTGCGGTAGGCAAGGCGCCCACGCGTACCACCTCACTGGATTGCGCTTCTTTTCGATGCAGGGACTGGCCCGCGGTATTGAGCGCATCCAGCACTTTTACGGCGTGCGTAAGGAACTGTTCGCCCACGATGGTAAGCTGTGCGCCCAGCCGCCCGCGGTCAAAAAGACGGGCACCGGTCAGCTGTTCCAGCTCGTTGAGGGTTTTCGAGAGCGCAGGCTGGCTCAGGTTAAGAGTTTCAGCCGCACGCCCCAGCGTTCCCTGTTGAGCGACGGCTACAAATGTATGCAAATGGCGCAAGCGTATGCGCTGACTGAACAGACCATTTTTTTCCATAGGCGATGTTAAAAACAGAGCGATGCGGGTGACAAGTTAAGTTGTTTAATTTTGATAACCTGATAGCAAAATATTTTTAACATTTGATCTGTTTGAGTTACAACATGTTTTTCGGCAGGGGAATAAGAGTGAACGTCCTTGTTCATTTATTGCTCTTTACTGAGGAGGAAGGGTTAAGCGGTTAGATCACGCCGTCACCGCCGTCAGAACACCACACCTGGCCGGACGTAAATGAACATTCATCCGAGGCCAGCGTGACGTACAGCGGGGCAATCTCGACGGGCTGACCCGGACGCCCCAGCGGTGTATCTCCGCCAAACTCCTTCACTTTTTCCATCGGCTGCCCGCCGCTGGACTGCAGTACCGTCCAGTAAGGCCCAGGGGCAACCGCGTTGACGCGAATGCCTTTTGGACCCAGCTGTTTGGCTAAGGATTTGGTAAATACCGCCAGACAGGCTTTCGTCTGGGCGTAGTCCAGCAAAACGGGGCTGGGCTTCACCGCCTGAACGGAGGAGGTATTAATGATAACGGAGGAGGCTTTCAGGTGGCGCAGGGCCGCTTTGGTGATCCAGAAAGGGGCATAGACGTTGGTTTTAAACGTCGCGTCAAAATCCTCGGTGGTCAGGTCTTCAAGCGATTCACGGAACTGCTGACGCCCCGCGTTATTGACCAGAATGTCCAGCCCGCCCAGTTTCGACACGGCTTCTTCGACCAGATTCTGACAGAAGGTTTCGTCCCGGACATCCCCAGGCAGCGCGACGGCCTTGCGACCTTCCGCTTCGATCAGGTCGATGACCTCAGAGGCATCTTTTTCTTCTTCAGGCAGATAGTTGATGGCAACGTCAGCACCTTCACGGGCATAGGCGATAGCGACCGCGCGACCAATACCGGAGTCTCCGCCGGTAATCAGCGCTTTTTTGCCGGCAAGGCGGCCATGTCCTTTATAGCTTTTTTCCCCGTGGTCGGGTACAGGCTGCATTTCGGATGCCAGTCCCGGCGGCGTTTGCGGCTGTTCCGGGAACGGGGGCTGCGGGTAAGCGTTCGTACGTTGTTTTGTATCACTCATAGCTGACTCCTTAAGCCAAGGGGTGAGATTTGATGGATAACTGCAGCGTTAACGCTTCGCTGAATTATTTCTGCAAACGATCAACACGGACGACGGCAGGAGATGATTTTTTATCAAGCGAACCGTTGATACTGATCATCTGGTCGGGTTTTACCGTTCTGCCGTCGAAAACTGCCTGGGGAATAATAACGTCGATTTTTCCGGTTTTATCCTGAAATACAAACTTATCGCCGCTACCATCAATAAGATTACCGCGTAATGAAATTGTCGCACCGTCGTGCATTTGTTTTGCCTGATCGATGGTCATAATACGCGCATCGTCGGTTCCGCGATATCCGCTATCAAGCGCGTGCGGTGGCGGCGGGGCTTCACCTTTTTGTAACCCGCCGTTATTATCAGCCCATGCGGTTGGAACCAGAAATATCAATAAAGCGGAAATAAGTGATAATTTCATCCGATATCCTTCATTTTGGGTGTCTTGACTTATTAAGTATTGTTGCTATTCCTTTATGTGGCAAATGTGATAAGTCCTAAAAACATTCGCGTGAAAAATCAAACTTATCGGATAATAAGCGAAACGGTGACGATGACCATGAAGCGTGAAAATGAAAAGTTACCTGGGATAGATGAGCGTTATCGTTTGCTGACGTTTGAATACGCGTTTCGTCAGGTCGGTTTTATTGTTCTGTTGGCTATTATCGTCGCGGCGATTGCCGGTCTGTTTTCCAGTGGAATGGTCAGCGACACGGTCAAAATGAATTCCGCTAAATCACTGACCATAAACTATGAACGCTTTGGACGGCGGGAGACAGAAACGCGAATGGAGCTGGCGTTCCCGGTGCAGACAGAGGGAAAGTATGTCCTCAGCATGACCAGCGAGAGCAGCGAGGTTTACGAGCCTGGCAGCGTCTGGCCGCAGCCTGACAGCATGTTCAGCCGAGGGAAGACCCTCTATTTTGTCTATAACAATCTGAAAAAGTCAGACAGCTTCACTGTGTTACTCTTCACGACACCTTCCAGAGCCGGTAAATGGAACACAGTCATCCGCGTCAACAGCGAGCCGGAGATTAACATCTGGCAATTCATTTACCCGTAGGAGGCTGATATGGATATGGTCTTTCGCGCGCTGGCGATTTATCTGTTCCTCATGGTGGTATTTAAAGTGGCCGGACGTCGCGCGCTGTTGCAGATGACCAGCTTTGATCTCATTCTGCTCCTGATAATTAGTGAAGCTACTCAGCAGGCGCTTCTCGGACAAGATTTCTCCGTCACCGGCGCGATGATTACCATTACCACGCTGGTGGTGGTAGATATTATATTCGGACTGATGAAGAAATATTTTTCCCCGGTTGAGAATATTCTGGATGGGACTCCCGTGATTCTGGTTGAGAAAGGCGTGCCGTTAGCCGACAAACTGAAAAAAGTGGATGTCTCCTGCGATGATATTCTGGTGTCAGCCCGGCAAAATAATGGCATTACAGAAATAAGTGATATTAAATATGCCATACTTGAACGCAATGGACATATTTCGATCATTCCTTTCGAGAAATAAGAGGCGGAAAGATGAGCAATCTTTTTCACGACAACAATTATACCGTGGGTGAACTAACAAAAAAGCTGGCAAGCAAATTAACCGATCTCGGACTTCGCTTAACCACAGCGGAATCCTGCACGGGCGGCAAGCTCTCGGTGGCGCTTTGCGCAGAGGAAAACACCGCCGAATTTTATGACGTCGGCCTGGTCGTGTTCAGCGATGAAGCCAAGACGCGGATCCTCGGCGTGCGCCCTGAAACGCTCGCGCGCTATACCGCCGTCAGTGAACAGACGGTTACCGAGATGGCTGCCAGTATTCGCGACATCGCCCAGGCGGATATCAGCATCGCCATCAGCGGCTACGCAGGCCCGGAAGGGGGCGACGACGGCACGGCGGCGGGGACGGTCTGTTTTGCGTGGAACATCCGCGGCGAGACGAAGACTCGCACCGTGCTTTTCTCCGGTGACTGTCAGGACGTGGTGGAAAAAGCGGTGCATTTCTCGCTGGCCGAGCTGCTGGCAGCATTGTCGGACGGGCATAACGGTTGATTTCACGTGGAGGTTCTATGGCGGTCATAGTGATTACCGGTGGGACGGCGGGTGTAGGAAAAGCCACGGCGCTGCACTTTGCAAAGGTAGGTTACGATGTCGGGCTCATCGCCCGCGATGAGGCAAGCCTGCACTCCACCCAGGAAGAGTTGCGCCGCTTCGGCGTGAATGCGCACGCCGTGCAGGCTGACGTCGCCGACAGTCAGGCGATGGTGGATGCGGCTAACGAAATTGAGTATCGCCTCGGCGCAATTGATGTCTGGGTGAACAACGCCATGGGGGCCGTGCTGGCACCGTTTCGCACCCTTACGCCGGACGAGTTTCGTCGCGTGACTGAGGTGACGTACCTCGGCTACGTGAACGGCACCCGCGCCGCTCTCGAACTGATGATTCCGCGCGACAGGGGCGTGATTATCCAGGTGGGGTCCGCGCTGGCCTACCGTTCCATTCCATTGCAGTCAGCCTATTGTGGTGCCAAAGCGGCGATCCGCGGGTTTACCGATGCGGTGCGTACGGAACTGATGCATGAGAACAGCCGGGTTCAGCTTTCGATGGTGCAGATGCCGGGGCTCAATACTCCGCAGTTCGAATGGGCGAGGAACAAGTTCGCCTGGGCGATGCGGCCGGTGCCGCCGGTCTTTGAGCCTGAGGTGGCCGCCAGCGCTATCTTCAGGGTGGCGCAAAAACCGGTTCGCGAGCTGTGGGTAGGCAGCAGCACCATTCAGTCGATTGTCGGGCAGTTTCTCTTCCCGGGTTTTCTGGACCGGCTGATGGTCAGGAAAGCCTGGGAAGGCCAGATGACCGACGACCTCAATGCGCCGGATCGCCGGGACTACCTCGACCAGCCGGTTAACGATCTGCATAAAATCCATGGCCGCTTTACCGACGAGGCGAAAACCCGCGCGCCGTCCGTTACCTCCGGCATGCCGGGTAAAGTGGCGCTGGGCGCCCTCGCGGTGGCAGGGATAGTGCTGACGCGTCTGATAACCCGCCGGAAACCGTAATCAGCGCAGCGCGCTACGGTGCGTCCAGAACCAGCGATAGCCGTAGCCGCCAAGGCTGAGCTCAACGGTTTTGCCGCAAATCAGCGCGTCATCGTAGCGCTTGTCCTCGAGACAGGCGGTCCAGGTGGCGTTGCGGATCCCTTTTGCCGTGAACTGCACCGGCTGGTCGCTAAAGTTGACGAAGGTCAGGATGCTGCGCTCGTCGGTCTCGTAATAGATCCCCAGCACTGCGGCATTATCGATTGTGATAAGTCGAAAAGGCGCAACGGCAATTTCGGGGAACTCCGAGCGGGTATTGGCAATATCGATTATCCGGTGCAGGAGCGAGTTGTGGTGAAGGAGCGAATCGGCGACGTTGACTTTCTGATAGCGGTAAGGGCCATGGTCGATAATCGGGGCGATAAATTTTTCAGGGTCGGCCGCGGAGAAACCGCCCCCTTGTGACCCCGCCCACTGCATCGGGGTGCGAACGGCGTAGCGCTCCTCCAGCTCCAGGTCGTCACCCATACCTATCTCGTCGCCGTAGCGCATCACCGGGACACCCGGCAGGGAAAACAGCACCGCGTGACAGAACGCCAGCCGCTTCCGATCGCCATTAAGCATCGGCGCCAGGCGGCGGCGGATCCCGCGCTGATAGACGTTCATCTCCTCATCAGGGGCGAAGGTATCGAGTACAAACTGTTTGTCTTTCTGGCTGAGGCCTTCCAGATCCAGTTCGTCGTGATTGCGCAGCCAGTTGGCAAAACAGCAGGCGTCAGGCGGGACGATCATCTTCTTCACCGCGTTGCGCAGCGGGCGGGCGCTTTTGCGGGCCAGGCTGACGTAGAAATACTTGTTGAGCCAGAAATTCAGCACCAGATTCAGGCGGTCATTATTGCCAAAGTAGTCCTGATAGGCCTCTACCTCGACGTCCACTTCACCCAGCAGGATCGCCTCCGGATTATGCTCCTCAATAAGACGGCGCATATGCTCGAGGATCCACAGACCCTTTTTTTCATCACCATTTCCCGCCTGCGTGGTCAGGTGGGAGGCGGCATCCAGGCGGAACCCCGACACGCCCAGCTTGAGCCAGAAGAGGATGATGTTCTCAATCTCTTTCAGCACCGCGGGAGAGGTCAGGTTCAGGTCCGGTTCGTGGCGATAGAACATGTGCCGGTAGTATTGTCCCGCCTCGTCATCCCAGCTCCAGATGCTCTCCTCCACGCCGGGAAACATCGGGGGCGTATCGTCCTCGTCAGTATCTGACCAGAGGTAGTAATCCCGGTAGGGTGACGCCGGGTTACGGCGGGCCTGCTGGAACCAGGGGTTCGCGTCGGAGGTGTGCTGGATCAGCAGCTCAATAATGACCTGCATGCCCAGCTCGCGGGCCTGTTCGATAAGGGCAATGATATCGGCCAGCTTTCCGAAGCGAGGGTCCACCTGGAGATGGTCGCTGACGTCATAGCCTTCATCGAGAAAGGGGGTTAGGTAAAACGGGGTGATCCAGATAACCGTCGCCCCCATCCGGCGAATGTAGCGCAGCTTGGCCGCTATCCCGGCGATGTCTCCGCAGCCATCGCCGTTCAAATCATAAAAGAGTGCGGTATCAATCTGGTAAATAATGGCCCGTGTATGCCAGTCCGTCATAGCGTTCCTCAGTGATAGCCTTCAGTATCCGAGACCTTGCCCCGGAAAACGTAGTAGCTCCAGGCGGTGTACACCAGGATCACCGGAATAATCAGTAACGTCCCAACCAGCATAAACAGCTGGCTGGCAGGCGGGGCTGCGGCCTCCCACAGGGTGATGCGCGGCGGAATAATGTTTGGCCAGAGGCTGATGCCCAGCCCGCTAAACCCGAGGAAAATCAGCCCCAGCGTCAGCAGGAAAGGGCGAGAGTGGCTGTCCGGATTGCGGGTCAGGCGCCAGATCAGCACGCTGAAGATACCGACCAGCAGAGGAACCGGCAGGAACCAGAAGAAGTTGGGCAGGGTAAACCAGCGGTCGGCGACGTACTGCCAGCCGAGCGGCGTCCAGACGCTGACTACCGCGATAACCACCATCAGCGCCAGCAGCACGTGGCGGGTCAGCTCGCGCATGCGTTGTTGCAGCGCGCCTTCGCTTTTCATAATGAGCCAGGTGGTGCCCAGCAGCGTGTAGGCGACGACCAGACCGATGCCGCAGAAGAGGTTGAAAGGCGTGAGCCAGTCCAGCGCAGAGCCGACAAAGCGTCGGCCCTCCACGTCAAAGCCGTTGATCACCGCCCCCACCACCACGCCCTGGCTAAAGGTGGCGAGCAGGGAGCCGCCGGCAAAGGAGTAGTCCCAGAACCGGCGGTGTGAGGGTGTGGCTTTGAAGCGGAACTCAAAGGCGACGCCGCGAAAAATGAGACCGATCAGCATCGCGGTGAGGGGGATCGTCAGCGCATCAATAATGACCGCGTAGGCCAGCGGAAACGCGCCGAACAGCCCCGCACCGCCGAGCACCAGCCAGGTCTCGTTGCCGTCCCAGACGGGCGCTACGCTGTTGACCATCACATCGCGCTCTTTCGCATCGCCCACGAAGTTAAACAGCAGGCCAATGCCCAGATCGAAGCCATCCATAATGATGTACATCAGCGTGGCAAACACGATAATGGCAAACCAAATCACTGAGATATCGACGCCCATCAGATTCTCTCCTCTTCCGGAACAGACTCAGCGGCAGACAGCGGACGGGCAGGCGTGCCCGAGGTGTTTGACGTCAGCGTATCGACGGGCTGAGGTCCTTTCTTAATCAGCCGGATGAGATAAACATAGCCCACGCCAAACACGGATGAGTAGACAACGAAGAACGCCAGCAGGCTGATGCTCATCTGTAGGGTGCTATGCAGCGATACCGCGTCGATGGTGCGCAGGTAACCATAGACGACCCATGGCTGACGTCCCACTTCGGTGGTCACCCATCCGGCGAGCAGCGCCAGCAGGCCGGCAGGCCCCATGCAGAGGGCAAACCACTGGAACGGACGCGAGTGGTAAAGTCGATGGCGATAGCGTAGCCAGAGGCTGACAAGACCGAGGGTAATCATCAGCAGTCCCATCCCGACCATCACGCGGAACGACCAGAAAACGATGGTCGAGTTTGGCCGATCCTCTTTCGGAAAGTCTTTCAGCGCCGGGACCTGCTTGTCCAGACTGTGCGTAAGAATCAGGCTGCCGAGCGCGGGGATCTCCAGGCCGTATTTGGTGCGCTCTTCCTCCATATCCGGCAGACCAAACAGCAGCAGCGGGGTGGCCTCGCCGGGGGGATTTTCCCAGTGGCCCTCAATGGCGGCAATTTTTGCCGGCTGATGTTCAAGCGTGTTCAGGCCGTGCATATCGCCCACCACCGCCTGAATGGGTGCGACCAGCAGCGCCATCCACATCGCCATGGAAAACATGGTGCGGACGGCAGGCGTATCGTTACCGCGCAGCAGATGCCATGCCCCCGATGCCCCGACAAATAGCGCGCTGCTGAGAAACGCGGCGATAGCCATATGAATAAGACGGTAAGGGAAGGAGGGGTTAAAGACGATGGCCAGCCAGTCCTGCGGGATCACCTGGCCGTTCTCGATAGTAAAACCCTGTGGCGTGTGCATCCAGCTGTTGGAGGCGAGGATCCAGAAGGTCGACATCAGCGTGCCGAGCGCCACCATGCAGGTCGAAAAGAAGTGCAGCCCGGGGCCGACTTTGTTCCAGCCGAACATCATGACGCCAAGGAATCCGGCCTCCAGGAAGAAGGCGGTTAAGACCTCATAGGTCAGGAGTGGGCCGGTAATACTGCCCGCGAACTGCGAGAACCCGCTCCAGTTGGTGCCAAACTGGTACGCCATCACCAGCCCGGAAACGACGCCCATGCCGAAGTTAACGGCAAATATCTTGAGCCAGAAATGGTATAGCGATCGCCAGACGTCGTTTTTGGTGCGCAACCACATGCCCTCCAGCACCACCAGATAGCTGGCAAGGCCGATGGTGATCGCGGGAAACAGGATGTGGAACGAGACGGTAAAAGCGAACTGAATTCTGGCCAGATGAAATGCATCGAGTTCGAACATGGTCCGTACCTCTGAGACGATGGGGCACGCGAATTGCCGGGCAGTTCAGGCCTGCCCGGCAAACCGATTACGGTTTAGTCTTACCGGCACCCAGCTCGGCACCGGTCAGCGGGTCGGAATGTGGATCGGATTTCGTGCGGGCAGACATCGCCTTGACCAGGGTTGCCTGCTCGGTTGTGAGCGTGACGCTGGCACTGCCATCGCCGCCATCCACCGCAGGCTGGGGGGACTCAACGTAATCGAAGTGTTTATCGCTGTTCCAGCTTCCGCGAACCTCTCCACCTTCAGACATATTGTAGTACTTGTTGGTGAATTCCTCGATTGGCGGCAGTTTCCCCGGCGGGAAATTATTACGGATGGACTGCAGAGCCTTCTCAAAGGAGAGCTGATGCGCCGCCTCACGCGTCATCAGAAACGCCAGCGCGTCCTTTACGCCGGGATCGTCGGTCACGTTGATCAGCCGTTCATAGATGATTTTCGCTCTGGCCTCGGCCGCCACGTTTGAGCGCAGGTCCGCCGTCGGCTCCCCGATGGTATCGACGTAGGCCGCGGTCCAGGGTACGCCCGCAGAGTTAGTGAGCGGGGTACCGCCGCCGTAGAGCAGGGAGGTGATGTGGCTGTCATTCCCGTTTTCGGTCATGGAGCGATACAGCTCGGCCTCATTTTCGACCCCTTCCGCCAGCGCGCCTTTGGCACCTTTATTCAGCATGCCGACCAGGGTACCGATGATTTCGAGGTGGCTTAACTCCTCGGTCGCGATATCCATCAGCATATCCTTGCGGCCCGGATCGTCATCGCTCAACCCTTGCGTAAAGTAGCGGCAGGCGGCGGCCAGTTCACCCTGCGGTCCGCCAAACTGTTCCAGTAAAAGGTTGGCAAGGCCGGGGTTGGGTTCGGCGACGCGAACCGTGTATTGCAGCTGTTTGACGTGTCGAAACATAGGCACTCTCCTGTGGATTATTTTTTCGCTTCGACACCCGATGCGCCTGAGCGCAGCAGGAACTGTTCCGTCGTTTGCGGGATATGGCGAATCAGCCAGTCGGCCATTTCGCGCTCTTCTGCGAGGATCGTCTCAATAGCGGGTATCGAAGCGGTGTCCCCGGCTTTTTTGGCCGCTGCCAGCAGGGAGGTATAGCAGGCGATTTCAAACTGTTCGAAAACATATCCGCTGATCGAGCCCTTCACGATTTCGTCTGAAGGGAACATGCCGCCGATGGATTGCCCCAGCGCCGCCATTTTGCTCATCGAGTCTTTTAAGACCGAACGAGAAATATCATTACGGTCGAGGATTTCCTCCAGCAATGTGATTTGCCGTTTTGTCTCATTAATATGCTGTTCAATTCTGGCGCGAACATCAGGATAATTATCGATACGGCTGGCCATGGATTCCAGCATAGATTCGGCTTGCTTTTCCATCGCATGGGCATCGCGTAGCCAGTCATGGTAGTGTTCTACGTGATTCATCATTGTATCCTCATTAGGGTTCGCTTATTTGGTCTCACTTTCAGCAGCCTGATCGGCACGCGCGGCACTGTAGCCAGATAAATGGCCGACAATATTGGCGTAAATACTGATGATGATGACCCACAGCACGCTGTTCTTCCACCATATTACGGAAGGGATGGCGAGAATGAACCATATTATGGCTGCCGTTAAATGGCACCGTTTAATTGTCCTGGGACTGATGCTCATTTTATTTAACCTGTATTATTGCGTCATTTCTGCGCTTTTTGGTTAATATTTCCAACGGCCAGGTCGGTGAGTTTAAGGTCGGTCTCTTTTTCTTCTTCCAGGGTTTCGGCAAGAAGTTTAACGGCTTTTTTATAGCCCAGTTGTTCTGCTAATGTGGCAAGGGTACCGTAGCTGGCTATTTCGTAATGCTCAACTTTTTGTGCCGCGGCAATTAATGCGGCATCACGCACCTCATTTTTTTCCGTGCTCTCGATAACTTCGTTGGCTTCTTCAATTAAGCCTTCCATCGCCACGCACTTCATGCGTTTGATCTTAATACCGTCTTCCTGCTCGACGATCTGGTCAATACGTTCGATCTGGCCCTGCGTCTCTTCCAGGTGTGCGGTAAAGGCGGCGCTCAGCTTCTCGCTGGATGCGGCGCGGGCGAGCTTGCTCAGCGCGCGGGTAAGCTGCTTTTCTGCGCTGTAGGTATCCGACAGAAGATGAATAAATACATCCTCAACACTTTTCATATTCATAATAATTACGCTCCGGTAAAATAAAGAAAGGGTACTGCGAGCTTTTCAGCCCGCAGCATGCTCTCTGGTTTTATTAAAAGAGTACTAAATAAGATCAGGAGTTATCAGACTTACGGCCTCCGCCGTGACTGTTCTGTCCCCCTTTCTTACCCGCTTCAGATGCGCGTTGCGGATCGTTTTTAAAATTACCACCGCTGTGCTGGCCACCTTTACGTCCAGCTTCTGATGCTTTTTCACGGTCTTCAGCGAAATTACCGGAACCACCACGATGCTCTGCCATATTAAACCTCATATTCATATATTGGTTATGTCAGTACGATACGAAAATATTTCCGTATCACTCGTCGTTCGAGTAATAACTCTAGTCGCTGTGCGTCATCCGTCAAATGCGTTTTGCTATTTGCGGTTGCGTTATTTTTAAGTATTTGTAAATTTGCGCTTCGCTTAAAATGGAAATATGGATAGGCAGGAAGGACTTGTAAACAACCATTCGGATTAATCCTAACTTCGAGCTAAAAATTTGAAAGGTGAGGATAAAAATAATGGCGTGCTCAAATTGATTAATTTGCAGTCAGGAGAAAAAGAAAAAATACTCCTTTATAGCTAGAAAGCGGAACCCTAAATAATTATAAGGAAAATCCTGGATAAAAGCGTTCAGGTCGAAAGGGCGGTTCCGTTCGGTGGCCAGTAGCACACGGTTTGACCACTGTCGTCTTAAGATCACAAATCAGAAATTCTTCCCCCCGGAAGGAACGGGTTTCTCTACACTCCAGGTAATATTCACTGGAGGCATGACATCATGGCGAACACCATCACGGCTGATGACATTCGAGAACACTTTTCGCAGGCTATGTCGGCGATGTACCAGCAGGAAGTTCCGCAGTACGGCACCTTGCTCGAACTGGTTGCGGACGTAAACCTGGCGGTTCTGGAAAATAATCCACTATTACATGAGCAACTCGCTAACGCCGATGAGCTTGCGCGCCTGAACGTTGAGCGTCACGGGGCGATCCGCGTCGGCACGGCACAGGAACTTTCAACCCTGCGTCGTATGTTTGCCATTATGGGGATGTACCCGGTCAGCTATTACGATCTCTCTCAGGCGGGGGTACCGGTCCACTCAACGGCGTTTCGCCCGATCGATGATGCGGCGCTGTGTCGAAATCCGTTTCGTATCTTTACCTCGCTGCTGCGTCTTGAGCTGATTGAAAACGTCGCGCTGCGCGAACGTGCCGCAGAGATCCTCTCTCACCGGAACATCTTTAGCCCCCGCTGTCTGGAACTGATCGACCTCCACGAGTCGGAAGGGCACTTTACTGACGCACAGGCCCACGAGTTTGTACAGGAAGCGTTGGAAACCTTCCGCTGGCACCGCCATGCGACGGTCGATCAGGAGACCTATCTGGCCCTGAGCAACGAGCATCGCCTGATTGCCGACGTGGTCTGCTTCCCGGGCTGCCATATTAACCACCTCACGCCGCGCACGCTGGATATTGACCGGGTGCAGGAGCTGATGCCGAAGTACGGTATCGAGCCAAAAATTCTGATTGAAGGCCCGCCGCGTCGCGAGGTGCCCGTCTTACTGCGTCAAACCAGCTTTAAGGCACTGGAAGAGCCGGTGCTGTTTGCCGGGGAACATAAGGGCACCCACACCGCGCGCTTCGGTGAGATTGAGCAGCGCGGCGTGGCGCTGACGCCGAAAGGCCGGGAACTGTACGATAGCCTTCTCGCCCAGGCCGGTACCGGCAAAGATAACCTCACGCACCAGCTGCATTTGCGGGAGATCTTTGGCGCTTTCCCGGACAGCGAGCTGTTAATGCGCCGTCAGGAGCTGGCGTATTTCCGCTACCGTCTGACGCCTGCGGGTGAAGCGCATCGCCACGCGTTCCGGCCGGGAGACGATCCGCAGCCGCTGATTGAGCGCGGATGGGTGGTTGCCCAGCCGATCACCTACGAAGATTTCCTCCCGGTCAGCGCTGCGGGGATTTTCCAGTCCAATCTCGGGAATGAAACCCAGGCCCGCAGCCACGGTAACGCCAGCCGCGATGAGTTTGAAGACGCGCTGGGCTGTCCGGTGTATGACGAGTTTGCGCTCTATCAGGAGGCTGAAACCCGCAGCAAACAGCGTTGCGGTTTGCTCTGAAATCGTTACTCTGCTGGGGTGTGATGGAAAAAATAAGGTCGTTATGCAAAATCCTTCCGCCCCTGTGGTTGAAACGCGCCAGGGCGCACTCTCTGGTTTAACCGATGAAAATGTCCACGTCTGGTGCGGTATTCCCTACGCCGCACCGCCCGTGGGGGAGTGGCGCTGGCGCTCTCCTCGGCCGCCTGAACGCTGGGATGGCCTGCGCGAGGCTACGGCTTTCTCGCTCTCAAGCTGGCAAAGCAGCGAATATTGTCAGGAGCTGGGCGGCGGCGATCCGGGCCAGTTTTCCGAAGATTGTCTCTACCTTAACGTCTGGTCCCCCAAAGAGCGCACCGGGGCGCTTCCGGTTATGGTCTGGCTGCACGGGGGCGGGTTTACGATTGGTGCCGGAGGCCTGCCGCCGTATAACGGCAAAGCGCTGGCCACGCGCGGCGTGGTTGTCGTGACGATCAACTACCGTCTCGGTCATCTCGGCTTTTTCGCCCATCCCGCGCTGGAAGGCGAGGAAGGACGCGTGGTGCATAATTTTGCCCTGCTGGATCAAATCGCCGCCCTCGAATGGGTGCGGGAGAACATCGCCGGGTTTGGTGGCGACCCAGACAATGTGACCCTGTTTGGCGAATCCGCCGGCGCGCGCAGCGTGCTCTCTCTGCTGGCCTCGCCGCTGGCAGCAGGATTATTCCATAAGGCGATAGTGCAAAGCGGATACACCTTGCCGGACACGCCGCGTGAACAGGCGCTGCAAAAAGGGGAAGCGCTGGCCGCCCATTTTGGCCTGGAAAAGGCGACTGCTGACCAGCTGCGTGCCATTCCGCCTGAGGCGTTCTGGCCGCTCACCGCGCCGCTGAACGTCGCCCCGGCGCCCATCGTCGGGGACTGCGTTCTGCCCGAAGCGATGCTGGACGTCTTTTTCGCTGCCCGCCAGCATCCCGTGCCGGTGATGATTGGCTCCAACAGCGATGAAGCCAGCGTGATGGCGGTGTTTGGCATCGATCTCGCCGAACAAATTCAGAAGCTTCGCCGGGAGCGTCGCTTCGGGCTGGGGCTGATTAAGCTGCTCTATCCGGGCGTGAAAGGCGATGAAGAGTTGGGCAGACAGGTGTGCCGCGACATGGCATTTACCACGATGGGCTATGTGGTGATGCAGGCTCAGCAGCGCGTGGGTGGATTGTGCTGGCGTTACTGGTTTGACTATGTCGCCGAGGCGGAACATGGCACGTATATCAACGGCGCCTGGCACGGCAACGAAGTGCCCTACGTCTTCGATACCCTCGGCCAGGTGGAGCCTTCACGCCAGTATGTCAACGAACGGGATCTGCAGTTTGCAGCCCAGGTGGCGGATTACTGGGTGAGCTTCGCGCGATACGCAGGGCTTCGCGACACCCTGCCCGGGCCGACGCACTGGCCCGCGTGTCGCAAAGGGCGGGACGTTCTGTTACGCATTGGTGTGAATAAACATGCAGCTTTCAGGCTTGAAAACCGCTTTATGCGCGCCCGCATGAGCCTCTTCAAACGGGTGATGAAGCACCACGTCAGCCTCGATTAAGCAAACAGGCGCGAAACGCCGCCAGTCCATTTTCTTCGCCTGGCGTTTCGCGCAGCACCAGCCGGTAGCTTGCGCCGGTTTTTATGCTGGTTTCATAGGGCCGTAGCAGCCTTCCCGCGCGGACATCTTCTTCCACCAGCGTTTCGTCGGCGATGGCAACGCCCAGCCCCTGAATGGCGGCCGTAATGGCGAGATCCATCGTGTCGAAGTGTTGATGTTTGTGCATGACAAAGCCCGGACCTTCCTGTTTCGTCAGCCACAGCGACCAGTCTGTCTTATCCCTTGTGGGGTGCAGGAACGTCAGCGATCCCAGCGCTGCTCCTGCCCGCACCGGGCTTATCACCGGGGTTAGCGCCTCTTCGAACAGCAGATCGCCTGCGCTCATGTGCGTGCCGAACACGATGGCCGCGTCGTAAGATTCGGTTTTGAAATTGACGTTGTGATCGGTGGTGGTGGTCAGCGCAATTTGCAGATCCGGATGCTCGCGCTCCACCTCCAGCAGGCGCGGCACCAGCCAGCGCATGGCGCAGGTGGGGGCCTTGAGCCGGATCACGGTGTGCTGGCTGCGGGCCTGGTCGGCCACGGACAGCAGCTGCTCGAAAGCGGACTGCAGCTCCGGAAGCAGAGCGCTGCCCTGCGGTGAGAGGCGCAGCCCGCGCGCGTGGCGTTCAAAAAGCGGAAAACCAAACCACGCCTCAAGGGAGGCAATCTTGCGGCTCACGGCCCCCTGCGTCAGACACAGTTCTGCGGCGGCATGGGTCAGATTCAGGTGACGCGCGGTGACTAAAAATGCGTCGATGGCGTTAAGCGGGAGCGAACGGCGCGACATGGAAAATCCTCAGCTATGCATTTTTCTCATGGCTATTATGACAACAATTCGATTGTCCCGACAGCACAGATGTTGTTTGAATAGTTATGCAATGTCCATGAGAAGGGAAAGAGGATGACTTTACGAACGCCTGTGCAAACGCGCTCCAAACTGCCCGATGTGGGCACCACCATTTTTACCGTTATCGGCCAGCTCTCGGCGCAGCATAACGCGATTAACCTTTCTCAGGGCGCACCGAATTTTTCCTGCGACCCGAAGCTGATTGCGGGCGTCACCCGCGCAATGGAGGCGGGGCATAACCAGTATGCGTCAATGACCGGCCTGCAGCCGCTAAAAGAACGTATTGCCGATAAAATTGCCACGCTCTACGGCACGCGGTATGACCCTGCCAGCGAGGTGCTGGTGACCGCCAGCGCCAGCGAAGGGCTCTATTCGGCAATAAGCGGGCTGGTGCATCCGGGTGATGAGGTGATCTACTTTGAACCGTCATTTGACAGCTACGCGCCGATTGTCCGTCTGCAGGGGGCAACGCCGATTGCCATCAAGCTCACCGTGCCGGATTTTGCCGTCAACTGGGATGAGGTTCGCGCCGCGATCACCCCGCGCACGCGCATGATTATCATCAATACGCCGCACAACCCGAGCGGTCAGGTCTTCTCCGCCAGTGACCTGCAGCAGCTGGCGGCCCTGACGCGCAATACCGACATCATTATTTTGTCTGACGAAGTGTACGAACACGTCGTTTTTGATGGTGAACCGCACCACGGGATGGCCACGCACCCGCAGCTGGCGGAGCGTAGCGTGATTATTTCCTCTTTCGGAAAAACCTATCACGTCACCGGGTGGCGCGTGGGTTACTGTGTTGCACCGGCGGTGCTGATGGACGAGATTTGTAAAGTCCATCAATTTTTAATGTTTTCTGCCGATACGCCAATGCAGCACGCGTTTGCTGAGCATATGGTCGATCCGCAAACCTGGCTTGCGCTGTCGGCGTTTTACCAGCGCAAGCGCGATCTGCTGCACAGCCTGCTGGCCGATTCGCCGTTTACGCTGCTGCCGAGCGCCGGATCGTTCTTCATGCTGGCGGACTACAGCCAGTTCAGCGACGAGCGCGACAGCGAGCTGGTGAAACGGCTGATCGTCGAGTACGGTGTTGCTACCATTCCGCTGTCGGCGTTTTATGCGGACGGTACGGATAATAAATTGATTCGTCTCTCTTTTGCGAAAGATGAGGCGACGTTACGGGCAGGTGCCCAGGCCCTGTGTCGGGTTAAACCACGCTAAGGAGTTTGAGATGAAATTACGCGCGCTAGTTGTCGGCATGGGATTGCTGTGTACCTTTTCCTCCTTCGCGGCGTCCGAGCTGCGTTACGGTCTGGAAGCAGAGTATCCGCCGTTTGAAAGCCGCAATGCGGCAGGCGAGCTGGAAGGGTTTGACGTTGAGCTGGGGAATGCCATCTGCAAAGCGGCAGCGCTGAAGTGCAGCTGGGTGGAAACCTCGTTTGATGCGCTGATCCCGGGGCTGGTGGCGAAGAAATTCGACGCCATCAACTCGGCGATGAACATTACCGAGCAGCGCCGCAAGAGCATTGATTTTACCCAGCCAATCTACCGTATTCCGTCACAGCTGGTCGGCAAGGCCGGTACGGCAGTTGAGGCGACGCCTGAAGGGCTGAAGGGCAAAACCATCGGCGTGCTGCAGGGCTCCATTCAGGAAACCTATGCCAAAGAGCACTGGGAAAAGCAGGGTGTCACCGTGGTGTCTTATAAAGATCAGAATATGGCCTGGGGCGATCTGCTGAATGGCCGTATCGACGCCTCGCTGGTCATGTCCGCGGCCGGGCAGGCAGGTTTCCTCAGCAAGCCGCAGGGGAAAGGGTTTGGCTTCATCGGCAAACCGGTGTCTGACGACACTATCCTCGGCAGTGGGATCGGTTTTGGGTTGCGTAAGGGTGACGAGGCTACCAAAAAGCAGCTTGATGCCGCAATTGATAAAGTACGTGCCGACGGCACTATCGCTAAACTCGCTGATAAGTACTTCCCGGGTATCGATGTCAGCGTAAAATAACCTCCTCATTGGCCCCGGCGAACGATGTCGCGCCGGGGCATTTTTATACACATTTTCCAGGCTTTCTTTACACCACTTTCGGGCCGTTCTGGTCGACAGAAAATATTTCTCACTTTGTTCAGATAATCACCGGCCAACAATTGGATTCTTAACCATTTTTGTTTAGGCTGTGCGTTCTTTCTTGCCGTCATTTCGCCGAGCGCGGAACACATTCACACGACCATAAGGACGTTTTTCCAGGCATGAATCGCAGACGTTTTCTAAAAGGCTCGCTGGCAGTGGCAGCCCTGAGCGGCACATCCGGCCTTGCTTCCCTGTTTTCCAAAGCGGCATATGCTGCCGACTCTGACATTGCTGACGGCCAGAGCCGTCGTTTTGACTTCTCCGTACTGCAATCCATGGCGCATGACCTGGCGAAAACCCCGTGGGGTGGCGCACCGCGTCCGCTGCCGGAGACGCTGGCGACGATGACGCCGCAGGCGTACAACGCCATCCGCTACGATGAAAAACAGTCACTGTGGAACAACATTGAAGGGCGTCAGCTGGACGTGCAGTTCTTCCATATGGGAATGGGGTTCCGCCGTCGCGTGCGGATGTTCTCGCTGGACCAGTCCACCTCTATGGCGCGCGAGATCCACTTCCGTCCGGAGCTGTTCAGCTACGGCGAAACGGGTGTGGATACCAAACAGCTGGAAGGGCAAAGCGATCTCGGCTTTGCGGGCTTCCGCGCGTTTAAGGCGCCGGAGCTGGCGCGTCGCGATATCGTCTCTTTCCTGGGCGCGAGCTATTTCCGCGCAGTGGATGACACCTACCAGTACGGCCTTTCTGCCCGCGGTCTGGCGGTAGATACCTTTACCGACACGCCGGAAGAGTTCCCGGACTTTACCTCCTTCTGGTTTGAAACCGTCAAACCCGGCGACACAACCTTTACCGTCTATACGCTGCTGGACAGTCCGAGCATTACCGGCGCCTATAAGTTTGTGATCCACTGCGAGAAGAGCCAGGTGATCATGGAGGTGGAAAACCATCTCTATGCGCGTAAGGACATCAAGCAGCTCGGCATCGCACCGATGACCAGCATGTTCAGCTGCGGCAATAACGAACGCCGCATGTGTGATACCATTCACCCGCAAATTCATGACTCCGACCGCCTGGCAATGTGGCGCGGCAACGGGGAGTGGATCTGTCGTCCGCTGAACAACCCGCAGAAGCTGCAGTTCAATGCCTATATGGACAAAAACCCGAAAGGGTTCGGCCTGCTGCAGCTCGATCGCGATTTCTCGCACTATCAGGACGTGATGGGCTGGTATAACAAACGCCCGAGCCTGTGGGTTGAACCGCGTAACGACTGGGGTAAAGGCGCGGTTGGCCTGATGGAGATCCCGACCACCGGCGAAACGCTGGATAACGTGGTCTGCTTCTGGCAGCCGGAAAAAGCTGTCAAAGCGGGCGATGAGCTGGACTTCAAATATCGCCTTTACTGGAGCGCGATGCCGCCGGTGCGCTCCCCGCTGGCCAACGTCTTCGCCACCCGTACCGGTATGGGCGGCTTCCCGGAAGGCTGGGCACCGGGCGAAAACTACCCGAAAGTGTGGGCCCGTCGCTTTGCCATCGACTTCGTCGGCGGCGACCTGAAGGCCGCTGCGCCAAAAGGCATCGAGCCGGTGATCACGCTCTCCAGCGGTGAAGCCAAGCAGGTGGAGATCCTCTACGTTGAGCCGTTTGACGGCTACCGCATTCTGTTTGACTGGTACCCAACGTCGGATTCGACGGAGCCGGTGGATATGCGCCTGTTCCTGCGCTGCCAGGGCGACGCCATCAGCGAAACCTGGCTGTACCAGTATTTCCCGCCGGCGCCGGATAAACGTCAGTATGTTGATGATAGGGTGATGCGTTAACCCTTGTGCCGGGTGGCGGCTTCGCCTTACCCGGCCTGTGTTTCGATACTGTAGGCCGGGTAAGCGCTAGCGCCACCCGGCAATTGAGAGGCACCATGTCTTCAGAAATCATCCCCGTTACCCACGTTATCGAACTGCGTTCCGTCGAAGAACATTACGCCACCGACCTGCACAATCTCGTCGTCAAAAACAAAACCTTCCTGCAAACCGCCTTTGACTGGGCGCAGCACGTGGGCAGCGAAGAGGATACCCGCCGTAACGTGCAGAGTAACCAGATGCTGCACCAGCGCGGCTACGCCAAAATGTTTTTGATCTTCAAGGATGGTGCGCTGGTTGGCGTGCTGTCGTTCAACACGATTGAACCGACCAACAAAGCCGGCTACATCGGCTACTGGCTGGATGAAGACCACCAGGGGCAGGGCATTCTCTCCCGGTCTCTGCAGGCGTTTATGCGCTACTACGTCGAACGCGGTGAGATCCGCCGTTTTGTGATCAAGTGTCGGGTGGCGAATCAGCACAGCAACAGCGTTGCCGTGCGCAACGGTTTTACGCTGGAAGGCTGCCTGCGGGAAGCGGAATACCTGAACGGTCGCTTTGACGATGTGAATATCTACGGCAGGATCTGTACCCTATAACGCCCCCAGCAGCGGCGTGCGGGTGATGCGCTGGTCGCCGTTAATCACTTTTTCGCCGCGCAGGTGAATGCTCTCGCCGGCAAACGCTTCAATGACCGCGTTATCGGTGATTTCGACCCGATGCTCGATAAGCACATCACCGCTGATGCGCGCGCGTCCCTGGATCACCACTTTGTCATCCAGCATGATCGGCCCGCCGCGCAGCCACGCCTGACCACCAATCAGGACGTGGTGCTTGATGATGCAGTTTCCTTCCACCACGGCATTCTCCGCAATCTGCGAGCTGTAGCGTACCGTCGGAATGGCATCGTCGTCAAAACCGGCAATCACGCGGGCGTTACCATAGACCTTTGCGCAGTCGCACACCCAGACGTTATTCAGGTCGTTACCCTCGAGGATCGCGTTGTCGAAGACTTCGGCCCGGTGCTCAACAAAGGCAAAATTAACCATTGCCTCACCGTAGATTTGCGCCTGGTGCACAATCCGCGACTGGCTGACCGTCGCCTTATCGTAGATTTGTAGGATCTGTTCATGGTCCGGCGTTAACCCTTTGGCAGCAATCACCACGCTGTGATGCAGCACGCGCGCTTCGCCGTAAATATGGCATTCGCCGCGTACGCAGGACTGCTGAATGGTGACGTTGTCACTTATGCGCGCCCCGTGGCTGACCTCCGCGCCGTCCAGCCAGCAGCTGTCGCCGATATGCGCGTCATGGCTGATGATGCATGGAAGGGTAAGGCGCGCGTTGCCGGACACGGTTGCACCCGCGAACACCACGCTGTTTTCGTCGTAGATCCAGCAGTCGCCGTCCTGCGCGAGGGCGTGCTCATCGTCAATCCAGCCGCCTTTCGTGCCGGCCGTCACGTCGTTAAAGTCCGCCGTCGCGACGATCTGCCGCAACGTCGCAGAGTGGGTGGTTTCGCCGTTTTTCCATTGCCAGAGGCGGGTTTCATCGCTGAGCCGGTATTTTTTCATCGTTTGATCTCTGGTAAGCGTCTTCACTAAACGTAGCAAATTTTTCGGTTTTAGAACGGCTGGCAACCAGACGGTAAACGCCTTAAAATGGCATGTAAAATGCACTTTAAATTTATGCGAACGCAGGAAAAACAATGACCGTCGATGAGAATTACTTCACAGAGAAATATGGCTTAACTCGTACCCATTCAGAGGTGCTGTACAGCGCGGAGATTGTGAAGCCCGGTAAAACGCTCGATCTGGGCTGCGGCAACGGCCGTAACAGCCTGTACCTCGCGGCCAACGGGTACGACGTGACCGCATGGGACAAGAACCCGATGAGCATCGACAATATCGAGCTCATCAAAGCGGAAGAAGGGATCGCTAATCTGCATACCGCGATTAAGGATTTGAACAACCTGAGCTTTGACGGCGAGTACGATTTTATTCTCTCCACCGTGGTGCTAATGTTCCTGGAGTCAAAAACCATCCCGGGCCTTATTGCCAACATGCAGCGCTGCACGAGGCCGGGCGGTTACAACCTGATCGTTGCCGCCATGGATACGGCGGATTACCCGTGCACCGTCGGCTTCCCGTTTGCGTTTAAAAGCGGTGAGCTGAGCAACTACTACGAAGGCTGGGAGTTGCTCAAATACAACGAAGACGTTGGCGAACTGCACCGTACCGATGAAAACGGCAACCGCATCAAGCTGCGCTTTGCCACAATGCTGGCGCGCAAGCCCGCTTAACGGGCGGCCAGCAGGCAGAGCTGGAGAGCAGTCTTGTAAGACGCCTCGAACGACGACAACGGCAGGAATTCAAACTTCGAGTGGAAGTTATGCGCCCCGGTGAAGAAGTTCGGGGTGAGTAGCCCTTTAGCCGAGAGCGCCGCGCCGTCGGTGCCGCCGCGCATCGGCGTCGGTTTCGGCGTGATGCCTAGCGATTCCATTGCCTCGAACATCAGATCGATGGCGCGTCGGTCTTCGCCAATCGCATTGCTGATATTGCTGTAGGTATCTTCAATGCGATAGTCCACCCTGGCTGTTGGATGTTGGGCGGCAATCAGCGCGGCAACGTCGGCAATCTGCTGCTTGCGGGCGGCAAAGCTGTCCTTGTCAAAGTCGCGGATATTGGCCTTTAGAACGGCCTCGTTCTGTCCGGCCTGAATGCCGTTAAACCAGATATAGCCTTCACGCCCCTCGGTGCACTCCGGCGTTTGCTGGCGGTCAAAATGGTTGATGTAGTCAGTCGCCATCAGCAGGGGATTCACCAGCACGCCTTTGGCGGACATCGGGTGCGCCGTAACGCCGGTAAAACGGATCTCCGCGGCCGCCGCGTTAAAATTCTCGTAGACAATTTCCCCCAGCTCGCAGCAGTCGATGGTCCAGGCAAAATCGACGTCAAAGCGCGTAAGATCCAGCGCTTTGGCGCCGTTCAGGCCGATCTCTTCGTCAGGCACAAACGCCACGACGATATCCCCATGCCGATGTTCTGCCGACAGGTTTTCCAGCACCGTCATGACCACCGTGACCGCCGATTTATTATCCGCGCCCAATACGCTGGTTCCGTCGCTGAAAATAATCTCCTCATTCGGATAAGCCAGAATTTCCGGATGCTCTTTAACCCGCAGCCAGATGTCTTTCTCTTTATTCAGACAGAGATCTTCACCGGTAAAGGTTAATATTTGTGGATGAATATCCGGTGAAAGTCCCACGTCGACGGTATCAATATGGGTAATAAAGCCGATGCGCGGCGCACCGGGCACGTTGCCTTTTTTTACCGCCGTTACCGTGGCGAATTCATCAATCACAATATCGTCTAACCCCAGCTGTGCCAGCTCCTGCGCAAGCTCCCGCGCCATGTCGTGCTGGCCCGGCGTTGAGGGCAGGGTTTTGACTTTGGGATCGCTCTGGCTGGTGATCGCGAGATAGCGGAAAAAACGGTGCGTTAATTGTCTGGAAAGCGGCGAGCCCATAGTGATTTATTCCTTATTTATTTTTCAGGTGTTTGCCACTTCACTTTAATGTTATTTATGAAATGGCAAAAGAATTAATTAGCCGTCGAATTAAAAAGACAGGAATAAATGATGAAAAGCAAACTCACAACTATAGCGCTGGCACTCGCTGCACTCACGGTCAGTTCCGCCGTTGCCGCGAAAACGCTGGTGTATTGTTCCGAAGGATCGCCGGAAAACTTTAATCCTCAATTATACACCTCGGGAACCAGCGTGGACGCCAGCGCCGTGCCGGTCTATAACCGTCTGGTTGATTTCAAACCCGGTACCACGGAGCTGGTGCCGAGCCTGGCGGAGCGCTGGGAGGTGAGCGACGACGGCAAGGTTTATACCTTCCATCTGCGTAAAGGCGTGAAGTTCCAGAGCAATAAATCCTTTACGCCGACCCGAGACTTTAACGCCGACGACGTGATTTTCTCGTTTATGCGGCAGAAAGACGTGAATCATCCTTACCACAAGGTCTCTAACGGCAGCTACTCCAACTTCGAAAGCCTGGAGTTTGGCAGCCTGATAACCAGCATTGATAAAGTCGATGACCATACCGTGCGCTTTACCCTGGCGCACCCGGAAGCGCCGTTTGTCGCCGATCTGGCCTGGTATTTTGCCTCAATCCTTTCAGCGGAGTATGCCGACGCGATGCTGAAAGCAGGCACGCCGGAGAAGGTGGATATGGAACCCATCGGCACCGGGCCGTTTAAGCTGGCGCAATATCAGAAGGACTCCCGGATCCTGTTCACTGCGTTTGCCGACTACTGGCAGGGAAAATCGAAGCTGGACAGGCTGGTGTTCAGCATCACCCCGGATGCCTCAGTGCGTTTTGCCAAAATTGAGAAGAATGAATGTCAGGTGATGCCGTTCCCGAATCCGGCCGATCTGCCGCGCATGAAGGCCAACAAAGACATTAATCTGATGAGTAAGGCGGGGCTGAATACCGGCTTCCTGGCGTTCAACACGCAGAAGCCGCCGCTGGATAACGTGAAGGTCCGTCAGGCGCTGGCGATGGCCATCAACAAACCGGCGATTATTGATGCGGTGTTCCACGGTACCGGCACCGTGGCGAAGAATCTGCTGCCGCCGGGCGTCTGGAGCGCCGACAGCGAGCTTAAGGATTATGATTACGATCCCGAAAAGGCGAAAGCTCTGCTGAAAGAGGCCGGTTTTGCCAGTGGCGTGAGCGTCGACCTGTGGGCGATGCCGGTGCAGCGTCCGTACAATCCGAATGCGAAACGCATGGCGGAGATGATTCAGGCGGACTGGTCGAAAATTGGCGTACAGACCAAAATCGTCACCTACGAATGGGGTGAATACCTTAAGCGCGTGAAGGGCGGCGAACATCAGGCCGCGCTGATGGGCTGGACGACCGCAACGGGCGATCCCGATAACTTCTTTGGTCCGCTGTTTACCTGTACCTCGGCAAACGGCGGCTCAAATTCGGCGAAATGGTGCTATAAGCCCTTTGATAAAATTATTGCGGAAGCAAAATCAACGACCGATCGCGATAAACGCGTGGCGCTGTATAAAGAGGCTCAGCAGATGATGCATGACCAGATGCCCGCGGTGATGATTGCGCATTCAACCATTTTCGAACCGGTGCGCAAGGAGGTGACGGGCTATGAAATCGACCCGTTTGGCAAACATCTGTTCTGGCAACTGGATATAAATCAGTAATTTTTCACTGCCCGGTGCGCCTCCGGGCAGTCTTTTTGCAATTTGTGCTCACCGCATCATTTTTTGTCACAACAAACCCGCCAGTCTTTTGCTATAACTTCAAATGCATACTTGCAGATAACATGGAAAACTATCATGCGTACTCAAACTTTTTTTAAAGTTGCAGTGCTTACTGGTCTGTTGGCGTTAGCGGGCTGTTCTTCAAAAGTCGCCGCCCCGGAACAATACTCAGGCTATTTAAAAAACTATTCTGGCTTGAAGGAAACCACGTCAGCAACGGGCAAACCAACATTGCGTTGGGTTGACCCGTCATATAACGAAGCCAATTATGACAGTATCGTCTGGAATCCGATTACGTATTATCCCGTTCCAAAACCAACTACGCAGATTGGTCAAAAAACGCTGGATGAGTTGCTGAGTTATACCAATAACAAAATGAAAACCGCGGTTGGCCAGCGTAAACCTATCGTCACTACGCCAGGGCCGCGCAGCCTGATCTTCCGCGGTGCGATTACCGGGGTAAGCTCGAAGAAAGAAGGTCTGCAATTCTATGAAGTGGTGCCTGTTGCGCTGGTTGTAGCGGGTACGCAAATGGCGACGGGTCACCGTACAATGGATACCCACCTGTACTTTGAAGGTGAGTTAATTGATGCGAAAACCGGCAAGCCGGTCATTAAAGTGGTTCGTAAAGGCGAAGGTAAAGAGCTGAATAACGAAAGCACACCAATGACCTTTGCAACGCTGAAGCAGGTTGTTGATGACATGGCGACGGATGCCACCATGTTTGATGTGAAAAAGACCGCAAAATAAAATAAAACGGCCTGCGTAATGCAGGCCTTTTTATTTATGCCATCCGTAAGCGCCTGAACCAGGTTTCCGGTTTGGTAAACATCACCATATTACCTCCCAGAATCAGCACTAACCCCACGATACCGTTGATATGCCAGACGTACCCTTCATACACCGTGGAGATGGAGAGCGCCACCAGCGGGAAGAGCAGCGTGCTATAGGCCGCTTTGCCTGGACCAATGCGTCCCACCAGCGTGAAGTAGGCACCAAAAGCAATCACCGAGCCAAACAGAGCCAGATACACCAGCGCACCGAGATAGCTCACCGTCCATTCCGGCACAAAGCTGTCGCCTCTGAACAGGGCAATGCAGCCCATCACCAGCGTGCCATAGAGCATCGCCCAGGCGTTGGTGGTCATGGTTTCCAGTCCTCTGCGCTGATGGCGCATGCTGATCATATTGCCCAGCGAGAAGCCGTAGGTACCGAGTGCGGAAAGCCCAATCCCGGTCAGGAGTGACGCGCTCCAGCCGCTGGCCAGAAGATCGTCCCAGAAGAGGGTGATGATCCCAACCAGCCCCAGTGCCGCCGCCGTCCAGAACCGCGCGGGCGGGCGCTGCCCGAAGAAAATAAAGCTGTTAATGGCGTTATAGAGTACCGCCATGGAGAAGATCACCGACTCCAGCCCGGTGTTGATGTGCGAGGCTGCGGTGTAAAAACACCAGAAGTTAAAGCAGAAAACGCAGCATCCCTGGAGTATGCAATATAGGTGATCCCGCAGCGCCAGCGTGCGCAGGCGTCGCAGGGCGATTAACACCATCATCATCGTGAGGCTGGCGACGGCGAAACGCCAGAAAATAGAGACGGGCGCCGCCACGGAACCCTGCTGCAGAAAAATGGCAATCCAGGTGGTTCCCCAGATGACCACCACCAGTCCATAGAGTAATGCGTTCATATTTTTCTCTTCTCAAACCCCGAAAGCACGCAGTATGGCGCTGAGATGCGTAACGGGCTTTCACCGGCTTGCGGGTGACTTGCAAAATCTTGCGCTTTTTTCTTCCGCGGGGACTGGCAACGGGAGACAACTCTTCTTAGACTGAGATTCCGGTCAATCACGCGCTAACGGTTATGTCTCACGCTTACGATACCTTTGAAACGCTTTGCCAACAGAATGCGGTCCTGCGGGAAACCGTCTCGCTGAATTCGGGTATTCAGCTGGCAGCGTGGTACAACAAGCACGATACGATAACGGTAAAAAGCAACCATCATACCCTCAGCCTGTACGTGGCTGACGGCTACGAAAGCTATCAAAAAACGCCGGGCGGCTGGAAGAACGGCGGGGGTCCGGACCGGTTCTGTTTGATGCCCAAAGAGAGCGAATCGACGTGGGATATCCGTGATGACCTGTCGTTTGTGCATCTCTACTGCACCGATGAACACCTGCGCGACGTAGGGGAAAAAATCTGGGACAAGCGCCCGCTATCGCTGACCCTGGACGAGCGCATTTTTGGTAGCGATCCGAAGATTACCACGCTGTATCGCCAGTTTTTACTGGGCTGCGACTGGCAGCAGCACGCCAACCAGCTCACTCTGAGCACGGCCTCCACGCTGCTGCTGACCCATCTGCTGCAAAACTACTCAAACGTGCAGTGGAAGCTGCCGGTTGTCACGGGAGGGTTGTCGCCGTTTGTGCTGCGCAACGTCCTCGCCTTTATCGAAGAGAATCTCGGGCAGCCCCTGACGCTGGCCGAACTGGCGGCACAGGCTGCCCTCAGCGAATACCATTTTGCCCGCATGTTCCGCCAGTCGACGGGGTTGGCGCCGCATCAGTATGTGATGCAGAGGCGAATGGATAAAGCGAAAGCCCTCGTCCAGCACACCTCGACGCCGCTGACGGAGATCGCACTTGCCTGCGGGTTTAACTCCGCCAGCCATTTCAGCAACCGCTTTCGCAGCGCAACGGGCATGACGCCTTCGCAGCTACGCGCGGCGAGCGCGTGAAAACAGGGCGTAGCACACCCCGCCCAAGACCAGCCCCCAGAATGCCGAACCGATGCCCAGGATCGTGACGCCGCTCGCGGTCATCAGGAATGTAACGATGGCCGCATCGCGCTCCGCTTCGTGGCTTAATGCCTGATATAAACTCCCGCTGATGGTGCCCAGCAGCGCCAGACCGGCGAGCGTCTGGATCCAGCTAAGAGGCAGCGCGGCCATCAGCCCGGTAATGGAGCCGCCGAAAATCCCCGCCAGCAGATAAAACCCTCCGGCTGCGATGGCCGCCAGCCAGCGTTTATCGGCATCCGGGTGCGCATCAGGGCTTTGACAAATAGCGGCAGTAATGGCCGCAATGCAGATAGAAAAGACGCCAAACGGAGAAAACAGCAGCGCCAGTCCACCCGTGACGATGATGAGCGGTGAGACCGCCAGCGGGTAACCGGAGGCCTTCATCGTCGCGAACCCCGGCGCGTTTTGCGAGGCCATGGTCACCAGGAAGAAGGGCACGCCAATACTCACCAGGCTTGTGAAGGTGAAGGCGGGTGCAATAAACTCAGGCATCACCAGAGAAAGCGTGAGCTTATCGGTGACAACGTCACCTCCCGCCCAGGCCACAATACCGCCGACCAGCAGCGTAACGACGATGGCATAGCGCGGAGCCAGCGCTTTTGCGATCAGCCACGCCGCAATCATGCTGCCGCACAGCAGAAAGTGCCCTTCGAGATGCGCAAACGCGTGCAGGCCAAACTGCAGCAATACCCCCGCCAGCATGGCGGCAGCAAGCGAATGGGGGATTAGCTTCATCAGACGGGCGAAGAGCCCGGTAATGCCGCAGATCAAAATAAGCGCGTTCGCAAAGATGAACACGCCGATGGTTTCCGCCAGCGTGACGCCGTGCAGGCTGGTGGCCAGCAGCGCCGCGCCGGGTGTCGACCAGGCGATCAGGACCGGCGCCTTGTACCACCAGGAAAGCGCCAGCGTGCTGACGCCCATCCCAATTCCCAGCGCGGTCATCCAGCCCGCAATCTGCTGTGCGCTGGCGCCTGCCGCAGCGGCAGCCTGCCAGATGAGGGCGGCCGAACTGGCGTAACCGACCAGCACGGCGACAAATCCAGCCAGTGCGACTGGAACAAGGTGAGAGGAAGGGCGCATGAAAACTCCGTTGTGCGTTATAGCGTCCGGGATAAGGTAGCACTGTGCGCTATAGCGTACAAGTGGTATGCTGGTCGTCACCAGGAGGGAACATGGACATCACACGACATCTTGCAACCACATTGAAAACGCTGCGCCAGGCGCGCGGCTGGAGTTTGTCGAAGCTCGCAGACGAGACCGGCGTGTCAAAGGCCATGCTCGGGCAAATCGAGCGCAATGAATCCAGCCCGACGGTGTCGACGCTGTGGAAAATTGCCACGGGACTGAACGTTCCGTTTTCCGCCTTCATCACGCCGGAGACGGACCAGCAGGCGGTATTTGACCCCCAGCAGCAGGCGATGGTCGTCAAGCCGCTATTTCCGTGGGACGAGACGCTCAGATTTGATTATTTCTCCATTACCCTGGCACCCGGTGCGCTGAGTGAATCCACGCCGCATGAGGCCGGAGTGATTGAACATGTGGTGGTGGTCAGCGGCGAGCTGGAGATGAAGCTTGACGGCAAGTGGCAGACGATTTCTGCCGATTCGGGCGTCCGTTTTGCCGGCGATAAACCGCACGCCTACCGCAACAGCAGCGACCGGACGGTGCATTTTCACTCCCTGATTCATTATCCCCGCTGAGGCTACGCAAAACTGTTTCGCTGACGCATACTTCTGACTACAATAGCCGCCATTTTGACCATAACGGATAACGACGAAGTATGCGCCTGCAATCCCATCATCTTGAACTTTTAAGCCCGGCCCGCGACGCCGCCATAGCCCGTGAAGCGATCCTTCATGGCGCTGACGCCGTCTACATTGGCGGCCCTGGCTTCGGTGCCCGCCATAACGCCAGCAACAGCCTGAGCGATATTGCTGAACTGGTGCCGTTCGCCCACCGTTTCGGGGCGAAAGTGTTCGTGACCCTGAACACCATTCTTCATGATGATGAGCTGGAGCCTGCGCAACGTCTGATTACCGATCTCTACCAGTCCGGGGTGGACGCCCTGATTGTTCAGGATATGGGCGTGCTTGAGCTGGATATTCCGCCCATTGAACTGCATGCCAGTACCCAGTGTGATATCCGTACGGTCGAGAAGGCGAAATTTCTCTCCGACGTCGGCTTTTCACAGATCGTCCTCGCGCGCGAGCTGAATCTGAATCAGATCCGCGATATTCATCAGGCGACAGACGCGACGATCGAGTTCTTTATCCACGGCGCGCTGTGCGTGGCCTATTCCGGTCAGTGCAATATTTCCCACGCCCAGACGGGCCGCAGCGCCAACCGCGGCGACTGCTCTCAGGCCTGCCGTCTGCCGTATACCCTGAAAGACGATCAGGGCCGCGTCGTGGCGTTCGAAAAACACCTGCTCTCTATGAAGGATAACGATCAGACTGCCAACCTGGGCGCGCTGATCGACGCGGGCGTGCGTTCCTTCAAGATTGAAGGGCGCTATAAAGATATGAGCTACGTGAAGAACATCACCGCGCACTATCGCCAGATGCTGGACGCCATTATTGAGGATCGCGGTGACCTGGCGCGCGCGTCGGCCGGCCGCACCGAGCATTTCTTTATTCCGTCGACGGACAAAACGTTCCACCGCGGCAGCACGGACTATTTCGTGAATGCCCGTAAAGGGGATATCGGCGCGTTTGACTCACCGAAGTTTATCGGTTTACCGGTCGGCGAAGTGCTGAAAGTGGCGAAAGATCACCTTGATGTTGCAGTGACGGAGCCGCTGGCGAACGGCGATGGCCTTAACGTGATGATTAAGCGCGAAGTCGTGGGCTTCCGTGCGAATACGGTCGAGAAAACCGGCGAGAACCGCTACCGCGTATGGCCGAATGAAATGCCGGCCGATCTCTACAAGGCGCGACCGAACGCGGCGCTTAACCGTAACCTCGATCATAACTGGCAGCAGGCGCTTCTGAAAACCTCCAGCGAACGCCGTATCGCCGTGGATATTGAGCTGGGCGGCTGGGAAGAGCAGCTAATTCTGACCATGACCTGTGAAGACGGTATCAGCGTGACGCATACGCTCGATGGTCTTTTCGAGGTGGCAAACAACGCGGAAAAAGCGCTTAGCAGCCTGAAGGATGGCGTGGCGAAGCTGGGCCAGACGATTTACTACGCCCGAGCTATCGACGTGAATCTGCCGGACGCGCTGTTCGTGCCGAACAGTCTGCTGAACCAGTTCCGCCGCGAAACGGCAGAGATGCTGGATGCCGCGCGCCTGGCTCAGTATCCGCGCGGTAGCCGTAAAGCCGAAGCCGTCCCTGCGCCAGTATACCCGGACACCCATTTGTCCTTCCTCGCCAACGTTTACAACCATAAAGCACGTGAATTCTATCATCGCCACGGCGTGCAGCTGATCGACGCGGCCTATGAAGCGCATGAAGAGAAGGGCGATGTGCCGGTGATGATCACCAAGCACTGCCTCCGCTTTGCGTTTAACCTGTGTCCTAAGCAGGCTAAAGGTAACATTAAGAGCTGGAAGGCCACCCCAATGCAGCTGGTAAACGGTGACGAAGTTCTGACCCTTAAGTTCGACTGCCGTCCTTGCGAAATGCATGTGATTGGCAAGATGAAAAACCACATCTTCAAAATGCCGCAGCCCGGCAGTATTGTGGCATCCGTCAGTCCGGACGACCTGATGAAAACCCTGCCAAAACGCAAGGGCAGTTAATTACCTGACGTGCGTGTCCGGTTTGCGCGACTTCTGCCACAGGTGGTGTTCGCGCAAACCCTCCGCCGACTCTTCCGCAGCGCTTCGCAACTCATCGCTGTCGGCTTCATGACGAAGCTGATGCGCCACGTTCTTTACCCATAAATATTCATGTCCTTTGTGCCCGGCCATAAGCTGGCCTGAAAACAGCGCACAAATAAGCATTATGAAAGATAACCCTTTTTTAATCATGGATTCCCCGCTGAAAAACAATGCCGGATAATCATGTCGATTATTTCCTGGTGTTATTATTTAAAAATTAAAATTAGCGAAAAGAAAATGTCAAATAATGTGGGTTCGGAATAGTGATTAGGATATTTCCTAAAATTCATCCTAATCTTTGTAAAGCTCCATTTCTGGACCACAATTGGATGTTTGCATTAAGGATTAATCTTATATAATAGTTATCTTGGGCTAAGGAACAGGTCATTTATAAATGAAAAAAATAGTAGCGCTTGCGCTTCTGGCGGCGGCTGTTGTAGCCGTTGCAGGGGTTCGTTATGCAGGTAATGACGAACCAGAATATATTCAATCTGCCGAAATTCGCGTGGGTTCCTATTTAACCAGCGACTATGGTGGCGTTGCCTGCACCAGCAAAAAAGTGAACGATCAGCGTTGGGAATTAGATTGCACTCATCAGGCAAGAGGAAAAACATTCCAGTTCGCGGTGTATCCCTCTGAAAAAGCACCTTATGGTGTCGCACGCTCCTTTTATCTTGAAGCCATTAACGATGACGCAAAACAGAGCGCTGAACAGGGGCTTATGCGTTATTTGCAGATCAATACCCATGCAGGTTAATAAGACTGTTTAACCTTCGTTAAGACAACGGGTGTTAGGTTGTATGGGATCCGCAGCCCGGCCATGGAGTGTCGGGACGTAGAGACCAAAATACAAATCTATCCATGCAAGCATTTACCGCCATTTTTGGCGGTTTTTTTTGCTCAGTGTTTACCCTGGTTTTATGGCTTCAGTCGATAATGTGACTGCACCAGGCCAGAAGGGAAGCTGCGGCTTGATACCAGCGTCAAATCGATATCTCCGGACAGGGCGCCGAACAGCGACTTTCCCGATCCGAGCAGAACAGGAACGGTCGTGATCACCATATCCGCTACCAGTCCTTCGCGCAGGAACGACTGGATCACCTGTCCACCATCGAGATAGACGCGATGGACGTTCTGCATCGCCAGATCGTCGAGCACCTCCTTTGGCGTGCGGCCGGAAAACTGTACTTTACCCCTCAATGCGTCGGGCACGGGCGTATCGGCCAGCTGTCGGGAAAGCACCAGCACGGGCCGATCATACGGCCATGTGTCAAAAGTCAGCACCTTCTCATAGCTCCCCCGGCCCATCACGATCCACTCTTTGTCCGTGATGAACGCCGCATAGCCATGATCCTCAGTCGGGTCATCGCGCTGCAGCAGCCACTCGATATCGTCATTCTGTCGGGCGATGTAGCCATCAAGACTGACCGCGATGAAAACGTGTGTGGTGACCATCAGGTGCTCCGTATTAACCATAAAACTAACGCCTCAGCGGGCGGTACCAGTACGTGAAAATTGTTTGCGATACTGAGCCGGGGAGAGCGCGAACTGCTGGCGAAAATGATGACGTAATGTCGACGCCTGACCAAATCCGGTCTGTTCCGCGATGCTGTCGATGCTTAACCGGCTGCTTTCCAGATAATCTTTCGCTCGCAGCAGGCGCTCATTGATCAACCAGCGTGCGGGCGTCATTCCCGTTGCCGCCTCGAAGCGGCGAAGAAAGGTGCGCTGGCTCATTCCGACCCGACGCGCCAGCGAGTCGACGCTATGCGCTTCGATAAGATGCGTGTGCAGAAAATCAAACAGCTGGCCGAGACGTTGACTCTCCCGCAGCTGCGCCACCGGGCGGCTCAGCTGCTGCGGCTGAGATCCATCCCTGTGAGGGGGAATGACCAGCCGACGCGCCACGCTGTTGGCGGTTTCCATGCCATAATCCCGACGCACAACGTGCAGGCAGAGATCGATCCCCGCCGCGCTGCCCGCGGAGGTCAGTATATCGCCCTCATCCTGGTAGAGCACATCCTCAACCACGTCGATGTCAGGGTAACGGGCTTTTAGCGTATCAATGTAGCGCCAGTGCGTCGTGGCTTTACGTCCATTCAACAGCCCCGTAGCGGCCAGGACAAACACACCCGAGCAGATGGAGAGTAGCTGACACCCGCGCGCACTGGCCTGACGCAATGCGCCGCAGAGCGCATCCGGAACCGGTGAGTCCAGCCCCCGCCAGCCCGGAACCACAATCAGATCGGCGGACTCAAGCAGAGAGATATCGCCATCGGTAATGATGCGGATCCCGCCCGTCGCCCGAAGTTCACCGCTGTCCACGCCCGCCACGGCAAAACGATACCATTCGTCGCCCAGCTCGGGGCGAGGCAGGCCGAATATTTCCACCGCCACCCCAAACTCAAAGGTACACAGACCGTCATACGCCAGCACGACCACCTTCGGGCGGGCAAGTTGTCTTAAGTTTGTCATCTTTTTGCTGTTTTCTGGCATAAGCGAGCGCATTCACGGGCTGAATTTGTGGATAGAGTAGTGTTAACACAAACGCCAAAGATGAGGAAGGATCATGAGCTATGTTACTGAATTTCCGGCTGCCGAGCCGCAGGAAGCTGTTACCCATTTTCTGCGTCGCCTGAGCGTCGAAACCGACTGTGCCGATGTGCATCATGCCATCGCCAATAATGAGCAGGACTTTGTTTTGCTGCATGTGGTGGGGAGCCCGGAGCAGTTTGCCCGTCGTCACGTACCTGGCGCATTGCATCTGCCGCGGAGCCAGATTACCGCTGAGCGCATGGCTCAATGGCCTGAAGGCACGCTGTTCGTTGTCTACTGCGCAGGGCCGCACTGTAACGGCGCGGACAGAGCCGCGCTCAAGCTGGCGCGCCTCGGGCTGCCGGTCAAAATCATGCTCGGGGGGATCGCCGGCTGGGAAGATGAAAAGTTCGCCTTTGCCAGCAGCGAAACCGCCGCCGCGCTGTGAAGATGAATTTTTTTCAATGCCCGTGAAATTTTCTCGTTTGCCGACGCCGGTGAGGTATGACATTGTTTTTGGACATTTAGACATCCAGAAGTCTAAAACTTCAAATAATGAATTATCACTGCTGGCAATTACCGTCGGCAGACTGAGGAGATTTCCATGCAACGACACCACGCCCCGTACCGCGCCGATGTAGTCGGCAGTTTTTTACGCCCGGATGCCATCAAACAGGCGCGCCTGAAGTTCGCCAGCGGCGAAATCGATGCCGGACAGCTTCGCGCGGTAGAGGATGAGGCCATTCGCCACGTCGTTGAGCAGCAGTGTGCGTGCGGCCTGCACGTGGTTACCGACGGCGAGTTTCGTCGTGCCTGGTGGCACTTCGACTTCTTCGACGGACTGCAGGGCGTTGAACGTTACGATTCGCAGCAGGGCATCCAGTTTAACGGGGTGCAAACCAAAGCCCACGGCGTGCGCGTCACCGGCAAGCTGGGTTTCGGTGACCATCCAATGCTCGAAGATTTTCGCTATCTGAAAAGCATCAGCGGGAACGCCCAGCCGAAAATGACCATTCCCAGCCCGAGCGTGCTCCATTTCCGCGGCGGTCGCAAAGACATTGATGCGACAGTGTATCCGGACCTGAACGTCTATTTCGACGATTTGGCCACCACCTGGCGTGATGCCATTCGCGCTTTCTATGACGCGGGCTGCCGTTATCTGCAGCTGGATGACACCGTCTGGGCCTATCTCTGTTCGGACGATCAGCGCCGTCAGATCCGCGAGCGAGGCGATGATGCCGATGAGCTAGCGCGCATCTATGCCCGCGTTCTGAACAAGGCGCTGGAAGGCAAGCCGGACGATCTGACCATCGGGCTGCACGTTTGTCGCGGTAACTTCCGTTCTACCTGGATCTCCGAAGGTGGCTATGAGCCGGTGGCGGAAGTGCTGTTCGGGACGGTCAACGTTGACGCGTTCTTCCTTGAATATGATAACGACCGCAGCGGGGATTTCGCGCCATTGCGCTTTGTTCGACCGGGCAAGCAGCAGGTGGTGCTGGGGCTGATTACCACGAAAAACGGCGAGCTGGAGAACCCGGAAGGAATTAAAGCTCGTCTGGAAGAGGCGGCGAGATTCGTGGCAAAAGAGCAAATTTGCCTTAGCCCGCAGTGCGGCTTTGCCTCTACCGAAGAGGGCAACAGCCTGAGCGAAACCCAGCAGTGGGACAAAGTCCGTCTGGTCACGCAGATCGCCAGCGAAGTCTGGTAAAACCTTCCTCCTCAGCGCTGCATTATAAAAGTGCAGCGCTGTGCCATTCTGAGACGTTCTCTTTACATCCGGCGTTCCCCTCCCAGAAATAGCGCTATCTTCATTCTGGCATCCTTTTTGCTCCTGCTTCGCTGACACTTTAATTCCGCGTCCACGCCGTAACGGACGTTTTCGCACAGCGTTCTTTTTCAGGAGTGAAAATATGCAGCGTCGTACCTTATTAAAAGCCTTTGCGTTATCCGCGTCCGTCGTGGCGATGGGCATGAGTTTTGGCGCGCAGGCGGCCGATACCATCAAAGTGGGGATCATGCATTCTCTTTCCGGCACGATGGCCATCTCCGAGACCCCGCTGAAGGATGTCGCCCTGATGACGATTGATGAAATCAACGCCAAAGGCGGCGTGCTGGGTAAGAAACTGGAGCCGGTGGTGGTGGACCCGGCCTCAAACTGGCCGCTGTTTGCCGAGAAAGCGCGCCAGCTGCTGAGCCAGGATAAAGTGGCGGTGGTATTCGGCTGCTGGACGTCTGTTTCGCGCAAATCCGTACTGCCGGTCTTTGAGGAGCTGAACGGCCTGCTGTTCTATCCGGTGCAGTATGAAGGCGAAGAGATGTCGCCAAACGTCTTCTATACCGGCGCGGCGCCGAACCAGCAGGCCATCCCGGCGGTGGAATACCTGATGAGCGAAGACGGCGGCGCGGCGAAACGCTTCTTCCTGCTGGGAACCGATTACGTCTATCCGCGCACCACCAACAAGATCCTGCGCGCGTTCCTGCATTCGAAAGGGGTGGAGGATAAGGACATCGAAGAGGTTTACACCCCGTTTGGCCATAGCGACTACCAGACCATCGTCGCCAATATCAAAAAATTCTCAGCGGGCGGCAAAACCGCCGTGGTGTCGACCATCAACGGCGATTCCAACGTGCCATTCTACAAAGAGCTGGCTAACCAGGGACTGAAGGCGACGGACGTGCCGGTGGTGGCGTTCTCCGTGGGTGAAGAAGAGCTGCGCGGGATCGACACCAAACCGCTGGTGGGCAACCTGGCGGCATGGAACTACTTTGAATCCGTGGATAATCCGACAAACCAGACCTTTGTGGCGGATTACAAAGCCTATGCCAAAGCGCATAAGCTGCCGAACGCCGATACCGTGGTGACCAACGATCCGATGGAAGCGACTTACGTAGGGATTCATATGTGGGCGCAGGCGGTGGAAAAAGCGGGCACTACCGACGTGGATAAAGTGCGTGCGGCGATGGCTGGTCAGTCCTTTAAGGCGCCGTCAGGCTTTACGCTCACCATGGATGCCACCAACCACCATCTGCATAAGCCGGTCATGATCGGTGAAATCGAAGGCAACGGTCAGTTCAACGTGGTGTGGCAGACGGAACAGCCGGTACGCGCCCAGCCGTGGAGCCCGTTCATCGCCGGGAATGACAAAAAGCCCGACCAGCCGATGAAAACCGCCAGCAACTAAGCCATCACCGCAGGGAGAAACGTCATGAACGCCATGCGCCTGTTCATCGCTCTTGTATGGCTTTCCGGACTGCTGCCAGGGATGGCGCAGGCATCGGATGCCGATCGTTTTGTTGCCGCCAGCCGCAGCCAGCAGGCGGATTTGTTGACGCAGTGGGCCGCCGCGCCGGACGTGGTTAGGCTGCCGCTGCTGCAGGCGCTGCAAAAGGAAAACTTGTATACCGACAGCCAAAAGCACGCCTTTGCGCAGCGCAATGGTCAAATGATCTCGCTCGGTGACGCAAAGGCGGCCGAAGGGCCAACCAAAGCCGTTCGTCTGACCAACCGGCTGCGCGTACTGGCCGCCACGGCCATCGCGACGCATCAGCTGGTGAGTGACAGCGTCACCGAAAGGCGATCGGCGGCACGTCAGCTTCAGCGGGATGCCCAGCCCGGGATGCTCGCTTTTCTGGAAAAGCGGGTAAACGATGAAACGGACGCGGTGGCGCGTCAGGCGCTGCTGCTGGCGGTGGCAAATCTCCAGCTAGCCAGCCCGCTGGCCGAGGTGCGCCGCAAGGCTGTTGAATTATTAGGGCAGTCTGACGATCCGGACGTGGAGTCCAGACTTACCCCGTTTACCCAGGCACAGACAGAGCCGGATGCCGGGGTTCGCGCCGCCGCGCAGGAGAGTCTTAGCCAGATCCAGCATCGGCTGATGTGGGGCGATCTGCTGGGCCAGGCGTTTATGGGGCTTTCTCTGGGGTCGGTGCTGCTGCTGGCGGCGCTGGGGCTTGCCATCACCTACGGCCTGCTGGGGGTCATCAATATGGCGCACGGCGAAATGCTGATGCTGGGCGCGTATGCCACGTGGATGGTGCAGCAGGCGATGGCCGGGCTTGCGCCCCAGTGGCTGGCGCTCTATCCCGTTATCGCGCTGCCGGTCGCGTTCTGCCTGACGGCTGGCATCGGGATGGTGCTGGAGCGCACCGTGATTCGCCATTTGTACGGTCGTCCGCTGGAAACGCTGCTGGCGACGTGGGGCATCAGCCTGATGCTTATCCAGTTGGTGCGCATGACCTTTGGCGCCCAGAACCTCGAGGTGGCAAACCCGGCATGGCTCTCCGGCGGGGTGCAGGTTTTTGCCAACCTGACGCTGCCATGGAACCGCATTGTGGTGCTGGGCTTCGTGTTGCTGGTGCTGTTCTTCACCTGGCTCATTCTGAACAAAACCCGTCTGGGGCTCAACGTGCGGGCGGTGACGCAAAACCGCAGCATGGCCGCCTGCTGTGGGGTACCGACAGGGCGCGTCGATATGCTGGCGTTTGGGCTTGGCTCCGGGATTGCGGGGTTAGGCGGCGTGGCGCTATCACAGCTCGGTAACGTCGGGCCGGAGCTGGGCCAGGGCTATATCATCGACTCCTTCCTTGTGGTGGTGCTCGGAGGCGTAGGCCAGCTGGCAGGCAGCGTGGCCGCGGCGTTTGGTCTGGGGATCTTCAATAAAATTCTTGAACCGCAGATGGGGGCGGTGCTGGGCAAGATCGTGATTCTGGTGGCGATCGTGCTGTTTATTCAGAAACGCCCCCAGGGGCTGTTTGCGCTGAAAGGGAGGGTGATTGACTGATGAGCCAGCCGCTGACCTTAACGCTGGCGCGCAAAGCGCCACGCACCACGCAACTTGCAGGCAGCCTGCTGGTGGTGTGTCTGCTGATATTGCCGTTTTTCGCCTTACTGCCTGCGACGCATCCGCTGGCGCTGTCGACCTGGATGCTGACCCTGATTGGCAAGATCCTCTGCTACGCCATCGTTGCGGTGGCGCTGGATCTGGTGTGGGGCTATGCCGGGATGCTGTCGCTTGGGCACGGGATCTTCTTCGCGCTGGGCGGCTACGCGATGGGGATGTACCTGATGCGCCAGGCCGCGGGCGACGGTCTGCCCGCGTTTATGTCGTTCCTCTCCTGGAGCGAGCTGCCGTGGTTCTGGTGGGGAACCCAGCATTTTGCCTGGGCGCTGGTGCTGATTGTGTTGGTGCCGGGACTGCTGGCGCTGGTGTTTGGCTGGTTTGCCTTCCGCTCAAAGATCAAAGGGGTCTACTTCTCGATTATGACCCAGGCGCTGACCTATGCCGGGATGCTGCTGTTCTTTCGCAACGAAACCGGCTTTGGCGGCAATAACGGCTTTACCGGCTTCACCACGCTGCTCGGGTTTTCGGTGACGGAAACGGCTACACGTATCGCGCTGTTTCTGGCCACCGTGCTGTTGCTGCTCCTGGCCCTGGGCACAGGGTTTGCGCTGGCGAAGAGCAAGTTTGGCCGCATCCTGACCGCCGTTCGCGATGCCGAAAATCGGCTGACGTTTTGCGGCTACGATCCGCGCGGGTTCAAGCTGCTGGTCTGGACGCTCTCTGCCGTGCTGTGCGGTCTGGCGGGGGCGCTGTACGTCCCGCAGGTGGGCATTATCAACCCTGGCGAAATGTCGCCGACAAACTCGATAGAAGCGGCCATCTGGGTTGCGCTGGGCGGGCGCGGCACGTTGGTGGGGCCGGTGATTGGCGCGGCGCTGGTGAACGGTGCGAAAAGTTTCTTCACCGTCGCGATGCCGGAATACTGGCAGCTGTTTCTGGGGTTGATTTTTATCGCCGTCACGCTGTTTTTACCGCGCGGCGTCTATGGTCTGTTTCGAAAGGGAGATAAATAATGCAGCCAGCCGAAGGGTTATTTACCCGCCAGTTGCCCGGCGATCGTTACCGCGAGCAGACCGACCCGGTGCTTCAGCTTGAGGCGATTAACGTCAATTTTGATGGCTTTCAGGCCCTGACCGATCTCTCGCTGAATATCGGCGTGGGTGAGCTGCGCTGCGTGATCGGCCCCAACGGAGCCGGTAAAACCACGCTGATGGACGTCATCACCGGCAAAACGCGTCCAGAGAGCGGCAGGGCGATTTACGATCAGTCCATCGATCTGACCGCGCTGGAGCCTGCGGCCATTGCCCGCCAGGGGATCGGGCGTAAATTCCAGAAACCCACCGTTTTTGAAGCGCTGACGGTGTGGGAAAACCTGGAGATCGCCATGAAAACCGATAAATCCGTCTGGGCGAGCCTGCGGGCAACGCTCAACGGTGAACAGCGCGACCGGATCGATGAGATGCTGGTTTTGCTGCGCCTTAGCAGCGAGCACGACCGCCGCGCCGGGCTGCTTTCCCACGGGCAAAAGCAGTTTCTGGAGATCGGCATGCTGCTGGTGCAGGACCCGCATCTGCTGCTGTTGGATGAACCCGCCGCCGGGATGACCGACGCGGAAACGGAATATACCGCCGAGCTGTTCAAAACGCTGGCGGGCAAGCACTCCCTGATGGTGGTGGAGCACGATATGGGCTTTGTTGAAACCATCGCCGACCATGTGACGGTGCTGCATCAGGGGCGGGTGCTGGCGGAAGGGTCGCTTCGCGAGGTGCAGGCTAACGAGCAGGTGATTGAGGTCTATCTGGGACGTTAAGGAGAGGGAATGTTACAGGTCAACGAACTGAATCAGTATTACGGCGGCAGCCATATCCTGCGCGGCGTGAGCTTTGAGGCTAACACTGGCGAAGTCACCTGCCTGCTGGGGCGCAACGGCGTCGGGAAAACCACGCTGCTGAAGTGTCTGATGGGGCTGATCCCGGCGAAAACCGGGGAGGTCATCTGGCAGGGTAAAAAGATTACCCACAGCAGGCCGCATCAGCGGGTGCAGACTGGCGTGGCGTATGTTCCGCAGGGGCGCGAGATTTTCTCGCGCCTGACCGTGGAGGAGAACCTTCTGCTGGGGCTGTCGCGATTTTCCGCCCGCGAGGCGAAGCAGGTGCCGGAAGAGATCTGGCAGCTGTTCCCGGTGCTTAAAGAGATGAAGCATCGTCGCGGGGGCGATCTCTCCGGCGGGCAACAGCAGCAGCTGGCGATTGGGCGCGCGCTGGCGAGCCGTCCGCAGCTGCTGATCCTGGATGAGCCGACCGAAGGCATACAGCCGTCGGTGATTAAAGAGATTGGTCAGGTGATCCGCACCCTGGCTGACCGGGGGGATATGGCGATCCTGCTGGTTGAGCAATTTTACGACTTTGCCGCCGAGCTGGCAGACAGCTATCTGCTAATGTCGCGCGGCACAATTATTCAGCGCGGACGGGGTGAGAACATGGAGCAGGAGGGCGTGCGCGGCCTGGTTGCGATCTGAAATGTTATAATATAACATTCTCGTTCTTATCAAACGGAATGAGGGTGTTATGTTGACTGCACATATTGGAAAATTTGCTATGACTCTGGGGGCGCTGCTGGTCAGCGGCCAGCTGTTTGCTCATTCGCACGGCCATCAGATGACTGAAGCGGAACAGAAAGCGGCGAACGGTGTGTTTGAGGATAAAGACGTGAAGGACAGAGCGCTGTCTGACTGGGACGGGACCTGGCAGTCGGTCTATCCGTTCCTGCTTGATGGTTCGCTCGATCCGGTCTTTAAACAGAAAGCGCAGAAAGACAAAAGTAAAACCTTTGACGAGGTGAAAGCCTACTACCGAACGGGTTATGCGACGGACGTGGATGCCATCGGCATCGAAAATAACGTGATGGAGTTCCATCAGGGTAAAGCAGTCAGCCGCTGTCATTATGATTACAGCGGCTACAAAATTCTGACCTACGCGTCAGGTAAGAAAGGCGTTCGCTATCTGTTTGAGTGTAAGGACGCCAGCAGCAAGGCGCCGAAGTTCGTGCAGTTCAGCGACCATACCATCGGACCGAAGGCCTCTTCGCACTTCCATATTTTCATGGGCAATACCTCCCACGAGGCGCTGCTGAAAGAGATGGATAACTGGCCGACCTATTACCCGAACGAGATGTATAAAGAGCAGGTGGTGGTGGAGATGTTGCACCACTGATGCTTTATTGCCGGGTGGCGGCTGCGCCTTACCCGGCCTGCATTTGCTACGCCGCTTTGGGCGACTCGCACCACGCCTTCACGCTCATCCCGCGCAAAATCATCAGCCATGCGACAACAATGGCGACCATCATGATGACAAACAAGGACCAGTGCGGCAGGTTGGTCAGGATGATACCGGTGATCATCGGGTTTGCCGCAGCGCCGAGCCAGCCCAGCGCCTGCGCGGAGAAATAGCTCGCCTTCATTCCCGGTGGCGCAATGTTGTCGATCAGCATGTATTCGCCCGGCGCATAGATAATCTCACCCAGGGTAAAGATGGCGGCAGCAATGCCCCAGTAAACCAGGTTCTCTCCGGAGAGCATAAAGCCGCCCAGCCCCACGATAAAAAACAGGGTGGCGAGGGTCATCAGCGGGCGGATATTGCTGGCTGAGATTTTGCGGCCCAGCGCATATTGCAGCGTCACCACCACGGCGGCGTTGACTGGGAGCACCACGGCCACCACCTTTTCGGCGAAATCACTGTCCGCATGCGCGGCCAGAACGTATTGCGAAATACAGCTCGCGAACGACCCGCCCACGTAGGACGCCAGCAGGCCAGAGAGCGTGTACCAGAACAGCGCGCGGTCTTTCAGTAATACCGACGGCTGCCAGGGCGTCTTCTCCTCGGTAGTATCGAGCGCCACGCTTTTTTGCACAAAGAAATGGATAAAGCCCAGCGGCAGCGCGGCGCAGAAGGCCGCCAGCCAGAACGGCAGCTGCAGGCTGTACATCACCAGCAGGGTGCCAATTGGTGGTCCGATCGTCCAGCCAATGTTCAGGAAGCTGTAGTTCAGCGAGAAGACGCGCGCTTTCTGGCTCGCGGTGAGCACGTCGGAGAACCAGGCCTTCAGCACCGTCGAAAAGACGGAATAGGCGCAGTTGATCAGCGCAAAGAACAGCACCACCAGCGTGACGTTATCGACCAGCGGGATCGCGACAAAGCCGGCGATAAAGGCCACGATGGCGATCAGCATGTAGCGTTTTTTATCAAACTTATCGGCAAGAATGCCAAATCCCAGGCTGAACACCACGCCGATAGTCAGCGCAATCGTCAGGGCATAACCAATATTCTCGACGCTCATGCTGTAGACGCGCGTGAGATAGATGGTCATAAACGGCAGCGTTGCCCCTCGACCAATGGTTAACAACAATGACGATGCCAGCAGCGCTGCGGTTGAGCGCCTGAGAGATGGTTTCATATTCCTGCCCGACAGTTGCTTATGCTTTTATTAGATGTGTGTTAACAGGATTACCATGACATAAGGGGCTTGTATAGCACCTGATTTATCCCTAAGTGCTTCAGCTGCCTGCCAGAAATAATGATCTTCTCTCGGCGCACTTTTTTCTGTTACCTTGAAGTGTTAACAAATTATTAATAATTCAGGGGCTGGGTATGACGCGGAAAGACGGGCTGCTGGCGTTGCTGGTGGTCGTAGTATGGGGGCTCAACTTTGTGGTCATTAAGCTGGGGCTGCACAACATGCCGCCGCTGATGCTGGCCGGTTTACGCTTTATGTTGGTCGCTTTTCCGGCCATCTTCTTTGTCGCCCGCCCGAAGATCCCATTGAAACTGCTGCTGGGCTACGGTCTGACCATTAGCTTTGGCCAGTTCGCGTTTCTCTTCTGCGCCATCAAGTTCGGTATGCCGGCGGGTCTTGCCTCGCTGGTGTTACAGGCGCAGGCGTTCTTTACCATTATTCTCGGGGCGTTCGTGTTTGGCGAGCGTCTGCAGGGCAAACAGTTGGCGGGGATCACCCTGGCGGTGTTCGGCGTGCTGGTGCTGATCGAGGCCAGCCTGAATGGTCAGCATGTGGCGCTGCTCGGGTTTGTGTTGACGCTGGCGGCAGGGCTGAGCTGGGCCTGCGGGAATATCTTCAACAAGCTGATTATGCAGCACGAGGCGCGCCCGGCGGTGATGTCGCTGGTGGTGTGGAGCGCACTGATCCCGGTGATCCCGTTTCTGCTGGCGTCGAGTATTCTGGACGGTCCGGCGGTGATGCTGAACAGTCTGGTCGACATCGATATGACCACGATCCTGTCTCTCGTCTATCTGGCCTTTGTCGCCACCATTGTGGGCTACGGGATCTGGGGATCGCTGCTGGGGCGGTATGAGACCTGGCGCGTCGCGCCGTTATCTCTGTTGGTGCCGGTGGTAGGACTTGCCAGTGCGGCGATATTGCTGGATGAAACGCTGAGCGCGCTGCAGCTGTTGGGCGCCGTGCTGATCATGGCCGGGCTGTACATTAACGTGTTTGGTCTGCGGGTTCGTCGGACGACGCGGGTAAGCGAAAAGGCATAAAAAAAGCCCCGCATCTGCGGGGCAAAAACGAATCAGAAGCCGTGCTGATTATAATAAGGCACGCCTAATTCGTCGGATTTGTCGCTACCAGCACCCATGTGGTTGAAATCATAAGGCGACTGGTCATGTGCTGACGGCAAAATCATCGTATCAGGATTATTTTGCTGCGTTGCACGAGGGGTTTGCTCCGCGAAGGTCTGGCTGGAGAACAGCACCAGCAAGGCGAGGGCGGCGGAGGCGATAACTTTCATGATTTCCTCGGTTACGTCTGTTACAGGCGATGATTAACTACAGTGTTTTAACGGATACAGGTATCGGGATTCGCCCGGCACGCTGGTGATTCGGTACTTATGAGGCGGCACGTCAAAATAGTTCTTGAACGTACGCGTCAGGGTTTGCTGCGATTCAAATCCGTAACGCTCCGCCAGATAAAGGATCGGCTCATTGCTTTCTTTCAGTTTCTGGGCAATTTCCGTCAGCTTGCGGCTGCGAATATATTGACCTAATGAATGACCGGTCTCTTTTTTGAACATCCGTTGCAGGTGCCATTTGGAGTAACCCGAACGCTCTGACACTTTTTCAAGGGAGAGCGGCGATTCCAGGTTATCTTCGATCCAGTCCAAAATGCTATGAATGGTAATAGCGTCAGTATTGCGTCTGGACATCGTCATACCTCTTTTTTCTGTTTACGGCAGGATTTTCTTCAGCAAAAGCTCAAGGGTTGCCACTTCATCTGCCGTTAAGTTTTTTGTTAGTTCCTGATGCAGTGTTTGTCCTACTAATTGATGACATTGCTCGCACATGTCCGCGCCATCGCTGGTTAGCTTCACCAGTACGCCGCGTTTGTCATTCGGGTTAGGGCTTCGTTCTATCCATCCTTTGCAGACGAGACGATCGAGCATGCGGGTTAACGCGCCCAGATCGACAGAGAGCACCTTTTTCAGCTCAACCGGCGTGATACACACCTCGCAGCGAATGGAACACAGCACTTTGAACTGTGTTGCGGTGATATCCAGCGGTGACAGGTAGTCATTGAGCAGGCGATCTTTTTTCTGATTGACCATATGAATAAGACGACCCAGCGGAACAACGTCGTTAAAGATATCACTGGTGCTTTTCACAATGGTTGCCCTGGCAAGTAATTAGTCACGGCAGATATTATTGCTCAGGCAAGTATAAGTCAACTGAATGAGTCAGCCGATGCCACGAATTGCTAAAACGTTTCATGAACTTATTTTGAGGTCTTTCAAATCAGATAGATAACTGACAGTTATCTTTTCAGAAGGGAAATAATCGTTACGTTGCACCCATGGCTGAATGTCACACTTTCACCCTATAATTGCTGTGTTAAATATGGATAAGGACAACAACGCACTATGTTGGATTTAATTAAAGCAATCAGCCTTGGGCTGGTGGTCTTGCTGCCGTTGGCTAACCCGTTAACGACGGTGGCGCTGTTCCTCGGGCTGGCAGGGAATATGAATAGCGCCGAGCGCAACCATCAGTCGATGATGGCCTCGGTGTATGTGTTTGCCATCATGATGGTGGCTTATTACGCCGGACAGGTGGTGATGAATACCTTCGGGATTTCCATCCCGGGCCTGCGTATCGCCGGGGGGCTGATTGTGGCCTTTATTGGTTTCCGCATGCTGTTCCCGGCGCAAAAAGCGCATGAGTCGCCGGAAGCGGCCAGCAAATCGGAAGAGCTGGAAACCGAACCGAGTGCCAATATCGCCTTTGTGCCGATCGCCATGCCGAGCACGGCGGGGCCGGGTACCATCGCGATGATCATCAGCTCCGCGTCGACGGTGCGTGACAGCGCAACCTTCCCGGACTGGGTACTGACGGTTGCGCCACCGCTGATTTTTGCGATTATCGGTCTTATCGTGTGGGTGTCGCTGCGCAGCTCTGGCGCCATTATGCGCTGGGTAGGCAAGGGCGGTATCGAAGCGATTTCCCGCCTGATGGGCTTCTTACTGGTCTGTATGGGCGTGCAGTTTATTATTAACGGCGTGCTGGAAATTATTAAGACCTATCATTGATGTCTATCATTGATGTGATTGCCGGGTAAGGCGAAGCCGCCACCCGGCAAGAAGGCTCACCCGTGCTGCCCCTGTTCCTCCAGCGCCACCGGCCATTTACGGAAGATGAGCACCGACCAGACAAGCGCCACCAGGGCCGGAATAGCCCCCAGATAGCCAATCGCCGACATCGACACGTGCAGTATGACCTGATTTCCCACCAGCGCGCCCGCGCCAATCCCCAGATTGAAAATCCCGGAGAACAGCGACATGGCAACGTCCGTTGCATCCGGCGCCAGGGCCAGAACTTTCACCTGCATGCCCAGACCAATAATCATGATCGCCACGCCCCAGAACAGGCTCAGGATCGCCAGATAGCTTTCACTGCCCGCGGCGGGCATCAGCAGCAGCAGGCAGGCCAGCAGCAGGCCGATGGCGCTGCTCACCAGTAAGGAGGCGTGCCGGTTACCCAGCTTGCCAAACAGCACGCTGCCAATAATGCCCGCGCCACCGAGGATCAACAGTAAGACGGTGGCAAAATTGGCGCTAAAGTCCGCTACCATCTGCACAAACGGTTCAATGTAGCTATACGCCGTGTAATGGGCCGTCACCACAATGACGGTCAGCAGGTAGATACTCAGCAGCGCCGGGCGACGCATCAGCAGCGGCAGGCTTTTCAGCGAGCCGGAATGTTCGCTCGGCAGCGCGGGCAGCAGTTTAATCAGACATACCAGCGTAACCAGCGCACCCATACCGATGGCGAAGAAGGTCGTACGCCAGCCGAAGTATTGCCCCACGATGCGGCCAATTGGCAGACCCAGCACCATCGCCAGTGCGGTACCGGTAGCAATCAGGCTCAGCGCCTGCGCGCGTTTCCCTGCCGGCGCCAGGCGAATAGCCAGCGACGCGGTGATAGACCAGAACACCGCATGGGCAAAGGCGATGCCGATGCGGCTCATGACCAGCACCGTAAAATTCCACGCCATAAATGACAGCACGTGGCTCGCAATGAACAAGACAAACAGACCGATCAGCAGCCTGCGCCGCTCCATCTGGCTGGTCAGCAGCATAAACGGCAGGGACATCAGCGCCACTACCCAGGCGTAGATGGTCAACATAATGCCCACCTGAGCCGTTTCCATCTGGAAACTTTCAGCGATGTCAGACAACAGCCCAACCGGAACAAATTCTGTGGTATTAAAAATAAACGCGGCAATGGCCAGCGTGACCACGCGTAGCCACGCAACCCTGCGGGAAACTGTGTTCGTTGTCATAGGGATGTCGGAGATTCGTTGCTGTAAAGAAGAGGAGACGATCTTAAAACGTCAAACGGCGAAAACTCAACCATTATGTGATGCAGATCTCAATATTTACCTTATAAAAGCGGTAGCCGGGAACGCTGTTTTCATTGAATATAAAAGAACAACATAATAAAAACAGGCGGTAAGACAATGCAGGAGATTGATTTTTATCTGGTCGATGCGTTCAGCGATACCTCGTTCGGCGGCAACCCGGCAGCCGTTTGCCCGCTGAAAGTGTGGTTGCCCGATGAGACCTTACTGAAAATGGCGCAGCAGCATAATCAGTCGGAAACGGCTTTTTTCGTCTGCAGTAAAGGGGGCATTGAGCTCCGCTGGTTTACCACCCTCACCGAAGTCAATCTCTGCGGCCACGCTACGCTGGCGGCCGCGCACGTGCTGTTTACCGAGCTGGATTACCCGGATTCGCGGATCCACTTTGAAACCGCCTCTGGCCGCCTGACGGTCAGCCGGGAGGGGGAGTGGATGACGCTGGACTTCCCGGCATGTCCAACCCATGAAGAGACGCCCCCGCCTGAGATGCTTTCGGCGCTGGGTATCAGACGCTACGTTGAAGCCCGTAAAGGACGCGCCTGGCTGATCGTTCTGGATAATCGCCAGCAGGTTGAAGCGCTTGCGCCACGCTTTTCGGCGATGACGCCGGGCGAGCATAAGGTGAGCGTGACGGCGCGCGGTGAGGGGGAATACGATTTTGTCAGCCGCTTTTTCTCACCGGGCGTTTCCGTCCCGGAGGACCCGGTCACCGGCTCCGCGCACACGATGCTGATCCCGTACTGGAGCGAAAAGCTGGGCAAAACGACGATGTTTGCCCGTCAGGTTTCAGCGCGTGGTGGCGATGTGCGCTGTGAGCTGAAAGGCTCGCGGGTGCTGATGAGCGGACAGGCCACACTTTATCTGAAAGGCACAGTTTTTCTGCGCTAAATAGCCATAACAAGAGAGGAAGAGACAATGCAGGAAATTGATTTTTATCTGGTGGATGCCTTCAGCGACAAAACCTTTGGTGGCAACGCCGCAGCGGTATGTCCTCTGGAAGAGTGGCTGCCGGACGAGACGCTGCTCAAAATGGCGCAGCAGCATAACCAGTCTGAGACCGCCTTTTTCGTGCGCACCGACGGTGGGTTTGAGCTGCGCTGGTTTACCACGCTGGATGAAATTAACCTCTGCGGACACGCTACGCTTGCCGCATCGCACGTCATTTTCGAATACCTTGATTACCCGCATACCGAAATCACCTTCACCACCCGCTTCGTGGGCGAGCTGACGGTTAAACGCAGCGGCGACTGGCTGACGCTGAACTTCCCCGCGTGGTCGACGGAGGTTGTGGATAATCCTCCCGAGGTGCTGTTTAGCGCCCTGGGCATCACGGCGGCAAAAGAGGTGCGCGTGGGTCGGGATTACATGGTGGTGCTGGAGAGCCAGCAGCAGGTGGAGGCGTTAACGCCGGATATTGGGGCCATGCTTCCGCTGGATAAGATGGTCTGCGTGACGGCGCCGGGCGAAGAATATGACTTCGTCAGCCGCTTCTTCTGCCCGGGCGAAGGGGTGCCGGAAGATCCGGTTACCGGATCTGCCCACAGCATGCTGATCCCGTACTGGAGTGAAAAGCTGGGCAAAACGTCGCTCAATGCCCGCCAGGTGTCGCACCGTGGAGGGGATCTGCGCTGCGAGCTGAAGGGCGACCGCGTGCTGATCGGCGGCCAGGCTACCCTGTATCTGAAAGGGCGCGTCTTTTTGCGCTAACAGGGCGGAGCGATAAGTTAATACTATGTAGCACCCTGGCAGGCCTGCGCTATGTTGAAATTTAGCCTCATAAAAAAAGCAAGGAGCCTGCCATGTATTCCATTACCTCTGAATCTGCACGTCATCCGGACATTCTCGCTCTGATCGCGGCGCTTGACCGCTATCAGAGCGAACTCTATCCCGCCGAAAGTAATCATCTGCTCGATCTGGCTGCGCTGCCGGAAGCCTCGCTGATCCTGATGATCATTCGCGACCAGCAGCTGCACGCCGTGGGCTGTGGCGCTATCGTGCTCAACGGTGACGGAACGGGGGAGATGAAGCGGGTCTATATCGATCCGGCTCATCGCGGGCAGCATCTGGGAGAGACGCTGCTGGCCGCCCTGGAAGATGAGGCCCTGAGCCGTCATTGTCATACCGTAAGGCTGGAGACGGGCATCAAACAGCATGCCGCGGTGCGTCTTTATGAACAGTGCGGATACGATTTGCGTCCGGCGTTTGCCCCGTACGTTGACGACCCGCTCAGCCTGTTTATGGAGAAGGCGCTGGTTGAAGACGTTCGTTTAGCAGCGCTATAAAAGCTTCCAGCTGGCGGGTCATCGCCCCGCGTCGCCACACCAGCCAGGTGGTGAGCCAGCGCCAGTTTTCCGCCAGCGGCCAGGCTTCAACCTGATGATGTCCCGGCATACTCTCCAGCATCGAGCGCGGCATCAGTGCGATGCCCGCGCCCGCAATGACGCAGGCGAGCATGCCGTGATAGGACTCCATCTCATGAATGCGGCCGGGCGTGGCGCGGTCAGCGTGAAACCAGCTCTCCAGGTGTCGGCGATACGAGCAGTTGGCGCGAAAGGCATAGACGTCGCTGCCGCTGACCTGCGCGGCGCGCGTCACCTCCGCATGCCCGGCAGGCGTGACCAGCATCATCTCTTCCCGGTAGACCGGCATGCCTTCCAGCTCCGGGTGCGAAAGCGGACCGTCGACGAAGGCGGCGCTTAGGGTTCCCTCCAGTACGCCATCAATCATCGTCCCGGAAGGCCCGGTAGAAAGGGCAAACTGAATACGCGGATAGCGCTGGTTAAACTGCGCCAGCGTTTCAGGAATGCGCACGGCGGCGGTGCTTTCCAGCGCGCCGAGGGCAAATAACCCCTGCGGCTCATCCCCCGCGACAACCATGCGCGCTTCATCCACCAGGGCGAGGATCTGCCTGCTATAGCGCAGGAAGTTATGGCCAGCCGGGGATAAGCGCAAACGCTGGTTCTCACGAATAAACAGCTCAACGCCCAGATCGGCCTCCAGCTGGCGGATGCGGGTCGTCAGGTTAGACGGCACGCGATGCACCTTCTGCGCCGCCTGGGTGATGCTGCCCGTCAGCGCGACGGCGTTAAACATTTCAAGCTGGGTTAAGTCCATGGCATTCTCGTTTCGTGAATAAGGTGGTTAGTATTATTCATTTTTAAGAAATAGCAGAGTGAGCCACAATGAATCAACCGAAATGCGTGGAGAACATCATGAAATATTCATCTGCTACACATGCCCTTTCTGTTAACCCGGCCACGGGTGAAACCCTCGCTGCGTATCCCTGGGCGACGCCGCAAGAGGTTGAACGCGCGATTTCTCAGTCCGACGCGGGCTATCGCCAGTGGCGACGCGAAAGCGTGTCCCACCGGGCGCAGAAGCTGCGGGATCTCGGCGCCGCGCTGCGAAACCGCGCGGAAGAGATGGCGCAGATTATCTCCCGTGAAATGGGCAAGCCCATCCTGCAGGCGCGAGCGGAAGTGGCAAAGTCCGCCGGTCTGTGCGACTGGTATGCCGAGCACGGCCCGGCAATGCTGCGTGCGGAGCCGACGCTGGTGGAAAACCACAACGCGGTCATTGAATACCGTCCGCTGGGGCCGATTCTCGCGGTGATGCCATGGAACTTCCCGCTCTGGCAGGTGCTGCGCGGCGCGGTGCCGATTCTGCTGGCCGGTAACAGCTATCTGCTCAAACATGCGCCCAACGTGCTCGGCTCTGCGGATCTTATAGGGCAGATCTTTGCGGATGCGGGTTTCCCTGAAGGTGTCTTCGGCTGGGTGAACGCCACCAATGACGGCGTCAGCCAGGCGATTAACGATCGTCGTGTTGCGGCGGTGACCGTCACCGGCAGCGTGCGTGCCGGGGCCGCCATTGGTGCTCAGGCAGGAGCCGCGCTGAAAAAATGCGTTCTTGAACTGGGCGGCTCAGACCCGTTCATCGTTCTCAACGATGCCGACCTGGATCTCGCCGTGAAGGCGGCGGTAGCGGGTCGCTACCAGAATACCGGGCAGGTGTGCGCGGCGGCAAAACGCTTCATTGTGGAAGAGGGTATTGCGGACACCTTTACCCAACGCTTTGTCGATGCGGTTGCTGCCCTGAAGCTGGGCGCTCCGGAGCAGGAAGAAAACTACCTGGGCCCGATGGCGCGTTTCGATCTGCGCGATGAACTGCATCAGCAGGTGCAAGCGACGCTGGCAGAAGGGGCAACGCTGCTGCTGGGGGGTGAGAAAATCAGCGGCGAGGGAAATTACTATGCGCCAACCGTGCTGGCGAATGTCACCCCGTCGATGACGGCGTTCCGCCAGGAGCTGTTTGGTCCGGTCGCGGCCATTACCGTCGCGAAAGACGCGGAGCATGCCCTGATGCTTGCCAACGACAGCGACTTTGGCCTGTCCGCCACCGTCTTTACCGCTGACGCAGCGCTTGCGGATAAATTCTCCCGCGAGCTGGAGTGCGGCGGCGTGTTTATCAACGGCTTTAGCGCCAGCGATGCGCGCGTGGCTTTTGGTGGCGTGAAGAAAAGCGGTTTCGGCCGCGAGCTTTCCCACTTTGGCTTGCACGAGTTCTGTAACGTGCAGACGGTGTGGAAGGATCGCGTGTAATCCTTAATTTCGGCCCTCGTCGTGAGGGCCGTTGTCATTATTCTGCCATGGTTCTGTCATTTTCATTTCGTAGACTCGCACGCGTCTAACGCCTTGTAAATGAAGCTAATTATGAACCTAACGCAAATTTTTTGCCGTATTGCGCAGCGTCTCACCCCTCGTCACTTTGGCCTGTTGACGGGCATCTTTTGCATCATTGGCCTTTTCTCCGCGGTGCAGCTCTCCTCGTCACTCCTGCTTAACGCCTCCCTGAACAACGCCCAGCGTAACGAGCAGCAAAACCTGCTGGCCTGGCAGCAGCAGAGCAAGCTGGATCTGGCCCGTGTTTCCCTGCTGGCGGCAAGCGATCTGCTTAACCGGTCCGGCGTCTGGTTTATGCAGGATAAAGAGACCGGCTCCGACGGAAGCTGGCATAGCCTGATGGACGATGCGCAAAAGGCGCTGACGGTTTCTCAGCAGGCGTGGAAGGCCTGGCTGGCGCTGAATCCGCCGAAAGATGACGCGCTGGTGAACAGCTATCAGCTTTTCTACGGTGCGATTAACGAGCAGGCTGAAGGTCTTCTCAAGACCAACACCATCGACGCTTTTTTTGCCGTCCCGGCGCAGGCGTTTCAGACGGATTTTAACGATAACTATGCGCGCTATCAGCAGGCAAGCGAGAAGCAGGCCATGCAGGGGCGCCAGAGCCTCATGGCGCAGCTCTCCGGTCTGCAAACGTTATTCCTGTTTGCGCCGGTGCTGTTAGTCGCCATCGCCGCTGTCGTCTGGTTCGGCATGTCCAGATGGGTGATTACGCCGCTGCGTCGGTTGATTGCGCATATTAACCGGCTGGCGGCAGGGGATCTCTCCGGCACGCCGCCGGACGTCATGCGCTTCAACCGGGAGATAGGGCAGCTTAGCGACAGTATTGCCACGATGCAGCACGGTCTGCAGCAGCTGGTGACGCAGGTCAGCCATGCCACGGCGACCATGGTGGAGAACATTGGCTCCCTGGCGCAGGGTAACCAGAAGTTGTATCAGCAGTCGGCACGCCAGGCGAAAGAGCTTGAGGATGTGACGGCGCATATCGCGGCGCTGGAAAACCATGTGGAAGGGAATACCGGCTATGCCAGACTCGCCAGCTCGCGGGCGGATGAAGCGCGTCAGGCCGCCGCGGGGGGAGACCAGATGATGTCGACCGTAAACGCGTCCATGCAGGCGATCGTCGACCGATCGTCCGAGATGCGCGGGATCGTGGCGATGATCGACAGCGTGGCGTTTCAGACCAATATCCTGGCGCTGAATGCGGCCATCGAGGCGGCCCATGCCGGAAACCAGGGGCGCGGGTTTGCCGTCGTCGCCCGGGAGGTTGGATTGCTGGCCAGAAAGAGCAGCCACTCGACGCAGACCATTCAGGAGCTGATCAACCGCTCGGTTCAGGGCATTGAAGACGGTTCCCGTGCCGTCACCCTGATGGAAGAGAATCTGCAGCAGGTCACCGGTCTGGTGGGCAATTTAAGCAGTTTGCTGAATGAGATCTCCACCGCCACCCTCAGCCAGGGGGAGAGTATTCACCAGATGACGCGTCAGCTTCAGGCACTGAACCAGGTCTCCCGTCAGACGGACCTGCTGGTCTCTGACGCCTCGGATGCCTCTGAGCGACTGCAAAAGCAATCCGATCTTTTATTGCAGGCCGTTTCGCGTTTTCGTCTTAGCGCCTGACGCAATACATAAGCCTCTGTTATACTCGCAGCCCGTTTTAGCCTGAGGGCAAGGAGCAAAGTGTGGCTGCGGTCATCCATAATGAGATGTTGGACGAGATTCTGGCGCAGGTTCGTCCGTTAATTGGAAAGGGGAAGGTTGCCGACTATATTCCGGCCCTTGCCTCGGTCAGCGGGAATAAGCTGGGCATTGCTATCTGTACTATCGACGGACAGCGATACCAGGCAGGGGATGCAACAGAACGTTTTTCCATCCAGTCCATTTCGAAAGTGCTCAGTCTGGTTGCGGCGATGCGCCAGTATGAAGAAGACGAGATCTGGCAGCGGGTGGGCAAAGATCCGTCCGGCCAGCCTTTTAACTCGCTGCTTCAGCTTGAGATAGAACAGGGTAAACCGCGAAATCCCTTTATCAACGCCGGGGCGCTGGTGGTCTGCGATATGCTGCAAAGCCGCCTGAGCGCACCACGTCAGCGAATGCTTGAGATTGTGCGTCAGCTCTCGGGCGTTGACGACATTACCTATGATACGGTTGTGGCACGCTCGGAGTTTGAACACTCTGCCCGTAACGCGGCTATCGCCTGGCTGATGAAATCCTTCGGTAATTTCCACAACGACGTGGCGACCGTCCTGCAAAACTACTTCCATTACTGCGCCCTGAAAATGAGCTGCGTTGAGCTGGCTCAGACGTTCCTGTTCCTTGCGCACCAGGGGCACGCGCCGCATCTCGATCAGGAAGTCGTTTCGCCGCTTCAGGCTCGTCAGGTTAACGCGCTGATGGCCACCAGCGGGATGTATCAAAACGCCGGCGAGTTTGCCTGGCGCGTTGGGCTTCCGGCTAAATCGGGCGTTGGCGGCGGGGTCGTGGCGATTGTGCCGCATGAAATGGCGATAGCCGTCTGGAGCCCGGAGCTGGATGAAACGGGAAATTCGCTTGCCGGCGTAGCGGTTCTGGAGAAACTGACTCAGCGTCTGGGACGTTCCGTATACTGATGTCCGATCTGGATCCTCTCTTTTCCCGTCTGGCGCGATCGACATTTCGCTCGCGCTTTCGGTTAGGCGATAAAGAACGACAGTACTGCTGGGACAAAGGCCCCGAAACCATTGACCAGCATGCCGCGGATTTTGTCGAAAAGCGCCTTGCGCCTGCACAACCCGCAAATGACGGTAAACAGACGCCTATGCGCGGTCACCCGGTGTTTATCGCCCAGCATGCCACCGCCACCTGTTGTCGGGGCTGCCTGGCAAAATGGCATAACATTCCACAGGGTGTAACGCTCACCGCGCCGCAAAAAAATTATATCATCAGCGTTATCCACCACTGGCTGGTGCTGCAGATGAACGCCTAAATTTGACGAGTTATGCTCCAGTGGTATTTGTGTTATAGATGCATCCTAAGTTAGTCCCGATCATGCTGACGACCGCAATAATTGCCATAAGCTTTCATATGGAATGATATTTAATGCGTTCTGCTCTTACCGCTTTCAGGCCGTTCCAGCCTGACACGCCGCTGCGAAATGCATCGACGATCTTCATCCTCACCACCTTGTTCTATTTTGTGGGCGCGGAATTACGGCTCGTTGAGGCCCTGTCGCTGTTCTGGCCGCTGAATGGCGTCATGGCAGGGATCTTCGCCCGCTATGTCTACCTGAATCGCCTGCATTACTATGCGGTATGCTATGTCGCGATGCTGTTGTACGACGCGGTGACGACCAACTGGGGTATAGCCTCAGTGGTGATCAATATGTCTAACATGATCTTTATTGTCGTCGTCGCCGTGCTGGTTCAGCGCGACAAGCGACTGATGAAGAAAACCCCCGATCCGCTTAACGCGCTACGCCTGTTTAACTACTGTCTGATTGCCGCGCTGCTTTGTGCCTTGCTCGGCGCTGCGGGGTCGGTCGGGATTGACAGTCACACCTTCTGGCCGCTGTTTGCCGACTGGTTTAGCGAGCAGTTCTCAACCGGCGTGCTTGTTGTGCCCTGTATGCTCACGTTACGTATGCCCGGGCGTGATCTCAGGTTACGTCTGGAGCAGCTGCTGCCGGTGATGGCGCTGATCGTCTCGGTGGTCGCGTCGGTGGTGATTGGCGGAGCGGGGAGCCTCTCGTTTCCTCTGCCAGCGCTTATCTGGTGTGCGGTTCGTTACTCATTGCCTGCGACCTGTCTGCTGACGTTTATCACGGGTGCCACTGAAATCATTTTGGTCGCCAACTCGATTATTAACATTGCCGTGGCGACGCCGTTTACGACGCCAATGATGTTTTCAGCCCGGCTGGGTATCGCCACGATGGCGATCTGCCCGGTGATGGTCTCCGTCAGCATGGCGGCGATTAATTCCCTGATCCGCCAGGTTTCACTGAGGGCGGATTATGACTTTTTAACACACGTCTACTCGCGTTCCGGGCTTTATGAGGCGTTAAAGCATGAAGAGACGTACCGGCATACCCGTTTTTTGACCGTCATGCTGCTGGATATTGATTATTTCAAAAGCATTAATGATAACTACGGCCACGAGTGTGGAGATCGCGTGCTGGCGTCGTTTGCCCGACAGGTTCAGCAGGTCGTCGGCGAAGACGGTATGGTGGCGCGCATGGGCGGGGAAGAGTTCGCTGTGGTGGTTCATTCAGGCGACGCGCAGCACGGTTTTGAACTGGCTGAGCGTATCCGTTCCACCGTTGCCAGCCATCCTTTTACATGGCGTCACCAGACGCTCTTTCTGACGGTCAGTATTGGCCTCGGCAGTGGAAAGGCTGAGTCATGGCAGTTGACCGAAGTCTTCAACAAGCTCATGGCCGAAGCGGACGATCATCTCTATCGTTCAAAAAAAGCGGGTCGAAACCGTACCAGCGCCCGGGTGGCGGACGAGCAAATTGCCGCGCCCACCGGGAGTGAAACATAGCTGCGTTAATCGTCATAAGGCATTGACGTGAATAGTAAGCGACTTAACAGGCTGTCAGAACGCTGACAATGCCTCTGTTTAAGCTACGCTTTTAGTAACGCTTTACGTCAGGAGACATTATGAAAGCACCTGCAACCCCTGAAAATGAAACAGACAGACTCAACTCGCTACGAGAATCCGGTCTGCTTGAGATCGACAGTTCCCCGGCGTTTGACCGGTTAACGCGTCTGGCAAAACGCTTCTTCCAGGTGCCGCTGGCGATGGTCAATCTCATTGATGAGCATTCGCTAATCGTTAAGTCCGCTGATGGTCAGGCACCTGGCTCCGTTCCGCGTAACATCTCATTTTGTGGGCATACGATCCTCACCGAAGCGCCGCTGGTGGTAGGGGATATGCTTCAGGACGATCGTTTTGCGGATAACCCGCTGGTGGCCGGTGAACCTCGCGTGCGGTTTTACGCGGGCTTCCCGCTGCGCCTGCGTGACGGCGCAAGCGTTGGCTCGCTGTGCCTGATTGATTACGCTCCCCGGGAGTTTTCTGCCGCCGACCTCGCCGTCCTGGGAGATCTTGGCGCGCTGGCGGAAGATGAATTTGCTGCCATCAGCGCGGCGACCACGGATGAATTAACCGGGCTATTCAACCGTCGGGGCTTTAATCAACTCGTGCGCTTCACGCTTTCCGTTGCCCGGCGCCGGGCAGAGCCGCTGACGCTCGGCTGGCTGGATTTGGATCGCTTTAAGGAAATTAACGATCGCTTCGGGCATGAAGAGGGGGATAAGGCGCTGAATGCCATGGCGCAACTGATGCGTGCCTCTTTCCGCGAAGCGGATCTGCTGGTTCGTTTTGGCGGGGACGAGTTCGCCGTGCTGTTCGCGGATACGGATGAGCAGGGCGCCTGGATTGCCATGCAGTATCTTGTCGAGCAGGTAGAAAACTATAACGCCCGCAGGTTACACCCCTGGTCGCTTCACTTTTCATGGGGGCTAAGTGAATTTGATCATAACGGCAACGACCTGCAGCAGTGGTTAAAAGATGCCGATGAAAAGATGTATGCCATGAAGCAGCAGCGCCAGCGCGCCCGGTGACATAACAAAAGCCTATGTCCGATCCGTTTGCGTTAAGAAGATGTTAAATGCACAGTGATGGTATTCAACGTAAGGAAAAACAATGAATACCTCACTGCAAATCAAAAACCTCACCCGAGACGAAATTCTCACCCACCTTGATGCGCTAGCCGGGATCCTCGAAAATTGTGTGAACGGCGGGGCATCCGTCAGCTTTATGCTTCCCTTTAGCCTGGAGAAGGCCCGCTCTTTCTGGCGCGGCATTGCTGAAAGCGTAGGGCGCAATGAGCGCCTCGTGCTGGCCTGTGTCGACCCGCAGGACGGCGTCATCGGAACGGTGCAGTTAATCACAGACCAGCCTGAAAACCAGCCGCATCGCGCCGATGTGGCGAAGCTGCTGGTTCACGAGAAAGCGCGCCGGAAAGGTGCCGCGATGGCATTGATGGAAGCGCTTGAAGCTGAGGCTCGGGCCAGGAACATTTCGGTTCTGGTACTTGATACCTCCACCGGCAGCGGCGCCGAGACGTTCTACCAGCGCGCCGGATGGCAAAAGGTGGGGGAGATCCCGCGCTATGCCCTTATGCCGGACGGCGCCATGACGGCCACGTCCGTGTTCTATAAGTTCTTATGATTATTTTGTACAACTACGCGACGTATTGATCAAAACAGGGGTTCCGGTCGTTAAGTTTTGATAAGTTATCGTACCAATCTTATCAGGCTGTATGACTAATCATAAAAGGAACCCTCTTGTGAACACGCTCAACCGTCGTGATTTTCCCGGTGCTCAATACCCAGAACGCATCATTCAGTTTGGTGAAGGCAATTTCCTGCGTGCGTTCGTCGACTGGCAAATTGACCTGTTAAATGAACATACCGATCTTAATGCCGGAGTGGTTATCGTCCGTCCTATTCAAAGCGACTTCCCGCCGTCGCTGAGCACTCAGGATGGTTTGTATACCACTATCATTCGCGGCCTGAACGAGCAGGGTGAAGCGGTGAGTGAGAGCCGTCTTATCCGCTCGGTTAACCGTGAAATCAGCGTCTACGACGACTATGACGCCTTTCTCAAACTGGCACACAACCCGGATATGCGTTTTGTTTTCTCGAACACCACCGAAGCGGGTATTAGCTACCACGCGGGTGACAGATTCGACGATGCCCCTGCGGTGAGCTACCCGGCGAAGCTGACGCGACTGCTGTTTGAGCGCTTTAACCATTTCAACGGTGCACCGGATAAAGGCTGGATCATCATTCCGTGCGAACTGATTGACTACAACGGTGATGCACTGCGTGAACTCGTCCTGCGCTATGCCCAGGAGTGGTCGCTGCCTGCGGCCTTTATCCGGTGGCTAAACGACGCCAACAGCTTCTGCTCGACGCTGGTTGACCGTATCGTGACGGGTTACCCGCGCGACGAAGCGGCTGCGCTTGAAGCTGAGCTGGGGTATCACGATGGGTTCCTTGACACGGCTGAACATTTTTATCTGTTCGTTATCCAGGGGCCGGCATCCCTTGCTCAGGAACTCCGTCTGGATAAGTACCCGTTAAATGTGCTGATTGTCGACGACATCAGGCCCTACAAAGAACGCAAGGTTGCCATTCTGAACGGGGCGCATACGGCGCTGGTGCCGGTCGCCTTCCAGGCCGGGCTGGATACGGTGGGCGAGGCGATGAATGATGCGGAGATCTGCGCGTTCGTCGAAAAAGCGATTTATCAGGAGATCATTCCGGTCCTCGATTTGCCGCGTAACGAGCTGGAATCTTTCGCCAGTGCGGTAACAGGGCGTTTTCGCAATCCCTATATCCGACACCAGCTGCTTTCCATTGCGCTCAACGGCATGACCAAATACCGCACCCGCATCCTGCCACAGCTGCTGGCAGGGCAGAAGGCAACAGGGCAATTACCGGCACGTCTGACGTTTGCCTTAGCCTCGTTAATCGCGTTCTACCGCGCAGAGCGTAACGGGGAGAGCTATCCGGTGCAGGATGATGCATGCTGGCTGGAACGTTATCAGCAGCTCTGGGCGCAGCACCGCGATCGGCAGTTGAGCACCCGTGAGCTGGTGCAGTCGGTGCTCAGCGCACGCGAACACTGGGAACAGGACTTGACGCAGGTAAGCGGTCTTGTCGACCAGGTCACGCTGGACCTTGATGCCATTCTGCTGAAGGGAATGCGCGCTGCGGTTAAACCGCTTTGCTAACGTTCACCCGGCTGCGGCCGGGTTTAAACATACTTCATTTTAGTTACAACATACTATGTGCTTTGTTTTTAAAAAAACATATGCAGCACTGTGCGGATTTCGCTAATCAGGGGAGAAAATGCAATGTCCAGTTAACAAACTTGCAACGGTGACGGGGATCACGTTTAATAGCCTCGCTCTTTTCTTTCCTGAAACTCACTATGATCGTTCGTCCTAAACAGCACTGGCTACAACTGATTTTTGTCTGGCACGGTTCGGTACTGCCTAAGATCTATACCCGACTGCTGCTCAACTTCCTGCTTTCTATTGCCGTTATCCTGATGCTGCCGTGGTATACCTCACTGGGCATCAAATTTACCGTGGCGCCATTCAGCATTCTCGGCGTGGCGATCGCAATCTTTCTCGGTTTCAGAAACAACGCCTGTTATTCACGCTACGTTGAGGCTCGCCTGCTCTGGGGGCAGTTGATGATAGCGGCGCGCTCGCTGTTTCGCGAGGTAAAAAACACATTGCCTGACGATAAGCATCTGGGCGAATTTGTCCGTCTGCAGATTGCTTTTGCTAACTGCCTGCGCATGACCCTGCGCCGGGAGCTGAACGCCGAGCAACTCTCTCACTATCTTGCTCCGGATGATTTACGTCAGGTGATGAAAGCCAACTCACCGGCGAATCGTATTTTACTGATCATGGGGGAGTGGCTGGCCGTGCGGCGGCGTAACGGGCAACTCTCAGACATTCTGTTCCACAGCCTGAACAACCGTCTGAACGATATGTCCATCGTCCTGTCCGGCTGCGAGCGCATTGCGACCACGCCGGTACCGTTTGCCTATACGCTGATTTTGCACCGCACGGTGTATCTGTTCTGCATCATGCTGCCGTTCGCGCTGGTTGTGGATCTGCACTACATGACGCCCTTTGTCTCAGCGCTGATCTCATACACCTTTATCTCGCTGGACACCCTGGCGGAAGAGCTGGAAGACCCGTTCGGCACTGAGAATAACGATCTGCCGCTGGACGCCATCTGCAACATGATGGAACGCGATCTGCTGCAGATGAACGATGAAGAGAACATTCCGGAAAGGCTGATGCCGGATAAGCACTATCAGCTCACCTGACGGGCGTTCCACTCGTCGCGGGTGATCTCCCACAGCTCGGAGTCCAGCATCCCGCTAACGTAGGCTTTCTTCTCCGTCCTGATAAGCCGCATGCCGCTACTGTCCGAAATACGCCGGGAGCGGCTGTTGGCAGCGGCTTTCGGGGCGCGTAATACAGGTTTGTTTAGCGTATTGAACCAGTAATCCGTCGCGGCAATGCTGGCCTCGCGCATGTATCCCTGGCCCTGAAACTCCGGCGCGAGCCAGAACCCGCGGTTGTTATCTTCGACGTCGTACAGGCAAATAATGCCCATCAATTCATCCGGCACCTCACGTCGTCGGATGCTCCAGAACCAGGCAATCCCTTTCGCCACATCCGGCAGCGCCACGTTATTGACATAGTTTTCCGCGCCGTTATCCGGGTAGGGCCAGGGCACGGAAGAGACCATATAGCGGACGATCTCCCAGCGCGGATAAAGCTTTTGTATCTGAGCCGCATCTTCGGCAACCAGCGGTTTTAGCAGTAAGCGTTCTGTCATGAGCGTCGGTATGGTCATCCGCGGATCTCCCTTTTTAGGCGTTATGCTTTTGTTGGCGTTCTGGTATTTTCATCTCTATCACATTTAGTTGAGGCGTGCTGGGTTCATTCCCTACCAGAAATGGGCATCATTTCTTTAATGGCGAAATTTTTATGAGTTTTTTGTCTCTTTTAACCGGACGGGTTTTCCAGGATCTCCTGCAGCATGGCAAAGAGATAGAGGAGGCTATTGCTCATCGTGATATCCGTCTCTTGAATCATTCCACGCCCGAGCTGGAACGGTATTTTTCGCGTCCACTCAGCGAGCTTTCGCGTCAAAATCCTTACCCAGTAGCGGTACTGTTACCTCTTTTTTTAGTGGCGTTTGCGTTAAACCTTCTGCCTTTTCTCAGCACGTTGCAGGGTTTGTCACCTTTGCATCATGCATTGAGCTTTTTCTTACCATCATTGACGATGACAGGCGCGCTCATTGTGACAAGCGTACTCCTGGCACGTGGTAAGACGTCGGGATTGTCGGGCTTTATGGCGTTGTTCATCATCCTGCTGATAACGACCCTCGTTCAGGTTTTACATTTCCTGCTTTCGCATGACGGAGGTCTTTGGCCGCTGGTCATCGCATCATTCGCGCTATTACTTTGTCGGGTGGTGATGAACAGCAGCGGCTTTGTGCTGTTTACGCTCTATTGTCGTACTCAGCGTCTTGCCAGGTCGGCACGGGAAATGCGGCTAAAAAGCCGTTAAAGGAGGAAGTTATGACATTACGAAAAGCCAACCCACAGGAAGCAGAAACACTCTGGAATATTCGCAATCAGGCGATTCGTCACGGCTGTAAAACCAGTTACGACGCAGAGGTCATTGCGCGCTGGACGCCAGATCTCATGCCCGAACGCTTTCGGAAGATGATCATTGAATACCCTTTTTATGTGGTTGAAGATGAAAAGGGCGATGTTGCGGCAACCGGCTATCTCGATCTGGATACCCATTGCCTGGAGGCGATTTTCACCTTGCCTGCAGCCTCCGGAAAAGGCATGGCAACCCGGATTATTGAGGCGCTCAAACAGGAAGCCCGCAGCCGGGGGATAACCCGCCTGACGCTCGATGCGACGCCTAACGCCCAGTCGTTTTATCAGAAGCAGGGGTTTGTTACGCTGAGCGAAAGCTATCATCACTCGCGTATGGCGGGTGTCGATTTACGCTGTTTCGAAATGGCGATCAATTTGTAATGTGAGGAACACATGGCTGTCACGGTAAGACCTCTACGCGCAGACGACTATTCCCAATGGCGACCGCTGTGGGATGGTTACACCCATTTTTATGATTGCTACCTCGAGGAATCCGTCACCGCAGTGACGTGGGAAAGGGCGCTATCAGCGCATTCCCAGATGTTCTGCCGGGTGGTAGAGAAGGACCAAAAGGTCATCGGTTTCGCGATGTGCATTCTGCATGAAGGTACCTGGTCAACGGCCCCGATCTGCTACCTGGAAGATCTGTTTGTTGATGCCGACGAACGCGGAGCGGGTGCAGGTAAGGCGCTTATTGATGCTCTGATTGAGGAAGGCAAGCGCGAAGGGTGGTCGAAACTGTACTGGGTCACCCGGGAGAACAACCCGGCGCGTAAACTCTATGACAAATATGGCGAAGCTGACGATTACGTCCGCTACCGACTCTCCCTTTGAGGCGACAACGCCTGTGTTTGTATCACACTGTATCAGCGTCCCGGATACATACACAGGCTTGCAATAAACCCGCTTTCGCACATATCCGCTATACATTGCAGTGTTGTTATATCCCCGTGAATTGTACTCAACCGGAGATACCAACATGTTCAGCAAACTTGCTTACTCAACCCTCGCACTGACCGTTTCGCTTGGCACCGTGATGTCCTGTCAGGCCGAAGTCACCGGCACAAACGTCGCCGCAGCCTTTGACCATCCCCAGCAAATTAACGCCGGCGATCTGAATGTCGGCTATGTCGACATTGGCCCGAAAGACGGTCAGCCGGTTATTTTACTGCACGGCTGGCCGTACGATATTCACAGCTATGCCGAGGTTGCACCCGCACTGGCGGCAAAAGGGTACCGGGTCATTGTGCCGTCTCTGCGCGGTTACGGCACCACGCGCTTCCTTTCAGCAAAAACGCCGCGCAACGGCCAGCCTTCGGCGATGGCGAAAGACATCGTCAACCTGATGGATGCCCTGAATATCCGGCAGGCGGTGTTTGCAGGATATGACTGGGGCGCCCGGACGGCGGATATCGTTGCGGCGCTGTGGCCCGAGCGCGTGAAGTCACTCGTTTCAGTGAGCGGGTATCTCATCAGCAGCCAGCAGATTGGCAAACAGCCGTTGCCGCCAAAAGCGGAGCAGCAGTGGTGGTATCAGTTCTATTTCTCTACCGCGCGTGGTGCTGAAGGCTATGCCAAAAACACGCATGACTTCGCCCGTCTAATCTGGTCTCAGGCCTCACCTGACTGGAAATTTAGCGATGCGGTCTTTAACGCCAGCGCCAAATCCCTCGATAACCCGGACCACGTCGCGGTGACGCTCAGTAATTATCGCTGGCGTTTAGGGCTGGAAAAAGGCGAGCGCAAATACGACCGCTATGAGCAAAAACTGGCCACGCTGCCGAATATCACCGTACCAACGATCACCATCGAAGGCGGCAACAACGGCGCGCCGCATCCGGCACCGCAGGCCTATGCGGCTAAATTTACCGGCAAATATGAGCACCGCACCTTCGGCGCAACCGTAGGGCACAACCCGCCTCAGGAAGATCCGCAGGATTTCGTCAAGGCAGTTATCGACGCGGATAAGCTGTGAAATGTGCTATTTTCAGTACGTTACCCTTCGGTCTGGAGAGTTCGGTGGAACATATTGACCACATCCTTGTCGTCGATGACGACAGAGATATTCGTGAACTGATTGTCGATTATCTCGGTAAGTCTGGCTATCGCGCGACGGGCGCGGCCAACGGCAAAGAGATGCGTAGCGTACTGGATAAACAACATATCGACCTGGTGGTGCTGGACGTCATGATGCCCGGCGATGACGGTCTCACGCTATGCCGGCAGCTACGCAGCGGCAAACATAAAGATCTGCCCATTCTGATGCTGACGGCGCGCAATGAGGAGACGGACAGGATCCTGGGTCTGGAGATGGGGGCGGATGACTACGTGGTGAAGCCGTTTGTCGCCCGTGAGCTTCTGGCACGCATCAAAGCGATTTTACGGCGTTTTCGCACGATGCCGCCCAATCTACAGGTGACAGAAGCAGGGCGGCTGGTGATGTTCGGTCAATGGCAGCTCGATACCGTTGCTCGCCACTTAATCGACCCGGAAGGGGTGATTGTGGCACTCAGCGGGGCGGAGTATCGTCTGCTGCGCGTTTTCCTGGACCATCCGCAGCGCGTGCTGACCCGTGACCAATTGCTCAATCTGACGCAGGGGCGTGACGCCGAACTGTTTGAACGTTCTGTCGATCTGCTGGTAAGCCGGGTGCGCCAGCGTCTCAATGAAGATGCCCGCACGCCCGCCTATATCAAAACCGTGCGCAGCGAAGGCTACGTCTTTACGATGCCGGTGACCATCAAAGAGGTTAACGAATGACGTTCTGGCCACGCTCTCTGCTGGCCCGTTTGCTGATCGTCGTACTGTCCGGTTTGCTTCTGGCTAACGCCCTGAGCCTGACGCTGGTCATGACTGAACGCATGCACAGCGCGCGCACGGTGATGCTAGGTAATCTGGAAAACGATGTCGCAACCAGCGTCGCCATTTTAGACCGCTTACCGGCCAGCGAACGCGCCGCCTGGCTGCCGCGGCTTGAACGGGGTAACTATCGCTATATTCTGGGCACAGGGGAACCCGGCGCAGCGCCGACGGATAAGCGTTCGCAGGATGCTATCCGAACCTTAAAAGCGACGCTCGCGGCACAATATCCTCTCAGCTTCACCGCCGTTCCCGGCGCCATTTCACATATCCAGGCGCATCTCACGTTAAGAGACGGCTCGCCGCTGACCATTGACCTCATCCCGCGCATGCCACCCGTCGCCAGCTGGTTACCCGTTGTCCTCATCCTGCAGCTGCTGCTCCTGGCGGCCTGCTCCTGGATCGCCGTGCGGCAGGTGGTTCGGCCTTTTTCACACTTTACCCGCGCGGTGGATGCGCTGGATCCGGCAGCCAGCACGCCAATGACGGAAAAAGGGCCGGTTGAGGTGCAGCGGGCAGCGCATGCCTTCAACGCCATGCAGGCGCGCATTCAGTCTTATCTCAGGGAACGCGCACAGATCCTGGCCTCTATTTCTCACGATCTCCAGACGCCCATTACCCGCATGAAGCTTCGTGTAGAAATGACGGAGCAGCCTGAACTGCGGGACAAGCTCTTAAACGACCTTGATAACATGTCGCGTCTGGTGCGGGAGGGTATTGCGTATGCCCGGTCATCAGAATCACTGGAAGAGACGTCGCTGAAGCTGGAATTGAACGCCTGGGTCAACAGCATCGCCAGCGATTATCAGGACATTGGTAAAAACGTGCAGTTTCAGGCAAACGAAGTCCGTTTGCCGATCGTCACGCGTCCGCAGGCGCTTCGTAGAGTAATGACTAATCTGCTGGATAATGCCCTGAAGTTCGGCGACTGTGCCGTCATTGCCATTGATGATTCGTCTGCCGAAGAGGTGGTGATTCACATTGTGGACGACGGACCGGGAATACCCGAAGCCGAGCTGGAGGCGGTTCTGCAACCGTTTTATCGTGTTGAAACCTCGCGTAACCGCGATACCGGCGGGACAGGACTCGGCCTGGCGATTGCCGCGCAGCTGACCGCACAGCTGGAAGGAAAGCTCAAACTGGCGAACCGAGCCGGTGGCGGACTGGACGTCTCCATTACGCTACCGCGTCGTTAATTGTACGGCTTTGTATCTCCTGGCCCGGATGATACAGAGCCAGACAAAAACCGCGCGTTTACACATATCCTGAACACATCAGGACGATGAAATAGCCTCACTGCAGTGTCGCAGGACATGTAATGTGAGGTCATTATGTTTCTGGTAATCGCTTTTCTGGGCGGGATGATAAGCCTGCTAAGCCCATGTACGCTCCCGGTTATTCCACTCCTGTTCGCCGGTTTCCAGGGGCAACGACGACATATTCTGGCCCTGCTCGCCGGGATGGTCGTGATGTTCACCCTGGTGGCGATGGTCGTCACCGTCGCCAGCGAGTGGATAACAGCGGCAACCATTGCTGGGCGCTGGATCGCCCTCGTCATTCTGGCCACCGCCGCGCTGGCCTTAATTTTCCCGTCTTTCGCCCAGCGTATCGCGGGACCGGCCGTCAGCGCAGGAAATGTTCTCAACACCCGAAGCGGGCAAACGCGCGGAATGGCATCGGCTTTTCTGGCCGGGCTTGCGGTCGGGCTACTCTGGTCTCCCTGCGCGGGCCCCATCCTGGGCGCTATTTTCAGCATTAATATCGCGGGCCACTCGGCCATCGCCACGGGCGCACTGCTCGCTGCCTATGGCAGCGGATGCGCGCTGATGCTGGGCCTGCTCGTTATCGGCAGCCGCTCGCTGATGACACCGTTAAGGGCAAAGTCTGCGCTGATGGCGAAGCTCCGTCAGGGGGCAGGAGTTGCAATGTTAGCGGCAGTCGTCCTGAACGCGACGGGGATGACCTCGCTGCTGAAAGGGGCTAACGGCGTAGCAGACCGTCTTGAGACCGCGCTCTTAAATCTGGCAAAACCCCCAACCGCGCCGGTGAAGCTCCAACCGGTGGCGATCGCTGAGCCCAGCAGCCAGCTGCCTTCGTTAAGCGGTGGAACAGGGTGGATTAACGGTGACCCTGTCACGTCTGAAGCATTACGAGGGAAGGTTGTTCTGATTGATTTCTGGACGTGGGATTGCATTAACTGCCAGCACACGCTCCCGCATGTGCGAGACTGGGCCACGAAGTATCAGTCGCAGGGCCTGGTCGTGATTGGGGTTCACACGCCGGAATATCCCTGGGAAAAACCGCTTTCGTCGGTACAAAAGGCGGTAACGAAATGGCAGTTGCCGTATCGGGTTGTGACGGATAACAACTATCAAATCTGGAATGCGTTCGGCAACCAGTACTGGCCAGCGCATTATTACTTTGATGCCAAAGGGCAGCTGCGCTATACCGTCTTTGGCGAGGGTGATTATGCGCAGCAGGAAAAGGTTATCCAGCAGTTGCTCAAAGAAGCCCGCCTATAATCGGATCAGGGCTGGCGTTGAGCCACGATAAACAACCGAGGAAAAGCCAGCAGTATCTGCCCGTTTTCCTGGAGCGGATACTGCTCTTCCAGCAGTTCATGGTAGCGTTTCAGGAAACGTTTCTGCTCGCTCTCGTTCAGTTCCTGGAGCCAGGGGCGCAGGCCGGTGGCGCTTACCCAGTCAATAATGGCCTGATGAGAGCTCATTTTGTGATAATAGGTTGTCCGCCAGATATCCACGTCACAGCCAGCCTCCGACAGAATATCGTAATAAGCATGTATACCCGGCAGAGGTTCGCGGCCACGGTCCGGGTAGTCTTGCTCCAGCGCCACTTCACGCATCGCCACATGGGTGGGTTCCAGCCAGTTATCAGGCATCTGGATCGCCAGCACGCCATTTAACTTAAGCAGGGAGACAAGATGAGGCAGGAGATCGTAATGGTCCGGAACCCATTGCAGCGACGCGTTGGCATAAATCAGGCTCAGCGGCTGGCCAGGCTTGTACTGACGGATATCGGCCTCAACAAAGTGGCAGTCAGGTAAGGCAGCGCGTGCTTCCTCGAGCATAGCAGGGGAGTTATCGACCCCGGTGATGTGCGCAGAAGGCCAGCGATGCTTCAACAGCGCCGTGCTGTTACCTGGCCCACAGCCCAGATCGGCGATAGTAGCGGCTTCATCAAGAGGAATTCTGGCGAGCAACTCGGCGGCTGGACGCGTTCTTTCTGCGCCAAATTGCAGGTAAAGAGAAGGGTTCCAGTCGGCCATCATCAATTCTCCGTCTTACATGATTCAGCAAGAATAGCACAGGCAGATACCTGCAAAGCGGTACCGGCCAGGGTTTTGGGCAGATGAAGTCAGTAGATTCTGTAAAATGAAGGGGAGGGTGGGAAAAATAAGCAATCGGAAATATTACCCCTTAAAAGATTAAGGGGCAATGTTTTTATTGTAATTACTTTATGATTATTGTTTTTTATTATTTTATCGGCAAAGTGCTTCTTATGCTCTGTACCCGAAACTTTAAATATTAGATAATCATCGATGGGTATATCCCTGGTGTTTCGTAGGTCTTTGACCTCCTGACCGCTTAGTTTTGCGAGAACTTCGTGGTCAGGTACTTTTTAAGTATAGGGAATATGCGGCACAATGAAAGCTGTCCTAAAAGACAGGTGATGATAGTTTCAGGTGTTATTATCAGGAACAAGAGCATGATTTCTGTCATTGAATTTTTTTTACACGACTACGATGATTTACCCCCAGCACTAGCGCACGAACTCTACCGACTCAGAAGAAAAACCTTTCGGGACCGACTCGACTGGAAAGTGGAATGCATCGAAGGGATGGAAAAGGATCAATTTGATTCCCATAACACGACATACTTACTGGGTATGTATGATGGACAGCTGTTATGCGGCGCGCGATTTATTAACTCAACGCAGCCGACAATGATAAGCGAAATCTTTCATAATTATTTCGATAATCCCATTGTTTTTCCAGCCGATGTTCCCTGCTGTGAAGTGAGTCGTTTATTTTTAGATAAAGAAACACGAGACTCTGCAAGTTTGCAGGGCGTGCCCGCCAGTAAGGCATTGTTTCTTGCAATGAATATTTATTGCATTAAGAATAAATATCACGGAATGTACGCAGTAGCCAGTCGCGGTATGTATGCCATATTTCGGCATGCGAACTGGAAAGTTGAAGTTATTCAGCGCGGTGTTTCTGAAAAAGGGGAGGTTATTTACTATATTTATATGCCTGCCAGCACCCGCATTATTGAAGATATTATTAGTAAAGACAAATCCAGCCACTGGCTTCGCGAAATGCTCGGGCATTTACGCTATCTATAACCAGTGTCTGAGGGTCAGTCGTCCAGTAACCGGAGTTCTGTTCCAAGCTTTATTGCATGTCTGGCATTATTCACACCGAGTTTTTTCATTATATTGCCCATATGGAATTTAACGGTGCGTTCAGCAATAGATAAAATAACAGAAATTTCTGCATAGGTTTTTCCGGCGCTGACCCATTTGAGGATTTGTCGCTCACGTGGCGACAAGAACACATTCTTTTTCTGCTGATGCTGACTATACAGATTGAGTGTCTTCTGATGTAACTGAACAAGGAAGCGTAGAAATTGCGGCCGATATTTCTCTATGTCAATACCAGAATGCTTAGGACTGATGACGGATAAGACAACAAGATTATTCAGATAGTCATGCAGAGGAAAAGTCTGCCCCTGGTATATATCATACTGAACACTTTCGTCGAAAATGCGTGTCAGGTTATAACCATCCGACAGGACGACATCGCTTTCCCAGAAAAAGTCTTCAACACAGCGCAAAGCCCGAATAATGACAGGGTCAATGAACTGATATTTTCTTTCAAGGTAGATATTAAACCACTCAGGACTGTTATTGAGTATCCTCATCTGTGAAGGATCTTTCTTGTTCATAATAGCGTAGGCAAAGACGATCCCTTTGAAGTCCTCAAAAAACGCGTCCAGCTCACTCTGAATTAGCGTATTGATCGTTATGTCGTTGTAATATGTATCCTTCACGTGAGTTGCTGCCTCCTGTTTGAGTGGAGGAGCAAGTATAATATGCTTCGTTATCTGTAGCGAGTCGCATTTTAATCCAGTCAACAGATAAGACAGGCTACCGCTGCAGGCAGCCTTGTGAACGTTTGGCATTTTTGAATGGTAAATGCAGATGACTCAGGGAAATGTTTATGATTTTATCGAATTTCGAAATCGTTCACTAAATATAGTAGGCTGCAAAATTTAGGAGGTTTCCCGCATTCCATCCGCGTAACGGACAAGCGTACCAACTCATGCACCTTCAAATCAGGATTTAAACCAGTAGGTTACAGAATACCTTTAAGGGCCACATGATAAAGCAGCATGATGGTTTTCCCGTCGACGATTTTACCCGTATCAATGCCGCGTAATGCCTCTTCAAGCGTCATTTCCAGCACGTCGATATCTTCTCCTTCCGCCTTGATCCCACCGCCAGCGCCGGTTCTGTCTCTCGGCTGGTACTCGGCAAGGTAAAAATAGAGCTTTTCCGTAACGGAGCCCGGGCTCATATAGGCTTCGAAAATTTTCTGCACGCGTGAAACGTGAAATCCGGTCTCTTCTTCCGCTTCTGCTTTGATGCGGCTCTCGGGATCCATGTTGTCCAGCAACCCTGCAGCGGCTTCAATTAGATTGTCCTCATGGCCGTTGATAAAGACGGGGAAGCGGAACTGGCGAGTCAGGATCACCGTCTTTTTATCACGGTTGTAGAGCAAAATCGTCGCGCCGTTGCCACGGTCATAGACTTCCCGCTGCTGCCGCTGCCATTCGCCATCACGTCGCTGCAGGTCGAAGGTATATTTTTTAAGGACGTACCAGTTATCTGACAGTGTTTCACTGTTAATGATGCGCACATCTGCACGTTTCGATTGCACGTTTGTTCCTCCTTACGTAGAGTAATTATCATAAACAGCATTATCGTGCATTTACAAGATAAAACATGCAATTTCAGGAATTCATGATGCTCACCAGTCAACGAAAACAATTGATCCTCGAAAAGCTCGGCGCCGAAGGTCAGGTCCAGTCAAAAGCGCTCAGCATTCTCTTTGACGTCTCTGAAGACACCATCCGGCGCGATCTGCGCGAGCTGGCGGCAGAAGGGCGCTTGCAGCGGGTTCACGGTGGCGCGCTGCCGTCATCTTCCGCAATTGCTCCGTTTGCTGAACGGCAATCCGTGAAAATGGATGCGAAAAAAAGAGTGGCCCGCAAAGGCGCGCAGCTGATTTCATCAGGCCAGGTGGTGATCGTCGATGGTGGTACGACAACGTCGGAGCTGATTACGTTTCTCCCTCCCGAGCTTCGTATCACTGTGGTGACGCACAGCCCGAGCATTGCCCTGGGGCTTGTCGATCATCCGTCCATTGAGGTGATTCTGATCGGCGGTCGCTTGTATAAACACTCTATCGTTGCGGTCGGCGCTGCGGCCATCGAAGGCATCGAAAATATTCATGCAGACCTGTTCTTTATGGGCGTGACCGGGATCCATCCTGAAGCTGGATTAACGACCGGTGATTTCGAAGAGGCGTGCATCAAACGTGCATTTTCCGGCAGAGCCGCGGAGACTGTTGTTCTGGCTTCTCCGGAAAAGATCAACACAGCGTCTTCGTTTGTGATTGGTAATGTGTCATCGGTGAATACCATCGTCGTGGAAGACAATACCGATAAGGACTGGGTCCGCGCAGTATCAGAAAAGGGGGTATCCGTCGTGTTAACCTCAGATCGTGATACTGTCTGACAGCCAGCCTGAGAGCACAGCCTGGCTGTCGGTTTTCCTTAAGCCTCAGGAATGTCCTCAAGCGCGGTATAAACCCTGAGGCCGTATTTTCTGGCGACCTCAATGTCCATATCGGCACCTTTAGATACACCGGCGATACGATAAATTGCATCGCATTTAGCTATGAGCCGGTGAGCAACGGGGTAGAGCATCGCTTCGCTGATTTCATCACCAACGGTTTTCGAGCCCGCGGCCTTTGCCAACGGCAAAGCAAGCCATTCACCTATGATCGGAATGTGACCACGCTGGTAAACGGCTAATGCTGCGCTTTCGAGACGCGCCAGATTCTCATCAATGCGCGCCTGAACGCCGCCGGTTCCGCTGCGGTAGGGGCCGGCAATTAGAATCAACTGTTGTGTCATAAATACCTCTGTCAGTGTTATTGCATGAAGTTGCACGTTAACAGGCCATACCTTACGGGATTAACGTGGCTTAATGAAGTACTTTCGTGCATAATCGTGCAAATAGACGCATGACAGATATTTAATGACATCTGACGCTACAGACTCTGCGGCGCATGGCACACCGCCTCGATATTATGACCATCAGGCGAGATGACAAACGCGGCATAGTAATTTTCACCGTATGACCTCAACCCCGGCCCGCCGTTATCACGTCCGCCAGCGCGCAGTGCCGCATGGTAAAAATCATCAACCTGCTGACGCGTATTGGCCACAAACGCCAGATGCAGAGGCGCGGGTTTGTCATTTGTATGGAAAAGGCAAAGTGAAACATCGCCGGAACTCATTTCTACACCATACTCCGGCGCGCCTTCATCGATGAGTTCTACACCAAGCGGGCGAAGCGCCTCGAGGAAGAAGGTTTTACTTTTTTCATAATCGCTGACGCCGAATTTCACATGATCAAACATTATCGACTCCTGAAAAGAGATAGAGAAATGAAGAGTATAGGAGGTGAGTGGAGTCGAAGATGATCAAAGGCGTGTCAATGTGACTGATATCTCGCTACATAACAGACCGTTTACGTCCAACAAACGTCCAGCGCAGATAGTCGTAAAGCCAGTTAAACAGCATCGTGTATGGCAGGAAAAACAATACAAGACCAATCTCAACAAAAAATGCCTCAGTCATTGTAAGATTCAGCATAATCATCGCGACAGGCATTAAGGTTATGATGAGTCCTGTTTCAAAACCTACCGCATGGATCGCACGAATGAGAAATGTTCTTTCAAACTGGTATTTTTTCTGCAGGGAATCAAAGAGCTTATTAAAAATAAAATTCCAGACCGTTGCGGTAAGTGCGGATATGACGGACAACGTGCCTGACTGAAGTACAGACACATTCATCAGCCAGGCAAGTGACAGGGCGATAATAACATTGGCCGTCACCTCAAAAATGACAGCATGGAAGATTCTCTCTTTAACACTTTTATTTAATTCAATTTCCATTTGATTAGGGCTGCGTTTTTCAAAAGCTTAAGTATATCAGACATCTTTCAACCCTTTCTAAACATCAGGTTATGTTAAATACAGCCCAAACCAACTAATGTGGAATGTACGGCCTCATTAAGAGGGGTCTGCGGTTCATGTCCTAAAAAGGCAATCAGTTTTGAATTATCCATCTCTATTGTCTGCTTCCAAAGATAGCGCATCTCCCGCATTTCATGCAGCGTAGCGTTAAAGGGACTCATCGCAGAGATAAGCCACCAGGGAAAAGATTTCACTTTCGCCTTTATACCGGCACGCTCCACGACGAGCTTTATGGCGGCGGTCATCGCTGTCCCATCAGGATCCCAATGCCCGCGCATATGGAAACTGGCAAACGGTTCGAGCTCATCCCGACGCGCCAACAGTGCTGCGAGCGTTTCGGCGACATCCGGCAGATAAGCCCACTGATGGCCTACGCCGGTTTTCCCCGGGTTTTTAATGACCTGCGGCGGATGCCCCGGTTTGACCAGTCCCTGTGAAAACCAGTTATTGCCAGCATGGGGACCAAAAAAGTCTCCAGCCCGCAAAATCAGCACCTTTCCGCCACGCTGTGTATAGGCTGCGAGTGCCTGCTCCATTTGCACGCGTATGGCGCCTTTTCGGGTAACCGGATTCTGAGGGGAATCCTCGCGTAAGAGGGGAAAAGCATCCGGACCGTAGTTATAAATCGTGCCTGGCAGAACGATTAATGCACCGTTTTTCTCCGCTGCGCTGATGGTGTTATGCAGCATGGGCAAAACGAGCTGTTCCCAGTTTCGATAACCCGGCGGGTTAACGGCATGGACAATCACGCTGCATTCTGACGCCGCCGCCTCAACCTGTTCAGCATTCAGCGCATCTCCGCTTATCCACGAAATGCTATTGTTGCGATCGGCATTTTGCGGAGTGCAGCGGCGCAATGCACGCACATCCCATTCGTCCCGGATCAATTTACGGGCTATTTCGCCACCGATTCCACCCGTTGCGCCCAGTATTAGTACCTTATTTGTGCTTTTCATCGTCTGACCCTTATTGGATATCTGCTTGACATCTTAATGACCGCACGGGCTAAATGTAATTGCATAATATAAGCCAGCAGGTATGCATTTTTGTATGAAGCTAAATATCCCGTGGGAATGGTATCGCACATTTTTGGCCGTGATGAGGGAAGGGTCTCTGTCAGGGGCCGCACGCAGGCTTGCCATTACCCAGCCAACCGCCGGACGTCATATTGCAGCACTGGAATCGGCCCTCGGCCTTGTGTTATTTACACGTTCCCAGACAGGATTGCAGGCCACGGACGCAGCCGTCGAGCTGAAGGGCCATGCACAAGCGATGGAAAATACGGCCATGATGATTGAGAGGTCGGCTGCCAGCTTCAGCTCCGGCGCAGCCGGATTACGAGGCGTGGTGCGCGTTGCCGCAAGTGAAATCATCGGCACTGAGGTTCTGCCTCCAGTGATTGCACAAATAAAGGAGGCATACCCGCAAATAACCGTTGAGCTGGTTCTGTCTAATCGCGTTCAGGATTTACTGAACCGGGAAGCGGATATTGCTGTACGCATGACCACACCGGTGCAGGAGCAACTGATTGCTCGTCGGATGGGCAGGATTGAAATAGGTCTGCATGCCGCGCCAGCCTATGTGTCACGACATGGAGCACCGGAAAGTATTGATGCGTTATTCACCCATACGCTTGTGGGTTTCGATAATATGACGCCCTTTATTTTACAAGCACTTAAACAGTACCCACAGCTAAACCGCGAGCTGTTTACCGTGCGAACCGACAGCGATATTGCACAATTAAACCTCATACGTGCCGGAGCAGGTATCGGTATGTGCCAGGTGCATCTGGCCGATTTTTCTCCGCCGTTACAGAGGATAATGCCTGATTTCTTTGCATTTCATCTCGACACCTGGCTGGTGATGCATGAAGATTTACGCCACAGCCAGGCCTGTAAAACGGTGTTTGATTTTCTTGCAGAGGGTTTACAGGCTTATATCAACAGGGAAAAACGGTAAGTAAACCTGGGAAGAACAGTACCGTTAAGCTGGCATGCGCTGGACGCGCTGTGAGATAGCCGGCGAAGACGCTTTCAGAAGCCAGGCCAACGATGTCCGCAAAACGCCAGATTTTCCCTGATTCCATATAGGTGCGCATAATGTATATTATGTTAAATATGGTGGGTTTGTTCTTAGGTTCATGAGTTCCTCTCTTTCAGGAACTTACCGATGAATCAGTCAGTTGCCAAAGTTTAGTTGTGGACTTACGATGACTTCATAACGCAAAAATTACGGGGCATCCGCTAAGTTCATGGCATATTCCATCTTACATTTATCGAGGAACAACCAGAGAACTCATCTCATAGTTGATGATGTGACTACCCTACCGGTCATGTTCGCCACAATTTATGGAATGAATGAACTGAGCAAGAAACATCTGGGGACTCAAGAAAACATTCTGTGTTCGCTGCGCTTCTTTTACGTCTATTACTTTAAGAAGCACAAACGAACATTTGACTACGAATACATTCTTGGCAATCGCTGGAGTGACGGATCATATTCAGGCCATCCTAATGGGGCGTGTTGATATCACCCAGAATAAACACTATCAGCATCAGGCCGAATCACAGTCCTATCAGACCGCTTCTCTAGCAATCAATATGCTGGAAAAGGCTTATGATGAGAACAATCAAGCTCTCACGAAGAGTTTCCAGCTTTCACTCTTTACTACGCAGCAGAAGCCCTGCATTCCGGTCAACCTACCCTCCCCCAGAACTGAGGTTAGCCGCAGAATGGCAGCTCTATCACGGTCTTCCAAGACGGTAAAAAATACAGGTGTTGCAAACGTTAAATTAACAACCTCACTAATGATAAATCCTGAGCTCAATACCGAGCATAATCTGAAGCAGAACATGCAGACTTTTGGTGAAACAACTGCTGAGGTTGTTGACTATATAACTGGCACAATGTCTGATAATTTTCTGCCTGAACTAAAACGTGCACATGACAAGTTAATACAACAAAATTTGGCTGATAAGGCGAAATCACTGCTTCAACGCCATGCAAAACTGCATCCTCTTGGATTTGGAGCCTGTACGAGAGATGTAGCTCGGTGGGGTTGTCCTCATGCGCTTAAGTGTCAGTCTGGTCTACCTTGTGGCTACTTCACTCTTACAGGTCGTCTTGGCGAAGCGGAAGAAGCATCACGACGTTTATCAAACAAGCGAAAAGAAATCATTCAACTCCGTATTTTCTTATCAGAAAAGGGAGACCTTAGTGAAGTGCAAACGCTGGCTGAAGATGCCCGCCCCAGCCTTCCGGATGAAGAGCATGCGCGTATTTTTGACTATAACCATGCTATCGCGCTCTGGAGACTGAAAAGATACAAACAAGCAGAAACACTGTGTCTGAGCGTAGCGAATCGCTACTACACGTTATTTGGTATTACCCCACAGGATGTCATGGGTAAAAACTCGGATGTGCTGTGGGCAATCATCAACCAGCCTGAAAATGTTCACGAGCACATCAAACATCTGGCCGATGCCCTAGAGTTGCTCGCCAGAATTAATGACGCGCAGGGAAAGGTGTCACCGTTTCTGCGCATTCACGCGATGAAATTTTACAACATGACCGCAGCCCCCGAATCTCTGGTCCGGGTAGGACAGGATCTAGCTGATGAGTTTGTCGCAATAAAGGACTATGTCGGTGCCAGAGAGGTGATGGAGCAATACGTCCTGCCAGTCGTCAATGAAGCCGGTCTGGTACAGCGACTGGTTCAGGTCCGAAGCCAGTACGCCGTCATACTGGCACTTGCAGGCGAACATGCACAGGCAGAAGCGGAGATGCGTCGGCTAGCCCCCTTTTTTGAAGGGTTAACAGGCGAGCAACGTCAGGAGGTTGAAAATCAGTTGAACTACATCGCCCAACTCGCTTACAAGGCGACCAAATCCGAAATTGCTCGATTTTACGGTGCGGTAGGCAGAAATGAACCTTGCCCCTGCGGGTCGGGAGTAAAGTATAAAAAATGTCATGGAGCCTGAGTGCTGGTTTCGCTATATTGGACGTGGCCTGGCAATATCCGGACACGGCCGGGTTCTGAGTCCACGGGAGCCATATCTGAATTGTTGTCCACATCGTGCAACCGAGCGTTTTTTATTGGTATTGCCGTTGAGTCTCTTGAAGCAAATCGTCGTGCGTGGGGGCAGTATATGGCCTGCGAAAGCAGGCCAGATTCACCCAAGAGGGAGAAAATATGTGGGCATGCTTAAAGCATGCCATCGTGGCGTTGACCTTTAGTCGCAACTACATTGATGCTGCTCTTGCCGTGCAAGGCTGGAACATAACTTCAGCGAAGTAATGTTCTCTGAAACCCGCCTTCAAGCTCTAGAATTCAATGACGCGCAGTTGCTTAAAGATGTAAAAATAAATGAAAACTATGACTGGGAAAGTTGTGCCGGTTACAAAGTCGCAAGGGTCAGGAATAAAATAAATAGCCCGCTCAGTCTATGCCGTGCGGACTATTTTCCTCTTCTAATATAAAATCATGCTGTTAAACATGAACTAGTCAGCACTGAACCAGACAGCACTGTCCGCTTTGTGTCAAAAAATAAGCTTCTGTCTGAGCCGGTATAAATACCGACTGACCGACGCAGAACGTCATCTCTTCACCGTATGTATCGCGCAACGTAGTGTAGCCTTCAAGCACTAGTAAAATTTGCGCGCTAAAGACTTCAATTCTGTGTTGCTGGCAGTTTTCTATTACAGAGAAACGGAAATCCTCTACGGGAACATGATAATGGCTTTCATTTCCAGCAATATCAGGAACAAGCTTTAAGTTATGTTCATGAGTCTCACTAAAAGCCGTACAGTTAACTAATTCAGATAAATTAATTTTTTTCGGTGTTAATCCTGCGCGCAAAACGTTATCAGAGCACGCCATCACTTCTACGGCGGTTCCGTAAACGTAGGCGTGCAGGGTACCGGCCCGCAAAAACATCGCTTCGCCAGGCTCAAGCGTTATGCAGTGTAAAAACAACGGTGCGAGGACGCCGATATCCCCCGGATAGTCCCGCTGCAAGCGGATGAGGAATTCCTGTAAATGGACAAAGGCCCCAGCCTGAAGGCTCTCATCCAACTGCCGCAGAACAGTGTGTTTCTCCTGTGGTGCAAGCTGCATCAGGCCGACAAAAAAGTTTTTAAGCCCCTCATTATTAAGGTTATGGCGAAAATCAATCAGCGCAGGCATGAGTTCAGGCGAGCTGAGACGCAGAAAATGATTCACAATCTCCTGATAGGGACGAAAACCGTTCATCGCCATAAAAGGCGTGATTGCATAGACCAACTCGGGTTTATGATTTGCGTCGTTATAATCTTCCCCAGCTCGATTTCCCTGCCTGGCGTAGCCCTCTACCGCCTGGCGTTTATCGGGATGGACCTGGAGCGAAAGCGCGCTTTCTGCAGACAGTATCTTCAGTAAGAACGGAAGTCCTGAAAATTTTTCCATCGTCCGTTCCCCTAAAACGGTGCCGGGGGATTTTGCGATCGCGTCCTGTAATGAAACCGTGTTCGCGCCAACTTCAATTTCAGAACACCCTGCCGGATGCGCCCCCATCCAGATTTCAGCCTGAGGCTGCTCATCCGGATTCGGCACGCCAAACAGCGTATTCAGAGCCGTCCGGCTGCCCCAGGCATAATTTTTTACGCCATTTCTCATGCGATAGAACGAGGCCATTATTTGTTGCCCTTTATAAATGCCCCGGGCGTAAATCCGTTAGAGGCAGCAAGTTGAGCGAACCAAATAGCGTTGCGCTTTATCTGTCGCTCTCCGGTTTCCAGATCCAGTCGCCAGAAACCGTAACGACGTTTAAAGCTATTTATCCAAGACCAGTTATCAATAAATGTCCACTGGTGTACGCCAAAGCAGTTCGCCCCCTCGCTGATGGCGCGATGGAGCTGTTGGAGGTGTTCTTCCATTAATTCGATGCGGAAAGTGTCATCAATAAACCCATCAGCCAGCACCGGACCTTCTGACTGGATATCCATGGCGATACCGATTTCAGCCAGATACCATTTCATATTGTCGTAATTATCGCGGATGTTGCAGGCAATATCGTAAATCGCTTCGGGGTAAATCTCGTTATTATCGCGATACGGATTGAAGCGCCCTTCGGGATCGCTGTAGTTCTCGAAGTAATACTCTGGCGTGAAGTAATCAAGCTCATAGGGGCATTCGCGCGCTTTAACCCGACGCGGAACATAGTAGTTAACCCCCAGGAAATCTACCCTCGAACGCGTTATCAGATCGACATCAGCTTTCTTTATTTCTGGCAAGCAATCATGGGCTGCGAGTACTTCACATAATTCCTTCGGGAATTCATGCTTCACCAGCGGATCAAGGAAACTGCGATTAAAGAACAGGTCGGCATACCACGCTGCTTTTTTATCCTCGTCGCTGTTGTTTCGGGTGTACGAGGGGGTCAGGTTAAGCACCACGCCAATTTCGCCAGGCAGGTCAAGTTCTCGGTATATGTGCACCGCTTTTGCATGCGCCAGCATAATGTTAAATGCAACCTGCGCCGCCAGCTTGCCATCTTTTTTACAAGGATAATGGAAATCATAAAGATAGCCGCCTTCAACAGGTACTATCGGCTCATTAAAGGTGATCCAGTATTTGACCTTATGACCAAATAGCTCAAATGCCGTGCGGGCAAACCGTGCGAAAAGATCCGTCACATGGGGTGATTCAAAACCGCCATACTGCTTTTGCAAAATCTCCGGCATATCGAAATGATAAAGATTAATCATTGGCTCAATGCCGCTGGCGATCATCTCATCTAAGTAGTTGTTGTAAAACCGGACGGCTTCTGCGTTTGGGGCGCCAGTTTCAAAATCATCAATCAACCGTGACCACTGAATGGATGTACGAAACGAGTTAAATCCCGTTTGCTTCATCAGCGCAACGTCCTCTTTATATTTGCTGTAGGTTTCACATACTTTCTGCGGACCAATCTGCTGGAAAAAGCGGTTGGGCTGTTCTGCATACCAGCTATCCCAGATAGAACGGTGCGGCTTATGCGCTATGCCTTCCGTCTGAGGACCCGACGCCGCTGCGCCCCAAAAAAAATCTTCCGGAAATTGATACCGATTCATAATGCCTCCTGAATGATAAAAAGCTGCCCCAGAAGGGCAGCCAAATAACTACTCTGCAGTAACTTCAATTGATTGGATGAACATATATCCCCAGTCGCCGGCGAACTTTCCAAAACTGATGGTATTTGCCCCCTCTCTGAGCGAAACAGGAACGACTATGGTCTGGCCCTTCTCATCCGTTTGCGGAAACTCAATGCTGACTGGCGTCCCATCGTTCACGATGACCGAGTTTTTCTTGCTTCCCCATTTGCCGTTAAATTTCACATGTAGGGCGAATTTACCGTCCCAGGGAGCGTTAACCTGCCAGCTCACGCTGTCTCCGTCATGAGCGAAAGGACCGAGAAAACCGTCTTCTCCGATGGCTAAGGTCTCTTTTTCACTTTTAGTTGAGGTAAGTGTTCCCTTGCTAACATCAAGAGTCCCGCTGCCAAAGCGGCAATAATCTGCCGGTACAGGCCTCACAGCGGGCTTCACGCTGACATTTATCGTTTTGCTGCTTTCCAGCAACCCGTCATCAACAGTAAAGGTCAATGCATAGTCACCCGGCGCAGAGAACCAGACTCGGGTTTCCTCTTTGCTGCTGTCACAGAAGTGCACGTTATTCTTACCGTTATGACTCCACGCTACGCTGACTTTCGTGTCAGGCAGATTGTCATCCTGCCAGGCCGCATTGAGTTGAACGCCTTTATCGACAGTGGTGGAAAGCATGTCCTGCAGAGTGATAACCGGTGGAAGGTTTTTCTGCATATGCTTCAGGCGAATTACGTTTGAAGGTGCTGACTGACCACTTTCATTCTTAGCGATTACCCGATAGTAGTAAGTCTGGCCGAGCGTCAGGCTGCGATAGTCATCGCGGAAAAGACTCATTTTTGACGGGTTCCATTCATTTTTGCCGTCGGAGATGTCCTTTCCTACGCGTGTCCATGGCCCCTGTGGCTGTGCCGCTCTTTCTACGTCGTAATAACGCCCAACGGGTGACCCCATCCAGTTAATGGCAAAGGGGGAATCGCTCTCGCGCAACCTCGGTGCTTCCGGTACCGGCAGAGCTGGCGCCTTGCTCAGACCAGCCATTTGTGCCGCGGCGGTTCGTACCAGATTGACAACCTCCATCTCCTGGTTCGCTTTCCCCTCATCCGGGAAGCCAGGCAGATGGTAGCTATAGTGCCCGGTATACTCTTTGTGCCAGTAAAAACCGCCATCATGCCGATGACCGCGAAAACCCCAGATAAAGCCACCTGCAGCCTGAGCACCATTGACCTCGGAATGGACAATGGACTGCATGATAGCGTTCAGGTCTTTTTGATCGAGCAGACCGAATTCGCCGACCAGATACACTTTTTTGCCGCCTATCGCCGCAAGATCTTTACGCACCTGCTCGGGATGATTGTTATTGGCATTGGTGTAATAGTGATTGCTGATGATGTCGACGTTCGGATCGCTGAGCGCAAAATCATTCACCTTTTTATAAGTCCCATCGACGATAAGCTGATGGGGTGCCCATTTACGGATCCAGGCTGATGTCTGATGAAGAAAATCGGCGTTAGTGTCCTCTAGTTCATTACCCGTTTCCCACGCCATAATCGCCTTTTCATCGTAGTAGTGGCGTCCCGTAATGGTGTTAGTCCGGGTTATTACCTGACGAATCACGTCCAGATAAGCCTGGAAGGTTTTACTGTCCGTCCGATAAAAATCCTCAGGTTTTTCATGATAAAATGCGGCAAGCTGTTCTCTCCCACCCCACCACCACCAGTGATCGATAAACGGTAGAATCAGGCGAAGCCCCTGCTTATCCGCTTCAGCAATCATGTTGTCATAAACTTTCATTGCCGCTTCATTCAACCGCGGCATGCCGTCAGGCGTTTCCGGTGACAGGATATGCGTTTCACGTCCGCAGGCCGCGTCGTTTTCCTGCTGAACGGATAGCACATACACGCGCTGTGCTTTAGCACCCGTTTGTACCAGGGCTTTAATCCAGTTTTCTTGCTCTTCAGCAGTAGGCCATTTGAAATATTGCCCCCACCCGCGCGGATCCGCTTTGCAGGTCCCTCTTGCGTCATCCTCTATACGATGCAGCTCCGGAGCGTGGATCCCGGCAAAGCGAAAGAGCCGATCGCCGTCTTTTAACGCAGCACCATCACGAGTAATAAAATGTTCAAAATGGGATTGTTCCGCCGCCAGCGCACCCGCGCTTCCCAGCGCGGACAGTAAGGAGACGATCAAAAGTTTTCGAATCGGGAAAGCCATCTCTTATCTCCTCAGAACCAGACTTCAGCCTGTACACCAAAATTCAGCGTATCGGTATCCCCGCTGCGAGAGTATCCCCCCGGGCTAAGGGTACCGGTGCTCCAGTCGTAATTTCTGTCCATCGCATCCGAGACGCCTTTATCCCATTTTGCGTACGTGGCAAAGAAGCGCAGCTGTGGACGACTCCAGAATCCGGAATCAAAGGTGAGCGTCGGCGCAATGGTCACTTTGGTCAGGCCACCCTTCCCTTTGCCCTTTACCCCCATGTAGTTTTTATCATCCAGATATTCGTAACCCACTTCATATTGCATGGCGAAATTCTTCGTTATCTGATGATACGGCCGGATACCCGCGACCCACATGGAGCGTCCCCAGCCGTCATCATCGCTGGTCCACCAACGGTAGTTTTTGTCTTTCTGATAAAACGCAAAAGTCGAAACTTCTACTTCGCCCAGGCTGGCCATACCATCCAAAATCACGCGCCAGGACTGGGTGTCATCTAAGTTTGCCCAACCCCAGCCGTTTTTACCCAGCGAGTCAGCGGCAGCGAGCCCTTTGCCGTACTGGAAAACAATGCGGGAATAGCCACCTGTCAGCCCATAAAAACTGTCGACGTTATACAGCGCCGTCACGCCATAACCTTTTTCAGCAGAAGTGGGATGGTTTTCGTTGCGGTTCATATGGTGGCCAATAAGCTCAACATCCAGCCCGGTGCCGCCGATTTTTTTAAACCAGAGGTTAAGCGAGTAATCGTCAGGGTATCCCTGATCCCCCAGAGCCACGGGATAGGCTTTGGCTTCATCCGTTGTTGAAAACGCATAAACGCCGGCGTCAAAGCGCGCAAAGCCTAAATCCAGGTTATCAAACCCGCCCCCCGTTCCGTTGTACTGAATATACTCCCAGTCGAACTGGTGGCTGGAAAGATTGGAGCTGCTGTAACGTTTACCCGCCCAGAAAGTCATATCCGGCGCAAAATCGAGATTTGATAACTCAGCAAAACCTTCACGGAACTGGGTTTCTTTACCGTCATCGTCGGTACAGTTCCAGTCTGCGGTACATTTTGTTTGATGCGTCAGGTTGGCCTGAACACGGGCGACTGCGCCTGTGTCTGATTTCAGCGTGACCGTCGGGATAAGCTCAATCTTGGTATCTTCTTCGTTCCCCAGACGCCATTTCCCGTCGGGCATCAGTCCCACTGAATCCACCCGGTTTCCGTCACTGTTGGCGAGGATCCCTGAGCGCAAATAGCCGTGGAGTGCAAAATCATATTTCTCATCGGCGCTGGCATAGCCGCTGATGACAGTGAGGGTAATCAAGGACAGAGGTATTGATTTAATTAACGTTTGCATAGGTTCCCTTTGAATTTTTATTTTCACGGTTAAACGTGCAGGGGAAATGTAAGGATCAAAAATGGAAATGTACATCCATTAACGGAAAGCGCTTTCCGTCTTTGCCGGATTGAATCACAAATTTGAGATATTTGAGAATATTTTTGTGATTAAGGTCACGAATTAAGCTTCTGCCCACGAGAAATGGGCAGAAACAGAAAGAGGAGCGTTATTTTTCCAGCTGCATCAGCTGGCGTTCGTGAACCTTAAAGAATGGACGATAAAGCATCCATGCGTTGAAAAAGGCAAACAGGCACATACACATATTCTTCCAGCTACCGTTGGCCGACCATGCTGCACCCAGCGGTGAGGGCATTGACCATGGCAGCATTGCAACGGCCCTGTCGAGGATACCCATTTGCGTCAAATACCAGGCTATACAGGCATTTATCAACGGAACAAAAACAAAGGGCAGTAAAAAAACCGGGTTCATGATGACGGGGAAGCCAAACAATATTGGCTCATTAATGTTGAACAGAGAAGGCAAAAGACCAATCTTTCCCACACTCTTCAACTGCCTTGAGCGGCTTCGCATTGCCATAAACACCAGTGGCAACGTTGAGCCGATACCGCCAATCAACAGATAAAAATCCCAGAACCCCTGGAGATAAATATGGGGTAGCACAGCCTCCCCAGCAGCCAGGGCTCGCTGATTTTCAAACAGATAGGTGAGCCAGAACGGGTTCATGATACCCGTTATGATCAGGGCACCGTGTATACCAACAAACCATAAAAGATTACACAGAAACAAGGAGATAAGCACCGCCGTAAGAGTATCCGACGCCACGATAAGTGGACGTAATGCTTCCCCAATCAGTTGCGGCAAAATTTGTCCGGTCGTGTGCAGCATCACGGCATTCATCACGCTGATGGAGAGCATAATCACCAGCAGCGGCATCAGCAGCTGGAAGCCATTTCGTGTCATCACCGGCACCTCCTCCGGCAAACGAATACACCATCCTCTCTTATAAAAAAGCCTTATTATTTCAATCGAATATGCGCTTGAAATGAGGGCAGTAAAGAGCCCCATCCCTCCCAGAAACACATTCGTCGCACCATTATCCCGAAAGCCGATAAACAGCAGAAAGGCGAGACATCCGGTGAGCCCGCACAGCCGTTCCGGTAATTGATATTGCTTGGCAAGGCTGGCACTTGCACCGAATGCAACAATCAGCGCCACCAGGCCGAGCGTCAGTTCAAAGGTTGGTAACAGCATCGGACGCAGCAGCAGATAAAAAGATCCCAATCTCGAGGCGCTTGAAATGGCGAACGGTGGAAACAGCATTGGCACCATCAGACTTCCCACGATGACAAAAGGCATCGCAAGAGTAAAACCGTCTCGCATCGCTGTAATGTGTTGATTCTTAGTGATTATATTCGCTACTGGTGTGAGGCGTTGCTCTATCAAATCCACAGCAACATTCATCAAATGAATGTTCATAACTCGACCTTAGTAGTTCGTGAATAGCAGGGATGATCGCGCACATTCATACAAAGTGAAAGGTGCTCTCAAGTGATCGTGGTCACAATTACCTTATCCATAAACGGAAAGCGCTTTCCGTTTTGTTCCGTGGTAACTATATTCCAGCCATAAATTCAAAGGAGACGTTATGAAAAAAATCATGTTGTGTTGTTCTGCCGGAATGTCTACCAGCCTGCTGGTGAAAAAAATGGTCGATGAAGCGCACAAGCGTGGCCTGGAAGCAGAAATCAAAGCGTATGGCGTTGCCGAATTTGCCGAGCAGATTGGTCACTACCAGGTGGTATTGCTTGGACCACAGGTGAAGTACATGCAAAGCGATCTTCAGAAACAAGCCGATAAATACGGGATCCGCGTTGAGCCAATCAACATGATGGATTACGGCATGCAAAAAGGGGGTGCCGTTCTCGATTTCGCCCTCTCCCTGATAGATAACAAATAACGAAGGGAAAACCTATGAGCTCTCTGTACGCAAAACTAATTCAGATTATCGAAAAGAAAATTACTCCGATGGCGGGCGCCGTCGGCCAGCAAAAATATGTCACCTCCATTCGTGACGGCTTCATTACCGCTCTGCCGTTCATGATCGTGGGTTCTTTTATGCTGGTGTTTATCTTCCCCCCCTTCTCGCCCGACACGTCCTGGGGCTTCGCCCGGGCATGGCTGCAATTCTCGCTTGAGCATCGTGAAGCCCTCATGCTGCCCTTTAACTTCAGCATGGGAATTATGACAATCTTTATTTCCGTCGGGATTGCCGCAAGTCTGGCCAAACACCACGATCTCGACGCACTTACCGCCGGGATGCTTTCATTAATGGCCTTTTTGCTTGTCGCTGCGCCATTGAAGGACGGGCAGATTTCAACGGCCTACTTCTCCGGTCAGGGGATCTTTACAGCCATTCTGGTGGCTATTTACTCCACGGAACTTTACGCCTTACTGAAGCGACATAATATTACCATCCGCCTGCCGCCGGAGGTCCCAACCGGCGTAGCGCGCTCGTTTGAGATCCTCATCCCGGTACTGGCAATCGTCATCACGCTGCATCCGCTGAACCTGTTTATTGAAGCGCAACTGGGGATGATCATTCCCGAAGCGATTATGTCGCTGGTGAAACCGCTGGTTGCCGCGTCAGATACGCTCCCCGCAGTGCTCCTCTCGGTGCTTGTGTGCCAGGTGCTCTGGTTTGCAGGTATCCATGGTGCGCTGATCGTCACCGGTATTATGAACCCTTTCTGGATGGCAAACCTGTCCGTAAACCAGGCGGCAATCGCCGCGGGTGAAGCTATCCCGCATATTTACGTTCAGGGTTTCTGGGACCATTACCTGCTAATTGGTGGTGTTGGCTCGACGCTGCCGCTGGCCTTCCTTTTGCTGCGCAGCAAAGCCATCCATTTGCGGACTATTGGGCGAATGGGCGTGGTACCAGGGGTGTTTAACATTAACGAACCCATTCTGTTTGGTGCGCCCATCATTATGAATCCTCTGTTTTTCCTGCCGTTTGTGCTGGTCCCGATGGTCAATGCCACCTTTGCATGGTTTGCACTGGATCTCGATTTAGTCAGCCGTGTGGTATCGATGACGCCATGGACAACACCTGCACCCATTGGCGCATCATGGGCAGCCAACTGGAGCTTCAGCCCTGTGATCCTGTGCCTGATATGCATGGTGACATCTGCCGTCATGTACTTCCCCTTCCTGAAGGCCTACGAAAAACAGCTTCTGGAACAAGAGCATGAAAACGCGGTTGAACATGCAGAAGATGCGGCTCAATCCGCCTGAAAGTAGAACATAGAGGAAAAAAAACATGGAATTAGAAGAACAAGTTATGGGCATCATCATTAACGCGGGTCAGTCGCGCAGCCTTTGTTATGAAGCCCTCGGCTGCGCAAAGCAAGGTGATTTTGAAGCCGCAGATCAACTAATGAAAGAGGCGACTCATTTTGCCCGCGAAGCGCACCTTGTTCAAACCCAGCTCATTGAAGCTGATGAAGGCGAAGGGAAAACCAAAATGACGCTGGTGATGGTGCATGCGCAGGACCACCTGATGACCTCCATTCTGGCCAAGGAGCTGGTAACCGAACTTATTCACATTTACCGTACACGCCCGCACCAGGCATAACGACAGCAGAGAGGCCGCGGCCTCTCTTATGACAGAGGATTGTATGCATTATCTTGGACTGGATATCGGTGGCACAAAAATGGAAGCTGTATTGCTTTCAGCTCAAGGCGATTATCTCTGGCGTAAGCGCCAGCCGACTCAGAAAGAAAGTTACGCTGAATTTATGCTGCATCTGGTGAGCCTTATTGATGATGCCCGCGCGGCTAGCCCGGAACCCTTCACCGTAGGGGTCGGTCTGCCTGGCGCAATTGACCCGCAAACGGGGCTCATCAAAAATTGCAATTGCCTGGTTCTTAATGGCCACGATCTCAAAGCCGATCTTGCCTCACGTATCCAGCAGCCAGTGTGGATTGCCAATGACGCTGATTGTTTTACTCTCTCTGAAGCGGTAGATGGCGCTGGTGCAAAGGCTGACACCGTATTTGGTGTGATTATCGGTACGGGGTGTGGCGGCGGGATCGCCGTGCGCCGGCATTTGTTACAAGGTCCAAACGCCATTGCCGGCGAATGGGGGCACAACCCGCTTCCGGGGTACGCACCAGCTATTGACGGCCCCGCTCAGCCCTGCTACTGCGGCAAGCACAACTGTATTGAATCCTTTATTTCCGGTACCGGTTTTGCCCGTCGTTTCCCGGGAAACCTGACCTCTCAGGAAATTATCTGCTCTGCAGAACAGGGAGAACCGAAGGCACGCGAACACTGGCGGCATTTTATTGATGCATTTGCCCGTAGCCTGGCGTCAGTCATCAATATTCTGGATCCCCAGGTCATTGTGTTAGGAGGAGGATTGTCGAATGTCAGCAGAATCTATGATGACCTGCCTGTCGCGATTCTTCCTTATCTCTTTTCTGAAACCTGCCATACGCGCATTGTTCCGGCGCGCTTTGGCGACGCCAGTGGCGTACGTGGCGCAGCCTGGCTTCCCCGGCTGAGCGCGAACGAAGCATGAGTGTCATGACCGGCGACGGGACGATTCTTCGGGAGGGTTATGTTAAGATGATAAAAACTCACCACGCAGAAAACGCCATGCCTACGATTGATGATGTATCTCGATTAGCAAATGTTTCCAGAGCAACTGTTTCCCGCGTGCTGACGGGAACCCGAGGTGTTCGCGAAGAGAGCCGTGAGGCGGTATTACGGGCCGTTGAAGAACTCAACTACCGCCCCAGCTTTGCCGCGCAAAACCTGGCGAGTCAGTCATCAAGCCATATCGGTGTGGTGCTTTCCTCACGTGATGAAAGCAGTGGCGCGCGAATTCTTCCCGCGCTTGCGCGCGCAATGAAAGTGCTGAACAAAACGCTGATCGTCGAGTATGTGGATAATGACGTCGAACATGCAGCTTCGGTAGATGATTTACAACGGCAATGCGCCGCCGTTGTGGTGTTCGGACCAGTTGTACCGGGCAGTGGCGATAATGTGATTTCTTTCGACCGACCCGTGGTGGATGCGAAAAGTCAGGGCTACGATTTCGCATTTGCTACGGAGAGCGCCTGCCGCTACATGATAGGTAAAGGCCATCGCAACATCGCGCTGGTTATCGATAACGAGACGGATGACGCAAGCAAGCGAATTGTTGAAGGTTATCGCAACGTGTTGCAGAACTACTCATTTCCGTTTAATCGCCAGTTGGTATTAACAGCCAATGAGAATGTCGAACGCGCGCTGTTGACGCTTATTAATAGTCTGAGCAAGTTCTCTTCCATCGTAGTTAAGCGTGATGCTTATGCTGCAGAGGCCATGCGCCTGTTCCGAGAATTTAATATTGCCGTGCCTCAGGAGGTATCCCTCCTCAGTCTTGAGGATTCACCGTTGGCCACGCAGTTATACCCGCAACTGACCTGCATTTCCTGGCCAATGGAACCCCTCCTGCACCAGTGCGTACAGCGCATTAAAAGCATCGTTGAGGGTCGTCCGCTTCGCGAAACGGAACTGCCACCGATAATTGGTAAGCTTACGCCTCGCCAGTCGGTGCTGGAAATGAGTTAAATATTTTTCAGGAGTGAAGATATGAATGCAGTCCAGCTTTTGTGTTCTCTGGCATTGATTTTGGTCGCATCTTTTCGCATTTTTGCGCAGGAACCAGAGCTCCCGCTCAAGGAACAGGTCAATACAGATGAAGGTACAATCTGTGTTTATGAACGCGGGGAACACCGTGAAAAAATTGTTATTCCTGTTGGTCAGCCGTGCCTGAAAACCTCACCCAATAATAATTAATGATGTCAGTGTGTGGGCGCTGTCCTTGTATGTAAAATCTACTGACGATTACGCCCATCTGTGAAAAAAACTCATAACACCATTCGATGGCGCATGCTGGTTCCCTTCATGTCAGTGCAATACCCTGTCACATACAGAATTGCTGGCAATAAAAGAAGGAACACAGAATGAAGTATGTGAATCTGGGTCGTAGCGGTTTGCAAGTCTCCCGTCTTTGTCTCGGTTGTATGAGCTATGGCGAACCTGAACGTTTGCCTCAACCCTGGTCCCTAGATGAAAAGGCGTCACGCCCGCTCATTCGTCAGGCGCTTGAAGCGGGCATTAATTTTTTTGATACCGCGAATATCTACTCGGGCGGAAGTTCTGAAGAGATCACTGGAAAAGCGCTGAGAGAAATGGCCAGACGCGATGAGATTGTTGTGGCGACAAAGACCTTCTTTCCGTGGCGCAACTCACCCAATACCGGGTTTCTTTCCCGCAAAGCCATTTTTCAGTCTATTGACGATAGCCTGATGCGCTTAGGCATGGATTACGTGGATCTCTTTCAGATTCACCGCTTTGACCACTCCACGCCTGTTGAAGAGACCATGGAGGCTCTGCATGACCTCGTTAAATCAGGAAAAGTGCGTTACATCGGCGCATCATCTATGGAAGCCTGGCGCTTTGCAAAAATGCAGCATACGGCAGAGCGTAACGGCTGGACCCGATTTATTACGATGCAACCGCAATACAACCTGCTTTACCGGGAAGAAGAGCGCGAGATGCTGCCCCTGTGTGAAGACCAGGGCGTGGGTGTGATCCCCTGGAGTCCGATGGCACGCGGCAGGCTCACGCGCGACTGGAGTGTCACGTCCCGACGAACGCAAAACGATGCCTTTGCGTTAAAAATGTATGAGAACGCAGCCCTTCTGGATAAGCCCGTTATTGATGTTGTTGCCAGCATTGCTGAAAAGCACCATGTGCCAAGAGCCCATGTTGCAATTGCCTGGTTGCTATCAAAAACGGTCATCACAGCCCCGATCATCGGCGCGACGAAACCAGAACATCTTTCCACGGCTATCAGCGCACTGGACTTTTCACTTAGCGATGCCGAAATCATGGAACTCGAGGCACACTATCTGCCGCATCCCGTCGACGGGATCATTCCCCCACTTCCGGATACGCCACCTTCACTCACGCCGCCTTCAGCAATACAGGACTGTTAATGCCCTACCCTGGCCCGGCGTTGCCGGGTCCCCCAGGCCACTCATGCCCGGTCATTGATGTGAAAAGGGAAGCGGTGCCGGCGCGAATGCGCCCGATCGAAAAATCATCGCTCCACCAGGTTCGGCCCCGCTGTTGGTGACAATGAACAACTCGTGATGTCCGGGTCGGATAGCCAGGCTTGTCGATTTAAGGTTACGACCTTTGGCGCGGTCAGGCAGCACAATTTGCCCAATCGGCAGTCCGTTGCGGTTGAAGACCATGACGCGCCCCTGGCCTGAGATGGCCACATATACATTGCCTTCGCTGTCGACACGGGCCCCATCTGGAGCCGGCCCGGTGAACTGATAGGTAACAACCGAACCAAAGGGGGCAATCGTGGTGGCGTCTGACAATCTTACGCGATGAAGCCTGTTTTTAGCGTGTTCTGTGGCCCATATCTGAGAGCCGGCGGAGTCAATCGCTATGCCGTTCCCGACCGCGAGTCCAGGCAGGATGGTATGAATTGACCCGACGTTGGGACTAACGTAGAACACCCCACCCTGTGGATCGGCTGAATTTCCCCGGCTGTCAGTAAAATAAAATCCGCCCTGATTATCAAAGACCAGGTCGTTGACAAGAAATCCAGCATCAGGAGCAACAACCATCTGCTCACCGGTGCCGTCGGGTTCGATAGCCCGGACTGAACCTCGCTGCATATCGCCCACCGACGCGATAAAGATCCGTCCATCTTTGTGTACAGCCAGGCCGGAAGCACCGAGTGTATTATCCTTAAGGACAATGGAAAGCTGCCGCTCCGGGGTGAGCTTAAACACGCGCCCCGTCGCCGCATCAACAAACAGCAGGTTATTGTTCCGATCGAACACCGCCCCTTCGAGCACGAGAGACGCCTCTGAAACGCTGAAGTACGGCTGGGCCTCCACGGTCTGAAGAGAACGCTCGCAGGGCGGTATGGGGACGGCACTGCGCGTAAGCGCGTTATGATTTAGTCCATTCATGTGGTTTATCCCCGGCAATAGCACTGAGGGAGACTTTACCTGCAGTCTCCCTGTAACAGCAGGTATTAATTTTTATCAAACTGACTTTCGGTAAACGGATCGGCGCGACCGCCCTGCAATGGGATTTTGGCAAGCGCCGCATCGATTTCGCGTAGCTCTCTGTCCGTCAACCGGACTTGCGGTGCACCGCTATTTTCTATCAGGTGCGGATATTGCGTCGTACCCGGGATGGGGACTATCCATGGCCGCTGAGCCATCACCCAGGCCAGCGCGAACTGAACCGGAGTGGTGTTTTTGCGGCGGGCCCACGATTGCGCAAATTCAAGCAGTACCATGTTTTTGGCCAGGGCATCGGGCTGGAAGCGTGGCAGGTTATGCCGCCGATCTGTGCTGTCGAACCGCTGGCTTGGATTGACTGCCCCGGCAAGGAAACTCCGGGCGGTCGGGCAGTATGGTACAAAGCCGATACCCAGCTCTTCGAGCGTTGGAAATATCCGCGTCTCCGGTTCACGCCACCACATGGCATACTCACTCTGTACTGCAGTCACAGGGAGTACCGCATGTGCGCGGCGGATTGTCCTGGCACTCGCTTCCGACAATCCCCAGTGTTTCACTTTACCCTCCTGGATCAACGCCTTCACGGTTTCCGCCACATCCTCAATCGGCACATTCGGATCGGGGCGATGCTGATAAAGCAGATCGATGTGGTCCGTTTTCAGACGCTTCAGCGAGCCCTCTACGGCGCGGCGGATATGGTCAGGATGGCTGTTAAGGGAGGTTGGCTTCCCCTCCTCCACGCCGAAACCGAACTTAGTGGCAATCACCACACGATCGCGAACAGGGGCCAGTGCTTCCCCGACAAATTCTTCACTGAGATGGGGGCCATACACCTCGGCAGTATCAAAGAACGTGATGCCTTGTTCGAAGGCGGCCCGGATGAGCGAAACCATGGCTTTACGATCGCGCGGACCACCGCCGTAATACCCCACCATAGGCAGACACCCGAGTCCCATGCTTGAAACCTCCAGCGAGCCGAGTTTACGTGTGGTTAAGGTCTCCTTCTGGACGGGAACAGCATCCGAAGAGGCGCTCGACGTGTCCTGACCAGCCGGGTTCGCCATCACTGCTCCGCTCCTGCCAAGGGTAGTAGCGGCCAACGCCAGACCGGCGCCGGCGATCAGAAAATTGCGACGTTCCCGGGAAGCGGGTACGGAAGCAGAATGCTGGTCATGCATCATCTTGCTCATAAACTGGAACTCCCTATAGCGTAGAAAGGATTCATTAATTTGGTCATTACCAAGCATAAGCCTGGGGCGCTTCTCCCCCGGGTCCGGGCCAGATTTCGTCGAGACAGCTCATGGTGTCGTCTGATAGCGTGATTGTCGTTGCGTGAAGCGCCTCCCGGAGTTGTTCCGCCGTACGAGGCCCGATAAGTGGAGCAGTAACGACAGGATTCTGCAGGAGCCACGCAAGCGCCACATCGGAAGGGGTTTCGCCGAGGTCCTCACATAATCCTTCGTAGGCTTCCAGCTGCGGACGATACTGTTCGATTAAACGGGCAAACGCGGGCCTCGCACGGCGCCCGCTTGCCATCTTTTTCAGTGCGCCGCCAAGCAACCCTCCGGCAAGCGGGCTCCAGGGAATCAGTCCCAGGCCAAAATGACGGCATGCGGGAATGACCTCCAGCTCAACAGTTCGGGCAGTCAGATTGTAGAGACTTTGCTCAGCAACCAGGCCCAGGGAATGACGGGCCGTGGCCACTGACTGCGCAGTCGCAATGTCCCAGCCTGCGAAATTGCTGCTACCGATATAAAGCACTTTTCCCTGCTGAACAAGGAGCTCCATGGCCTGCCAGACCTCTTCCCATGGTGTATAACGATCGATGTGATGCATCTGATAGACGTCAATATGGTCGGTCTTAAGCCGTCGCAAACTATCCTCGCAGGCCTTGCGAATATGGTAAGCAGAAAGACGGCGATCGTTCGGACCCGGTCCCATAGGCTGATAGGCTTTCGTCGCCAGAACGATACGGTTACGGCGGCCACCCTGCTGGAGCCAGCGACCAATAATCTCTTCAGACAGCCCCGACCCTTGCTGGATATCGGGTGATTGCTCGGTGCCATACACGTCTGCTGTATCAATGAAATTGATACCCGCCTCAAGCGCTTCATCCAGAATGCGGGCGCTGGTTTTCTCGTCGGTGACGTCACCAAAATTCATGGTTCCGAGACAAAGGCGGCTGACTTTCAGGCCGGTGCGGCCAAGATGCGTATAGTTCATACACGGCTCCGTTAGGTGAATGTTCCGCCCTGACCGACGGCCAGAGCGCATAATTTTCAAGAATAACGAAGCACAACGTGTTCAGTGAGAGGCGATGAGTGGATGGACTTGTGAAATAAATTCAGCAACGGATTAGCGCTAATCGGTCTATGGTGTATATCATTTCCGTATCAACGCATTCGGGCCTTAACGCACAAGGAAAACGATTCTGTATGCAAATAAGCAGAGCTGATGTCGCCGATCTCATTTATTTCATGGCTATTGCACGTCATCGCAGTTTCAGCCGTGCGGCGATTGAATTAGGTGTCAGTGCATCAGCGCTTAGTCATGCCCTGAAGGGACTGGAAACCCGGCTCGGGGTTCGCCTCCTTAATCGCACGACCAAGAGCGTTACCCCTACGGCTGCAGGTGAAGAACTGGTTCAGTCTGTCCTTCAGCCTTTCGACAAGATAGGAGGCGCGCTTGAATCGCTTAACCGGTATCGTAATACCCCTACCGGACGTATCCGCATCAATGCTGCCGTTGAAGCGGCCAATCTTTTGCTTGCGCCGGTCATGCCCGCGTTTATGGATCGCTATCCCGATATTGAAATCGATATTGTGGCCAGCAACCGTATGGTTGACGTCACTGATGCGGGCTTCGATGCAGGTATCCGCTATGGTGGCACCGTTCCGGAAGACATGGTTGCCCGACGTTTATCTGCCGATATTCGCTGGGTTATCGCGGCATCCCCCGGTTACCTGGAACGCTACGGAACGCCTGAACATCCGGATGATTTATTGCACCATCGCTGTATAAGCAATCGTCTCGGCGACGATCGGATTTATCGCTGGGAACTTGAGCGAGACGGCGAAACGTACCAAATCACTGTGCCAGGCTCTGTGACGGTCAATCAGGCTGAAACGGGCCTTGTGGCCGTCTTAGGTGGAGCCGGCCTGATGTATTTTCCGGAGCCTCTTGTTGCCCCCTATGTGAAAGATGGACGGCTCCGCCTGGTGCTTACGGAATGGTCCCCGCTGGAGGAAGGTTTTCATATCTATTATTCAAGCCGCCGGCAATTGCCGACCGGGCTTCGCCTTCTGATTGAGTTCATACAGGAGGCCAGGCCGCTGGGGTTGTGAAATAGCGCCTCCATACTGAACGAGGCGTTATCGTCTTTATCGTCCCGTAGCGGATATCAGAAAATCAATCAGGGCCTTCACTCTTTTCGTTTTGCCCGCGTTTTTGGGGTAATAGAGATACACTGGCGGGTAGGTTTTCCAGTGGCTCTCCATCACGGGTATAAAGCGCTCCCTGTCCGGCTGTAACTGCAAGATGGGTTCAAACAAACGTCCGATTCCCAGGCCGTTACGGATCCCGTCTGCCATAACGTCAATATCGTTGCTGATTAACTGCCCCGGCATCTCAACCGTCAACTGCTCTCCGCGATCGTTCAGAATCAACGGAAGGATGCGGTTGTTAGTAATAAAACGGTAGCCAATGAGCTTGTGTTGACTGAGGTCAGCCGGCACCTCGGGCATTCCATGCTCGCTGATATAAGCTGAGGATGCATATAACCCTTCACGAAAGGGTTTCATTAACGGCCGCGCCACCACCCCACCTTCGAGGATATCGCCAAAACGGATCCCCAGATCAAAACGCTCTTCGATAACATTCACGGTACCGTCGTAAACCGAAATTTCAAGCTGTATACCCGGATATTGCTGACAGAATTTCGCCATTGCAGGCTTAAGAATTAACAGATAGGCAAAACGCGAGAGCGTGATTCGCACGATACCAGAGGGCTCCTGATTCTGGTCGCGAATGCTTTCAAGCGAATGTTCCAGCGACTCCACCGCCGCAGCGGTCTGTTCCAGCAACAGCTGCCCGGTTTCCGTCAGCTCAATACGGCGGGTCGTACGCACAAAAAGCGGATGGCCAATATGATCTTCCAGCAGCTTAAGCGCATTGCTGACGGAGGGAGGCGTAATTTCCAGTTTTCTTGCGGCTGCCGAAATATTGCCCTCACGTGCAATGCTCTGAAAGATGCGTATCTGGTTATACAGGGCGTTATTCATAATGTGTTCCTAAAGCAATCTCCGCCTGATTATTAAGTACAGTCTAAAGATGCTTAAGTCAATGCTCCTCTAATCTTCCTGAAATGCGCCTCTTATACTTTTATCTCTTTCTACAACGACCTGAGTTCAGGAGACTATGATGCGAATTTTATGTCTGGATATCCCCGCACCTGGAGCATCGCTGGAAAAATATGCTCCACACCTTAACGCTGAAGCGCTACACGCCTGGGGATTGTATAAATCCGGCTTCATCCGCGACATCTACTTCCGTCAGGACAGACCTGGCGTCGCTATTTTTCTTGAATGTGACTCTGTCGATGAAGCGATGAACGTAATGGCCGAATTCCCGCTGGCAAAAGCTGGCTTATTAAGCTTTGAGTGCATTCCGCTTGGCTCCTTTATTAACTGGGAAAATCTCTTTGCCGCTGAATTTAAAAATAAATAGTGAGGCCCGATATGAAACCTGCAGATAAACCCGTGCTGTGTGTCGTTTCCAGTCATCCGATTAAAGGCGCATCCGGTGTACCAACCGGTTTTTTCCTGGCCGAGCTGACGCATCCGCTGAAAGTACTGGAAGATGCCGGACTAAAAACGATGATAGCCAGCATTCGCGGGGGACAGCCGCCGGTGGATGGATTTGACCTCAGTGATCCTGTCAACGCCTGGTACTGGAACGAAACCGATTTTCAGCAGCGCCTGGCAACAACACCAGCGTTATCCGAGCTGAACGGTACCGATTACAGCGCCGTTTTCTTTGCGGGCGGCCATGGAACCATGTGGGATTTCCGCGACAGCCAGGATGCCCAGCGTATTATCCGCGAAGTATATGAAAGTGATGGGATTGTCTCAGCCGTCTGCCACGGACCTGCGGCACTGGTTGACGCAAAGCTCAGCAGCGGCGAATACCTGGTGAAAGGCAAAAACGTGGCGGCCTTTACCAACAAGGAAGAGGAAGAAGTTCACACCACAGATGTGGTTCCCTACCTGCTTGAGACTGCACTTCGCGAGCATGGCGCGCTTCATCATGAAGCCCCGAACTGGTCTGAAAATGTGGTTACTGACGGTCGCCTTATCACGGGGCAGAATCCCGCTTCAGCACACGGTGTCGGTGTGGCGCTGTTAAATGCCCTCCGCCAGTCAGCTTAATCCATTCATCTCTTTTTCACCGTTACTCACCCTCTTTGGCCGGTTTACGTCAGCAATGTTCCGGCCTTTTTACAGGAGCTGAATATGAAAACACTACCTTCCGTCGCGCTGGGCACATGGTCCTGGGGCACAGGTTTCGCCGGTGGCGACACCGTCTTCGGCAATCATCTTTCTGATACTCAGATGGCAGACGTGTTCACCACGGCCATGAGTAAGGGCCTCAATCTCTGGGATACCGCAGCAGTATATGGCATGGGGAGTTCCGAGGCCGCACTGGGAGCATTAGTCCGTCAGTTCCCCCGCGAGGATATGATTTTATCCACCAAATTCACACCGCAGATTGCGAACGAACAGTCAGCGCAGCCTGTCAGCGATATGCTTGAGGCCAGCCTTGGACGTCTGGGTGTGGACGCGATTGATCTCTACTGGATCCACAATCCTTTGGACGTTGAGAAATGGACGCCAGGACTGATCCCACTTTTGCAAAGCGGTAAGGTCAAACGCGTCGGTGTGTCCAACCACAATCTGGCACAAATCAGACGCGCCAACGAGATCCTTAACGCTTCCGGTTATTCCATCAGTGCAGTACAGAATCATTACAGCCTGCTCTATCGCGCTTCTGAAGAGGCCGGGATCCTTGAGTATTGCCGAGAAAATAACATCACGTTCTTTGCTTACATGGTCCTGGAGCAAGGCGCGCTCAGTGGTCGTTATGATTCAAATCATCCCATGCCTGCCGGGAGTGGCCGGGCCGAAAGTTATAACGCTGTACTGCCGCAGATTGAAAGATTAACCGCCGCCATGAAAAAAATGGGAGCCGAAAGGAATGCCAGCGTTGCACAGATAGCCATCGCATGGGCTATTGCAAAAGGTACCCTTCCCCTCGTTGGTGCGACTAAAGCCCATCACGTGCTGGACGCCGCCTGCGCTTCAGACATCCAGTTACGCGATGAGGAAATCATCCTGCTGGAACAACTCGCCGCAGAGACCAGAGTGGATACACGAGGCGCCTGGGAAAAACCGATGGTGTAAAGCCCATCCGGAACAGACTGTCATGAATCACATTCACGTATGGACAGTTCCGGGCGATCCTAATCTGTATCACTTTTACTGCTTTGTATGAAGGGTGAGAATATGAAAATCATTTGCCTTGAAGAACATTATCTCGACAGCGAGTTAGGGCGAGCGTGTATGCCTGTTGCGCTTGAGCAGGCGCCTTTCCTTGGCGACTGGGGGAAAACCGTCGCTGATGGTCATAATCCTGACCGAAGCCGGCCGCAGATAGAAAAGAATGCGCTGATAAACGCGAAAGGCGCTGATTTGGGAAGCCGCCGCCTCAGGGATATGGATGAGGCTGGAATTACCCTTCAGATCCTTTCTGTGGGCGGATTCCCCCAGCTGGCACCTAAGGATGAAGCGGTAACATTAAATACGGCGGCAAACGATCGCCTTGCCGGGGCGGTAAGAAATCATCCGGATCGCTTCGCGGCATTTGCCACTCTTCCCTGGGCACAGCCGGAAGAGGCTGAAAAAGAGCTTGTCCGCGCAGTTGAAGAACTGGGGTTTAAGGGGGCACTTCTGAATGGCCGACCCTCTTCATGCTTTCTCGATAATCCTGACTATGACTCCCTGCTTTCCCGCTTTAATAAACTGAATGTGCCACTCTATCTTCATCCAGGATTACCGTTTAAAAGCGTGCAACAGGCCTACTTCACGGGCTTCAGCGCAGAGGTCAACGCCCGGCTCTCTATGTTTGGCTGGGGCTGGCATCACGAAGCCGGGATCCATTTGTTACGGCTGATGTTATCGGGCGTATTTGATAAATATCCCCACTTGCAGGTAATCAGTGGCCACTGGGGGGAGATGCTGCCCTTCTGGCTGCAGCGTCTTGATGACAGCCTTCCACTGGCTGCAACGGGTCTGTCACGCACGCTAACGAGAACCTTCCAGGAGCACGTTTACGTTACCCCGTCAGGTATGCTGTCGCTGCCGCACTTCCAGTTTATCTACGCGTTAATGGGGGCAGAAAGGATCCTGTTCTCCGTCGATTATCCCTATCAGACCCTGGACGGTGTAAAAACCTTTATCGACAGTCTGCCCGTCAACAAGGCTGAAAAAGAGGCCATCGCATTTCGCAATGCAGAACGTTTACTGGGCATCACGGCGTAGTTCACGGGTTCGTGATGACCGGTACAATGAGAACAGTCGACCATTATTAGTTTTTGTCTAAAAGTGAATGAGTCTTTACTGCTCTAAAAAAAATAATGGTGTCACTCTATACTGGGTTAAACATTCACCAAATATATTTAACTCATTGAAATGAAAAATATCCTTATTGTTTCAGGCCATCCTGAGCTTACCCATTCCGTCGCCAATGCCACGATCCTTGATGAAGTGGCGACCGCCCTTCCCGATGCTGAAATTCGTCGTCTGGACTGGCTCTATCCGGACGGCAAATTCAATATCGCTGCGGAGCAGGAAAGCCTGCTCAGGGCCGATGTGATTGTCTGGCAGTTTCCTTTTTCCTGGTATGGGCTGCCCGGGTTAATGAAACAATGGCTGGACGAGGTCTTTGTCCACGGTTTCGCGCATGGCTCAACGGCGAAACTGGGCGGTAAAAAGCTGATCCTCTCCTTCACTACAGGGGCGCCACAGGCTCTCTATACCGCTGACGGTTTCTTTGGCCATGCCATTGAAGAGTATCTTATTCCGTTCGAGACCACGGCAAGGCTGTGCAATCTTGAGCTGCTGGCGCCGGTTTATACCTGCGGTATTAGCTACGCCGACCGGGATGCCGACAAAATCGCGCAGCAAAAAACGCTTGCCCGGGAGCACGCTTCAAGGCTTGTCGACCTGCTCAATACCGTCGTGAATAATCCAGAGGGAGAATAACGATGCAGTATACCCGGCTCGGTAAAAGTGACTTACTTGTCTCCCGCATCTGCATGGGGTGTATGGGGTTTGGCGACCCGTTAACGGGCCAGCATAGCTGGACGCTGGACGAAACAGCAAGCCGCGACATTATCCGCTACGGTCTCGAAAAGGGTATCAATTTTTACGATACCGCTATCGCCTATCAGAACGGCTCCAGCGAGCGGTACGTTGGCCGGGCGCTACGGGAGATGGCGAAACGCGATGACGTCGTGCTGGCCACCAAGTTTCTGCCGCGAACACCCGCGCAAATTTCCGAAGGTATCAGCGCAAAGCAGGCGATAGCCCGCTCGCTTGACCAGAGCCTGCAGAATCTGGGGATGGACTACATAGACCTCTACATCTACCACATCTGGGATTACAACACGCCCGTTATCGAGGTGCTTGAAGCGCTGCATGCCGCCGTTACTGCTGGCAAGGTGCGCGCTATTGGTATTTCAAACTGCTATGCCTGGCAGCTGGCGAAGGCGAACGCCCTTGCCGAACGTGAAGGGCTGACGCCTTTTGTCTCTGTGCAAAGCCACTACAACCTGATTATGCGTGAAGATGAACGAGAGCTCTTCGGTCTGTGCGCTGAAGATGATATCGCAATGACGCCCTATAGCGCGCTCGCCAGCGGCCGTCTCGCCCGGAAAGAAGGCCACACGCGGCGAGCCACCGAGGATGCCTATGCCCGCGGAAAATATGACAGCACGCCTGAACAGGATCGGATCATTATCGAGCGCGTCGCCGAGCTTGCCGAACGACATCAGGTGTCCATGACGGAAATCTCACTCGCCTGGCTGCTGACAAAAGTCGCGTCACCTGTCGTAGGGGCCACAAAAAAAGATCACGTCGATGGCGCGGTAAACGCAGTAAATCTTCAACTGAGCCCGGAGGAAATCCGGTTTCTGGAAGAAACCTACCAGCCGCATGTTCTGACGGGGATCATGGCGCAAAACACGCCGCAAACGAAAGACGTTAAGCAGGTCTGGACGCGGTAGTCCTTATTCACTTTCATGAAAGGAGGAAGGATGACTTTTAAGACAGCGGTAGCCTTTCTGTTCGCGCTCTCTGGGCTATCTTCAGCACTGGCGGCAACGCCTGCTTATTATATCGCAGAGTTTCAGGCGACCGACCGTGAAGCGATAAAACCGTACAGCGCTCAGGTTGAGTCAACTTTCAGGCCCTTTGGTGGACGCTTCATCGTCAGAGGAGGTGAACCCGATATTAAAGAAGGGTTCGGAGCACAGGGCCGACTGGTTGTTATTAAGTTTGAGAGTCTCAAAAAAGCCCAGGACTGGTATAACTCGGCCGCGTACCAGAAGATCATTCCTATCCGACACCGTGCCGGTAATTCGCGAACCTATATCGTAGAAGGATTGCCGGAACTGGCTCCTGTTACACCATAGAGCTTTACTACCTTATTAAGACAAAGGAGGTTTTATGATGTGGTTACGTCAGCGCAGAGCAGCAGCATTGTTTTTGTTTGCATTTATCTTCCTCATGCCCGTCAGGCATGCACATAGTCGTGAAAAGACCGACATTAAAACGCTCGCTATCGTCTCTCACCCTTATCCAGAACGCTCAGTTCTGACAAAAGGGTTGCAGGAAGCCGCTGAGAGTCTGGAAGGCGTGACGGTTCGCAACCTTGAGACCTTGTATGGTTATGACACACGTCAGATTAACGGCGATGCAGAGCGAAAAATGATGGATGAGCACAGCCGTGTCGTTTTTATCTTCCCGACACACTGGTTCAATATTACGCCGATGATGAAGGCCTGGCTGAATGAAACCTGGGGAAGTGTCGGACCCGGTCTGTGGCAGGGAAAGGAGATGCTTGTTGTCAGTACGGCTGCGGGGGGCAGCTCCACTTACGGGCCGGACGGCAGGATCGGGGTATCGCTTGCGGATGTGTTTTTACCGATGAAGGCAAGCGCCCTGCACGCAGGTATGACGTGGCTTCCTCCCCTCGTCTTTGAGAGCGCCAGCAGCGATCGGTTACCTTCTTACCAACACCAACTTATAGAACGTCTTAAACAGTAATTTCAATAAAAGGATCATCGTGAAAAAGAGCCTTATTCTTTTAATTTGCATGCTAATAAGCAGCCCTGTCTTTGCAACAAAACCGGACGCGCCGAATAAGCCAGTGATGAATATCTTCGAGCTCGGCGTCAGGCCCGATCGGGACAACGACTTTGCAGACGTGGCCAGGCAGACGATTTCCGCTTCGGTTGATCATGAAGCAGGTACGCTGGCGATGTATGCCCTGCAACGCAGCGACAATCCAGGTCAGGCATTCATGGTCGAACTCTATGAAAACGAGAGTGCTTACCGCAAACATCTGAATGCCGAACCATACAAGGCATTCGCTGCCCGGGCACCTGACATTATCGATTGGAAAAATAAAATCACTCTGGAGCCCCAATTTCTGGGGGACAAACACATCATACCGAATGAGCGAACCATTAATAATCTGGTGATCGTCGAGGTAAAGCCTGAATTTCAGACCGAATTTAAAAACATCGTCATGCCTGAAATGGCTGAGTCACTCAAAGTAGAGAAAGGCGTGTTAGCCATGTATTCCGCTACAGACTCACAAACTCCGAACCGCTGGTATTTCTATGAGATTTACGCCAGTGAGGAAGCGTATCAACTGCACCGACAAACGCCACACTTCCGTGACTATCTCAGGCAAACGGCGCATATGAGCACCAGTAAGGACGCTATCCCGGTAAAACCGGTATTTCTTCGTAACAAAGGCGGAATCAAACAGGATCCGCACCGTTGACCAGTGAGGATTGACATGAAAAGCGTAATTGCAGCGGCGGCCATGTCGCTTGTTATTTCTGATTTTGCTAATGCTGAGGAAACAAGAGGTAAAGCTATGATGAAAATTGAACCTTCAGCGATTTCTGAAGCTGATATTCGTTCTGTCTCACCGGCTCTTGCGCGCTTTGGTCGAGAAGCTATTGCTGAAGATCTGTGGACACGCGATGCCCTCTCGCCCAGGGATCGTAGTATGGTGACCGTCTCCATGCTAATTGCCAGAAACCAGCCTGGCGACCTTAAGCACTATATAGACATTGCCCTTGATAATGGCGTTACGCCAGCGGAATTGTCAGAAATCATTACCCATCTGGCGTTCTACTCAGGTTGGCCAAATGCCATGTCAGCCGTCAGCGTGACCAAAGCAGTATTTGAAACTCGTGGCGTCACGGCAGATGCACTTCCTGAATCTTCTCCGGACCTGCTTCCTCTCAATCAGGAAGCAGAAAAGCAGCGTTCAGAGACAGTGGAGAAAAATGTTGGCCCAATATCTCCGGGCCTGGTTAAATTCACTGCAGATCCACTGTTCCTGGATCTCTGGCAAAGACCCGCGCTGAAACCCCGCGACAGAAGCCTGATTACGGTCAGCGCGTTAATCGCATCCGGACAGAGCGCGCAGATTGGCTATCACCTCAATAGAGCAATGGATAATGGACTTTCTGTTGAGGAAGCTGGTGAGATCGTTACCCAGGCCGCCTTCTATGCTGGCTGGCCAAACGCATTTACCGCTGCTCCGGTTGTGGGAGAGGTGCTAAACAATCGATCATCGAGTAAAAGGTAACATTACTGAACACTAAAACCTGACACACATCACAAAATTAGAACGAACAGTTCATGAACCAACTGACGTGACATCGAGTGATTTATGGACAGCGTTTAACACAGTTATGAACCAAAACTGAGTTCATAACTGTGAGTTTGAATCGCCATTTGATTAATATCCATTTAAAACAGTTTGTTATACTGTTTCTGGTGCTGTCGTAAATTATGTATATTCCTCAAACCCAGAATAGTTAAATTATGTTGATTGTTAACTTACGCTGTTTTGTACCACTCACCTTCAGCCAACAGCGCTGACGCTATACCTGTTCTAAAAAGCCTCTCTGCCCGGCGGTTGCCGGGCAGCAGCAGCCAAATATTAATCTTCGCCTTTCATGCACTCGACTTCAGTTCATTTGCGGGAACAGTATTAAAAGGCAGCGGCCCTAACTGCATCACGCTTCCCGCCTGCTCGCCTAGCTGTTGCCACTGGCGTTTCATCGCGCTCAGCCTCAGTGCCAGATACCCTTTTGAACTCTGCTGCAGGTCGGCCAGCGTTTGCTGGTAGCTATCAGCAACGGTCTGCCATCCGTTGACCAGCAGCTTAGCGGCATCAATGGCAGACTGAGAAAGTCTTTCACTGGCCGTCAACTGGTTATAAACCGTGTCAAAAACAGCCACTTCCAATTCAAGCCCGACGAGATTGGTCAACGTTGTGCTGTACTCTTTTTGCGCTTTGACGATATCGGCAGAGCTTATGGTCATCGCCAGCGTTCCGCCCGCGACCAGGGTAATACCTGCAGCCAGAAGCGTTTGCGTTGCCCCACCGGTTTCGATAATTGTTGTGGCCGCAATGACAATCATGCCGATCCCTATAATGTCGCTCACCGCTCCCGCCGAAATCTGCACAATATCTGCATCCATCTGTTTATTCAGATCGTTTAGCTTCTGCCGAAGTGCCGATATTTCCCCTTTATCACCGGTAATTTGCGTCTGCACGATTTCTTTAGCCTCTTTAAATGTGCTCTGACTGCTGTTGATCCCATTCACATAAACCTGGACGTTATCGACAAACACCCCCGTGGAAGTGACGTTTTTCTGAGCAAGAAAAAGCAGCTGCTGGATGCCCTGCTGGATATAAGGAAGTTGGCTTTTATCCCCCATGTCATATTTTTGTGCCGCCGGAAGAAGTGCATCGACATAAGCCCCCACCTGATTCGAAAAATTACGCACATTCACCAGAGAAGAAATGGCCGCCGGATTAATCGAGGACAACCATTCCTGCGCCTGATCGCGCGCAATAGCCTGCTGTGCAGGAAGATCAGGTAAAATATCTAAATGAATGTTGGGTTGACATAATACAGTGCTCGCATAAGTCTGTTGAGCAATCGATGAAGCACCAATGCCCTGAATACCTGTCATTAAGGTATTGGTTGATGATGATTCAGTATCATTTTTCACAGCTGCAATGGCTTGCATGATCATAATGAAAACCTCAAAGTCGTTAATTGGTTTTTGCCTTACTGCAATTGCTCAACGGTGCACATCACTTCCTGCCAGTTCGCCTGCACGGTATTAACCGAGACGATAAGAAAATCCGCAGTCACCTGTTGTTGGGTGACCTCCGACAGCTCGGCCGTCACGGTTTGCCAACCATATTGAAGAGATTGTGTCAGGCCAAACAAAATAGCGGTTCCTTTGGTCAATGCGTTCAGTGCATCACTGGTGGCGCCGAGCTGTCCTATTTCCTGATAAAGCCTCTCCGTTTCCTGTTGCGCCTGTCCAATCGCCCGCTCTGTGCTTTGCACATAGCCTGTTAATTCCATAATGGCGGCGCCAATCCCAAGAGTAAAAATGCCGATGATAATTTCCATCCTCTTTTTACTTTCAAGCTCAGCATTCAGCGCATTCAGCTGAGCGTTAAGAGCCTCTAATCTTGCCCGATCGGCAGCTAATAACTGTTGCGCCTTTTGCTGATCGGCTAGCAAGTTCCTTGAGTCCGACGTAATGTCATTATTAAAGGAAATAACAACTTCATTGAAATTATTCAGAGAGGCGGATAGCGGCGCGCTGTCGGAGAGTAATTGCTTAATCTGCCCCTGAGCTTTTATGAGATATCCCTGTCCGTCAGGACCATTTAATTCAGAACGGATGTTAGAAACCGTAGAATCCAGCTCGTCTCCAAACCTGATAACCTCGGAATACAACGAATCCATTTTCACCACAATGTCAGACAGATAATAATTCGCATGATTGTGGACGGAGACAATATTTTCATTCAGGTCGGAGATCTGCGGATCGTTAATGGGCGGAAGCTGTTCTAATTGTTGTGCGACCTGCTTCATCTGTTGACGCACATTTTGTTGAGCCGCTAATGCCTGAGTAAAGCTGACTTTTAATGCTGGCATACTCTGAACCTTAGACATGGGTCTTTTATTGGCATCATCGTGAAACGATGCGTCCGGTTTTCTGTTAAAACAATCAGACCCTCACGGGCCTGATTGATGAACGCTATGCAGCAGCCAGCCGTGCAAACGTCGCCGTTGGATTAGGTAACAGGATCCCACCGCTGGTAACCGAAGCGTTGCTGACCGGTAAAGAACCATAATCCAGGAGTTTACGGGCATGATTGCCAACGTCATCCCAGTCCGCTTTCGCCGCATTGAGTTGCGCGATCAGGAAATAACCTAAATCGGGGGTCGCGCTGGTCAGCGCCGACTGGAAGACAATAAAGTCCTGTTCTAGCGTCTGCCAACCTGCCAGTAAAGAACCCGCGGCCTGAACCGCAGCAGATGCCTGGCCTGAAAGATTCTGAACAATCGTATTCACGTTTTTGGTGGCAGAATACTGTTGTTGTAGTTTTGTTCTGGTCGTAATGGCCGTGCTGAGCGCGCTGGTTTGCTTGGCATAGTCAACTCCCCCAGCAATGGCAACACCAGCACCGGCTCCAACGACCACCAATCCACCGACAATCAGTGCGGTACTGACGCCTGCGGTCGCAATTTCCGCCAGTGCCCCCACGGCAATCATTAATCCCCCTACCACTGCGGCGGTTGAACCCGCTGCAATCATAGTCAAGTCTTTACTCATGGCGGAATTAATAGCGTCGATTTGTTTCCCCAGTGCGGCAATTTGCCCGTCTTTACCGGCTAATGCCGCCTCTGCCGTCGAAAAATCACTGGCGAAATTGCGGGCATCTTCGGCAAGCGTGGTCTGGAACCCCCCCACTGAATTAACCACGGTATGCGTAGCGGTTTGTTTTTGAGCGACCAACGCCTGAAGTTGCTGAACACCCAGTTTAAAAGTATTAATTGATGCTGTGTCCGAAGGGTTTTGCTGTATTTTTACCGCCAGCTTAACCAAAGGATCATAATAGGAATCAAAATTGTTAGAGAAGCTCACAATATCCGTATTGGTTGAGATCATTTGCGGCTGTATGACATCACGCCAGGATGTGGCATGGTCTCTGGCCTTTGCCTGATGTTCCGGTAGATCGGGTAATATATCAGGCAGAGAGAGATCGGCCTGTGTTAAAATGGTGCCTACATAGTTTTGAATAATCACAGCTGCCGTGGTTGAGGCATCAGCACTCGCTTTCATGTTATTACTGTTAATCGACGGATTAGTGCCGGCCTGTAGAATATGATTTAGCATTATTAAATACCCTTTCTGTTACTAAGATCGCAGTGAACTCTTAGAACTCAGTTAAATATAAAACATATTGACCGTGGCTAATCAGGTCATTTCATACCAAGGAAATCGTGTTTTAAGCTCACGACTTCTTTCAATAAGTGGATCAAAGCAAAGCCAAGTTAATAAAAAGCACTTATTTACGAAAAGACCGTCAAAGCCTGGAATGTTTTCCTAAATCACGCATTGACACAGTATTGATTGAAAGTTCAGATTCGGGTGATCCCGACAATATGCGGAGCCCCCTGCAAAGGCTGGAAGATTTCAACAATAGACTCCCACACCACTAAAGCAGGCGGAATTGAAGCAAGGCACTTGAAACGATAATTTGTCCCGGCCACTAACTGCGTTGAGACGGCCTGCGGCTCATACGTTACACCAACAAATCCCGCCATGGCTTCTTTAAATACCTGCCAATCTTTTTCGGTCAACGTATGATAAGCCGTCCAGCCACCAACAATAGTCTCTTGATTCGACATGATATTGCCTCGATATTAGTCATCCTACTCATTTGGCTTTTCGGAGTTCGCCCCATCTATTTTGAAATGGTTTCTGGAATCCATTTATTTTCATACATATTTGTAAAGAAAAAACCACCAGCTTCAATCTGGCAGAAGCTGCTTGTGATATATTTTATATTTTAGCCAGTGCAATAACTGGCAATCAGAACGTTCTTAAATATGAGTGGTGCAATCACTTCCCGCAACTGACTTTAATAATACGGAATTTCATTTTACTGCACCATGGGTTACATGGTGTAATGTGCCACTTTATAGCATAAGTAAAGTATCAATGATGGTTTTTTCATCTTAATCCAGGGCAATACCTCAAGTGATTAATTATTATCAGAATAAACACCCCTCCCCCAGAAAAAGGCAAAGAAAAATCGCTTTTGTTTTAAATTAACAATTAAGCAATTGTTAATGGTTAGTTTATTTATTAATCAAAGCTTAATTGTATAAATATTTTAAATTTTGATTTGTAGGCCTTTTTTCGGCTGAAATAAAAAACCCGCTAAGTCATCTGCGGGTTTTCAAATTGCCGTGCCGCCCATTTTCGCGACCACATGCAGACGGTACACTTCAGCAGGATCGATGGAGGGTTTACGGCCTCGAGAGGCTAAGCAGCGGATTAATTCTCTGTCATCTGGCGACGATGTTGTTGCGCCTGCTGCTGATGGCTGACCGAAGACTGGCCGTTATTCGCCGTCTCGTGTGCAATCGCCGCTTTCTCGTGTTCATTCATCGCGGAAAACGACGTCGCTGTTTCGTTAGTACCGCATGGACGGGTTTTGATCATCTCCTTATGCATTTCCGCCATGCTCTGGCTCGAATCCGATGTGTTGCTTTGCATCATGTCATGGGGCAGTGCTGCCTGTTTGTTGCTGTTTGTCTCTGCCGCCCAGCTGGATGCAGAAACCGCCAGGAGGGCAATAACAGATAAAAGAGTCTTTTTCATAACGGTATCTCCGAAGTTAAAGCGCCCAACAGTTGGAGGCCTTCTTTATAATGAATTATAAAAACCGGCTACTGTTTATCGCATGACTGGCGAGTGACATTTCTGTCACTCTATGAGCTTATTCCCTACCCTATTCCGGCACTCAAGGAATGAGAGATACAAAACGTTGATTATTCAAATAATTAGAAATTTATCCCGTCGCCTGCAACACTGTAACGAGGTGGCTACCAGCATAAGCAATGCCTCCCCGACACAGCTGCAACAGCTAAAGACTCAGTTGGCTGAAGAAATGGGCAAACCTGTGGGTTTACACACCATGGGTATTCCGGCGGCAATCAGTACTCTCGGGGTGATTGTCAGTTTCGCTATTCCTCAGCTGTGGCTGGGGTATGGCGTACTCGCCGAACTCGACCTGCCAGCGGGACACGTATTCGTCTGGGTTGTCCTGATCGCCCTTCTGTTCGCTGGCCTTAACGGCGTGACGATGTTTATGATTGGCAAAGGCAGCATGCGCGCCGTGCGGTTACACCTTACGCTGGCGGTGATAAGCCTGGTATTAACGGCAGCCTATCTGCTGGTCGCGCTGAGCGGTAGCGCTGCTCCGGGCGTCAGTCTGACCGCGGCGCTAGTGAGTTCCGTCATGCTACTGCTTAGCGGCAGCTGTATCCTTTCCACTGCCTTCTATAAGATGCTGCTGTTTACTCTGCATAATCGTGCCTGGCGCAAGCTTCTCAGCCAGACGCGTGCTAAAACAGCGCGCTAAGCGTTCATCCCGTAAAAAAACCGCCATCACTGGCGGTTTATTTTATGGCTTTTTATGCCTGCGCAACCAAATTAACTTATACGCCGCAGGAATAATAAACAGCGATAGTAGCGGAGCCGTGATCATCCCGCCAATCATGGGCGCCGCTATCCGGCTCATGACTTCTGACCCGGCACCGGTACCCCACAGAATGGGCAGCAGACCGGCAATAATCACCGCGACGGTCATCGCCTTTGGCCGCACGCGCAGCACCGCGCCATGATAAAGAGCGTCATCTAGCCCCTGTTCGGTGAACGTTTCCCGATGGGATAACGCCGGGTGCGCTTCAATGGCATGACGCAAATACATCAGCATGACCACCCCAAATTCTGCCGCTACCCCGGCCAGAGCGATAAAACCGGTGCCGGTTGCCACAGACATATGGAAGCCCTGCCAGTAGAGGAACCATATTCCTCCGACCAGTGCGAACGGCAAGCTCATCAGGATCAGCAACGCTTCATCCACGCGACGGAACGCCAGATACAGCAGAATGAAGATGATCATCACCGTCATCGGCACCATCAGCTTCAGTTTCTTGTTGGCGTGTTCGAGCAGTTCAAACTGTCCGGAGAATGAGACGCTGGTACCCGGTCTCAGCTTTACGTTCTGACTGATAGCCGTTTTAATGTCGTTCACCACCGACACCATATCCCTGCCGCGGGCATCGATATAAATCCAGCTCGCAGGTCGGGCATTCTCCGTTTTTAGCATCGTGGGGCCGGAAACCACGTTGATATCCGCCACATCGCCCAGCGTGATCTGCTGTTTCATCGGCGTGAGGAGAGGCATCTGCTTCAACGCGCTCGGGCTGTTTCGGTAGTCCTGAGGATAGCGAATATTAATCGGGTATCGGGCGACGCCTTCCACCGTTTCACCCACCGTCGTCCCGCCGATGGCCGAAGCGACGAACAGCTGCACATCACCCACCGTCATCCCGTAGCGGGAGGCTTTTTCCCGGTTGATATCAACATCAATGTAGCGCCCGCCCTCCAGACGTTCAGCCAGGGCAGACACCACGCCCGGCACCGTTTTGGCTACCGCCTCAATGCTCTGCGCCGTGGCGTCAATATCCGACAGAACGGTACCTGACACTTTGATACCGATGGGGCTTTTGATCCCGGTCGAAAGCATGTCTATCCGGTTACGAATGGGCGGAACCCAGAGGTTCGCCAGGCCAGGCAAACGAACGGTCTTGTCTAGCTCATCAACGATCTTGTCAATGGTCATGCCGGGCCGCCACTGATCCTCAGGCTTGAGCTGAATAGTGGTCTCCACCATTTCGAGCGGAGCGGAATCCGTTGCCGTTTCGGCCTTGCCGGTTTTGCCAAACACCGAGGCCACTTCAGGTACGGTTTTGATGAGCTTGTCCGTTGTCTGTAACAGCGCGGCAGCTTCAGCCGGAGAGACGCCCGGCAATGTTGACGGCATATACAGCAGGTCACCTTCATTTATCTTTGGCAGGAACTCGCCGCCCACCTGGCTCAGGGGCCAGATCACCGTGAAGATGGATAAGGCCGCAGCCAGCAGGGTTGTTTTAGGCCAGTGGAGCACACGAATCAGTAGCGGATGATAGGCTTTAATCAGTAGCCTGTTCAACGGGTTACTGGTCTCTGCAGGGATTTTACCCCGGATCCAGAATCCCATCAGGATGGGGATAACAATGATGGCCAGCGCGGCCGCGCCCGCCATGGCGTACGTTTTCGTGAAGGCCAGCGGACCAAACAGCCGTCCTTCCTGACCCTCAAGGGTAAAGATAGGAATGAAGGACAAGGTGATGATCAGCAGGCTGATAAACAGCGCGGGGCCAACCTCGACAGAGGCGTTGGTGATCACCTTCCAGCGCGTGGCGTTATCAATCTGCTCTCCCGGATGCTGGTGATTCCACTCTTCCAGCCGTTTGTGCGCGTTTTCAATCATCACGATAGCGGCATCCACCATCGCGCCGACGGCAATGGCAATGCCTCCCAGCGACATGATATTGGCGTTCAGCCCCTGGAAATGCATGACGATAAAGGCAATACACAGGCCAAGCGGCAGAGAGATAATCGCCACCAGCGCCGAGCGAACGTGCCACAGGAACAGGGCGCAGACGATGGCCACCACGATAAACTCTTCGAGCAGCTTGGAACTCAGGTTGTCGATTGCCCGATCGATGAGCTGGCTGCGATCGTAGGTAGTCACAATCTCAACCCCTTCCGGCAGGCTGGCCTTCAGCGTCTCCAGTTTATCTTTCACCGCCGTAATGATCTCGCGCGCGTTTTTACCCGAACGCAGGATCACCACGCCGCCCGCCACTTCACCCTGCCCGTTCAGCTCGGCAATACCGCGCCGCATTTCCGGCCCCGTTTGTACGCGGGCAACATCACGAAGGTAAATCGGTACCCCGTTCTCGCCGGTTTTCAGGACGATGTTATTGAAATCGTCCATCGTCTGCAGATAGCCGCTGGCCCGGACCATATACTCCGCTTCCGCCATTTCAACTGACGATCCCCCTGCCTCCTGGTTAGACGACTCAAGGGCCTGCTTAACCTCCGGCAGACTAATGCCGTACTGAGCCAGTTTTAACGGATTGACCTGGATCTGATACTGCTTCACCACGCCGCCGACGGAGGCCACTTCAGCCACGTTCGGGATCGTTTTCAGTTCAAATTTCAGGAACCAGTCCTGCAACGAGCGTAACTCGGCGAGATCGTGTTTTCCGCTGCGATCCACCAGCGCATACTCAAATATCCAGCCCACGCCCGTGGCATCAGGGCCTATTTCTGAGCTCACACCGGCAGGCAGTTTGCCCTGAACCTGGTTCAGATACTCCAGCACGCGCGAACGGGCCCAGTACAAATCGGTACCGTCTTCAAAAATGACATAGACATACGAATCACCAAACTGCGAAAAACCGCGCACGGTCTTTGCGCCGGGAACCGACAGCATGGTGGTGGTGAGTGGATAGGTGACCTGGTTTTCAACAATCTGCGGAGCCTGGCCGGGATAGCTGGTTTTGATAATCACCTGAACGTCAGACAGATCGGGTAAGGCATCGACCGGGGTGTTGATGATGGTCCATGTCCCCCAGACGCTGAGGAAGAGCGCCCCCATCATGACCAGGAAACGGTTGGCGACTGACCGCCGGATAATCCATTCAATCATCATCGTCTCCTTAATGGCCAGAATGCGCGCCGTCAGCCGTTTCAGCGTGACGCATGCGCTCCAGCGCGCCGGTAATATTGGCCTCCGAGTCAATCAGGAACAGACCGCTGACCACTACCGACTCTCCCTCTTCCAGTCCGCTACCAATGCCGGACTGCTGCTGAGCTTCATGCAGAACGTGGATCCTTTTCGGCACAAAATTCCCGTCCGCATCAACCGTAATAACGCGCTGTTCTTTGCCGGTATCGATTACGGCCTGGGAGGGGATCAGCACCATTTCCTGGCTTTGGGTATTTAGCTTCAGGTACGCATTCATGCCCGGTTTCAGCAGTTCATCCTTATTGGAGACCTGCAGGCGCACCTGCAGCGTACGGGTGGTTTGATCCACGCTCGGCAGAAGACTCCACTTTTCAACCGGGAAGGATTTATCCGGATAAGCCGGTATGGAAACAGCAAACTGCGAGGTATCTTTCAGCAGATAAGCGATGGATTCAGGTACTGCCGCGCCGATCCAGACCGGATCCATTCCCTGAATTTGCGCCACCACCTTATCTTTGGAAATATTCATCCCGGTACGCAGGTCAAAGGCCGTGATCACCCCGTCGATAGGCGCCTTGATGGTAAACCGGGTCTGGATCGTTCGGGTCGCACGCATCCTCTGAATATCGTCATCCGGCATTCCGGCCAGGCGAAGACGCTCCAGCACACCTTTTATTTGCGTTGGCGTTCCACCGGTGCCGGATAGCAGCAGAAACTCGCTCTGCGCTTCGACCCAGTCCGGAATGGTAATATCAATCAGCGGCGTGCCTTTCTTCACCTTATCGCCCGTCGTCAGGGGATACACTTTCTCCACGAACCCTTCCGCGCGCGCCTGTACAATGACAAATTGATAGTCGTTATAGCTGACGTTGGCCGGGATCGTCTGGGCATAATTCAGCGTTCCGCGCGTTACCTTTTGCGTTTTTAATCCCAGGTTCTGAACCTGTGTCGGGTCAATACGTATTCCGGTGTCGCTTTTATCGTCATTTTCATCCGCATATTTCGGCACCAGATCCATATCCATAAACGGCGATTTACCGGGCTTATCGAATTTAACGTCGGGCTTCATCGGGTCATACCAGAAAAGCACCTTTCTTTCAGAAACGCTGTTTTCTGTTTTTTCAGACGAATGAAAAGCCTGCCATGCCGTCACGGATATCAGCCCTCCCGCAATCAGGCTGCTGACTATCATGGCAGCATATTTTATTTTTAATGAGGCCATGCCGTATCTCGCTATTTAATGCTCTTCAGTAAAGAGATATTGCCCTGCTGAACAAACGAAAAATCAACGTGACTGCCGACCTTTAAGGCGTTGATGCTCTCATCGGCCTGAATAAAGGTGAAACGCATGGTCATCGCGGGCCAGCCAATCGCCGGGATGGCCTCATGAGAAATCGTGACTTTTTTATTCGTGAGATCAATGTCCTTCACGATACCGGTCCCGGTGATGAGCTGCTCTGAGCTCCCTTCGCTGGCAGCACTCATCCCCTCGTGCTGATGAACTTCAGCCTGGAGGCCAGCAGAAAACACAATAGAGATCGCACCGAATACAACAGCCTTAAGTGAATTGCGCATGTTTATTTTCCTGTTTAATTAAATAACGTTATTCGACCCAACCGCCGCCGAGCGCGGTGAAAAGATTAATTTCATTAACCTGCCGGGCATAAATAAGGTCGAGAATATTTTGCTGCGTGGAGAAAAGAGAACGTTCCGCATCAAGCACTTCGATATAGCTGACCGCACCGCTGGAATATAACCCTCTGGCCCGCTGCAGGGTGATGCGTAGCGAATCAAGATACCGCTGTTGCGCAGCAAGCTGCTGGTTAATGCTGTCCCGCAGCGCGAGCGCGTCGGCAACCTGTTTGAAGGCGGACTGAATTTTTTGTTCGTAATTAACAACCGACTGCTGCTGGCGAATTTCAGCCAGCTTCAGGTTGGCCTTATTCCTGCCCGCATTGAAAATGGGAATTTCGATTTTAGGAATAAAATTCCACATCCCGCTCCCTGACGTGAACAGGCTGGATAATTCCGTACTACCTGTGGAAAGCCCGCTGGTTAGTGATATGGACGGGAAAAAGGCGGCACGCGCGGCGCCAATATTCGCATCGGCCGCTTTAAGCTGGTATTCCGCCTCCATAATATCCGGGCGCTGTAACAGTATCGCTGAGGAAAGATGGGGAGGCAGTTTTACCGGCGCGACATCGCCGGCATTCATGCCGCTGTCGCCCGGGAGCGCGCGATACGTGCCGAGGACCAGCTGCAGGGCATTATTGGCCTGCGCCAGCTCTCCCTCTCGTTTGGCAATATCTGCCTGCGTGCTTTCGATCTGTCCCCGGGCCTGTTCCAGCGCCAGGACGTTCGTACTGCCCGTCACCAGCTGCTGCTCAACGAACGCATAAGACTGCTGGTAATTTGTCAGCGTTTCCCGCGCAATACGCAGCTGTTTATACGCCAGCTGCTGATTGAAATAGCTCTGGGAAACGTTAGAGACGAGCAGGATATGCACCGCGCGACGGGCCTCTTCGCTGGCGAAATAGTTTTGTCGGTCAGCCTCGCTCATGTTCCTCAGCTTGCCGAAGAAGTCGAGTTCATAGCTAAGCGCAAGGCCCGCGTCGTACTGCTGCGTGGTGGGTTTGTCACTTTTAAGCCCGCCGCTGTACGTGATACCCGAAGAGGCATTCAGCTGAGGATAACGGTCTGCATCCGTCACGTTGAACTGCGCCCGCGCCTCTTCAACCTTCAGGGCGGCCATTTTTACATCGCGATTGTTATTCAGGGCTTCCGTAATCAGCCCCGCTACCTGCGGGTCGGCAAAAAAGGTGCGCCAGCCGGTGTCCTGATAACCCGCCACCGCGGGCGTCAGGCCGTTGCGCGAGAGTGAAAATTGCTGAGGTACCGGTGACGCCGGGCGCTGGTACTCAGGGGCCAGCGAGACGCAGCCTGCCAGGATAAATACCGTACTGATGCTAAGTCGTTTTAACAGGAACATAACGGTCCAGATGAAGTCCAGAGTATTTTTAGGGCTACTCTACGGAACACATCCTGTTTGACGGGTGACAGGATAATGACAATGTTGTCATTTTTAACGTAAGTCATTGTGAACGGTCGCGGGCGCCATAGAATGTCATCAGCAGCCATTCTGGGGAGCACGATGAAAATACTGATCGTCGAAGACGAAATGAAAACCGGTGAGTACCTGAGTAAGGGGCTGACTGAAGCGGGGTTTGTCGTAGACCACGCGGATAATGGCCTGAACGGCTACCATCTCGCCATGACCGCTGAATACGATCTGCTGATTCTGGATATCATGCTGCCCGATGTGAACGGCTGGGACATTGTCCGTATGCTCCGCTCTGCGGGCAAAGGGATGCCCATTCTGTTACTTACGGCTCTCGGTACGATTGAACATCGGGTTAAAGGGCTGGAGCTGGGCGCGGATGATTATCTGATTAAGCCTTTCGCCTTTGCCGAGCTGCTCGCCAGGGTAAGGACGCTGTTAAGACGCGGAAATACGGTGATCGCGGAAAGCCAGCTTCAGGTGGCTGACCTGACGGTTGACCTCGTGTCGAGAAAGGTCAGCCGGGCCGGAAGTCGCATCCTGTTAACCAGCAAAGAGTTCAGCCTGCTGGAGTTTTTCATGCGCCATCAGGGGGAAGTGCTTCCCCGCTCCCTGATTGCCTCCCAGGTGTGGGACATGAATTTTGACAGCGACACAAACGCGATTGACGTGGCGGTAAAGCGGCTGCGCGCGAAAATCGATAACGATTTTGAACCGAAGCTGATCCAGACGGTGCGCGGCGTGGGCTATATGCTGGAGGTGCCGGATGCACGTTAAGCTTCCCCGGCGCCCCTTTTCTCTTGCCCTGCGGCTGACCTTTCTTATCAGTCTCTCCACTATACTGGCCTTTTTCGCCTTTACCTGGTTTATGCTCCATTCCGTTGAAAAGCATTTCGCCGAGCAGGATGTCAGCGATCTGCAGCAAATCAGCACTGCGATGCACCGCATACTGCAATCACCGGCCGATCCCGATCAAAAGAAAATCAGCAAGATTAAAGAGTCGATCGCCAGCTACCGCAACGTGGCCGTCCTGCTTCTGGATCCGCAGGGCAATACCCTGTTCAGCTCGGCGCAAGGGGCGGCTTTGCGCCCGGCAATGAACACGGCGAACTTTAGCGAACACCGTCGCGCACAGGATGTGTTTCTCTGGACGGTAGAAGACCCGGCCAACCCCATGCACGCCGGGTCCGACATGAAAATGGAAACCTACCGGATTATCGCCTCTTCAGGCACGGCGACGCTGCAGGGAAAAACCCAGGACTACGTCATGCTGATCGGGCTCTCCATTAATTTTCATCTCCACTATCTTGAGGCGCTGAAAAAGAATCTCCTGGCGATTGCGGCGGTTATCAGCCTGCTGATTATCCTTGTCATTCGCATCGCGGTGCGCCAGGGACATTTGCCTCTGCGTAACGTCAGCAACGCCATAAAAAACATCACCTCTGAAAATCTGGATGCACGACTGGAGCCGTCCCGCGTACCCGTTGAGCTGGAGCAGCTGGTCATCTCCTTCAACCAGATGATCGAAAAGATTGAAGATGTCTTTACCCGTCAGGCTAACTTTTCCGCCGACATCGCGCACGAAATCAGAACCCCCATCACCAACCTGGTGACGCAAACGGAAATCGCGCTGAGTCAGAACCGCACTCCGAAGGAGCTGGAGGATGTGTTGTACTCCAGCCTGGAAGAGTACAACCGGATGACCCGCATGGTCAGCGACATGCTTTTCCTGGCGCAGGCGGATAACAATCAGCTCATCCCTGACCGGGTGATGTTTGATTTAAGCGCCGAGGTCATGAAAGTCTTCGATTTCTTCGAAGCCTGGGCGGAAGAACGCCACATCGCGCTGAAGTTTAACGGGATGCCCTGCCTGATAGAAGGCGATCCGCAGATGTTCAGAAGGGCCATCAATAATCTGTTATCTAACGCCCTGCGCTATACGCCAGCGGGCAAAACGGTGACGGTCTCACTGCGAAAACAGGATAACGACGTTGAGCTGGTGACAGAAAACCCCGGCACGCCGATCCCGCCGGCGCATCTGCCGAAGCTGTTTGACCGTTTTTATCGCGTCGATCCGTCCAGGCAGCGTAAAGGCGAAGGCAGCGGCATTGGGCTTGCCATCGTGAAGTCCATCGTCACCGCACATCAGGGAAAAGTCCGCGTGGAATCGGATGCGGTGTCGACGCGCTTCATCCTCACCGTGCCGGGGAAAGTGCTCTGAGCGTCAGCAAACCGCGCGGCACACCTCAAGGACCTTTTCCCTGAGCCAGCGATGCGCCGGGTCCCGTTCCATGCGCGGATGCCACATCTGGGATACCGTAATAGTGCGGGTCTTAAAGGGCAGTTCAAAGACGTGCACGCGCTCGGTCATCGCCTGATTGAGCAGGTATAACGCTGGCACCATGGCAATCAGATCGGAGGCCAGCGCCACGGATAACGCCGTCGGAAAACCGGGCACCACGCTGGCGACCTTGCGCTTCATCCCGCGCTCCGCCAGCGCCTCATCGGCAAACCCGTGCAGCGATCCGTCCGGCGAGGCCACCACATGCCCCCAGGCGACATAGTCACTCAGGCTGACCTCCGGCTGCTCTGACAGCGGATGCCCCTTGCGCACCGTGCCAACAAACCGATCCTGGAAAAGCCTTTGCAGCCGTATTTCTGGCCCCATGTTGCCCTGCACGCCAATCTCCAGATCGACAAGTCCCTCCCGCAAGTAGCGCGACGTTTTTTCCGGTTTCGGTGAGAAGCGGATGCACACCCCGGGCGCAACGCTCGCCACCGCAGCAATGAGCAGAGGCCCAAACGCCACCACAAAACCGTCGTTGGCCCGGATGGTGAACAGCCGTTCGAGGTTTTCCACCTTCAGCGCGTCGGTGGAGGGCTGCAGCACCGCCCTCGCCTCGTGCACGGCGCTTCTGGCGCGGTCCCGGGTGGCTTCGGCCCAGGGCGTCAGCACCATATGACGACCAGCCCGCACCAGGATCGGATCGCCGGTCACCTCCCGCAACCGGCTCAGGGTGCGGCTCATGGCGGAGGTGCTCAGGTTCAAACGTCGCGCCGCGCCCGCCACGCTGGCTTCTGCCAGCAAAACATCGAGCGCAACCAGAAGGTTAAAATCAGGATCGGACACGATGGCTCCTCAGATATGGCGTTACACGCATTGATTAAGTGCAAATGCTGCGTCTTCCGCACTGTATACCGCATGATTATAGTTTCGTCATCACGATTCTTTTTCGGAGTAACGACGATGACGCTCTTTTCAAACCAGCCCGGCGATGAAGGTTTACCCGGACATGAACGCGCCAGGGTGATGGCCGCCGTTATGACCACCACGCTGATGGGCGTTTTTGACGGTACCATGATCAACATCGCGCTCCCCTCCATGGCAAGCGCGATGCAGGTCCCCGCGAACGTAGCGGTCTGGTTCGCCAACGGTTATCTGCTGTCAGCGGCGATGACGTTGGCCATCTTCGCGGCGCTGGCGGCGCGCGTGGGCTATCGCCCGGTATTTCTTGCCGGGCTTGCCACCTTTACGCTCACCTCGCTCGGCTGCGCGCTGGCAACAACGCCGGAAATGTTAACCGGGATGCGAATTCTGCAGGGCATCGGCGGCGCGGCGACCCTGAGCATCGCCCCGGCGATCCTGCGGTCCGTTTTTCCGGGCCGACTGCTGGGCCGTATTCTGGGGCTGCACGCCCTGCTTATCGCCTCCAGCACGGCGATAGCCCCGGTGCTCGGCGGAACAATACTGGACGCCCTAAGCTGGCAATGGCTGTTCGCCATTAACCTTATTCCGGGCAGCATCGCCCTTCTGCTGGCATGGCGGGCCTTGCCGCGGGAATCGGCCGCTGACCGCACTCCCTTTGACGCGCCGGGCGCCGTGCTCTCCGCCGTGCTGTTAGGTTCAGCGATCATGCTGGCCGACAGCCTTCAGCACGTGACGCAACACATTAACCAGGAGGCCGTCTGCTGGGGCGTTCTCGCGCTGGTCGGCGCCTTCGCCTTTACCTGGCGTATCCGGCGCGCGCAACATCCGTTACTGCCGCCGGTGATGTTCAGAAACGGGCGCTTCACCCTCGCCGCGCTGACCTCGCTGGCGTCGTTTGTGAGCCAGGGGATCACGTTTGTCGCGCTGCCGTTCCTGTTTCAGAGCGTGTATGGCTACAGCCCGGTGGTGTCGGCGCTGCTGTTTACCCCGTGGCCGATTGGCATCGTGCTGATCGCGCCCCACGCGGGTCGCTGGGCGGATACGATCTCCGCGCCGCTGATCTCGACCCTCGGGCTTATCGTCTTTGTCGGTGGGTTGGTCCTGCTGGCCACGTTGCCGGAGAATCCTTCCGTGTGGAATATCTGCCTGCGCAGCCTGGTATGCGGTATTGGATTTGGCTGCTTCCAGAGCCCCAATAACCGGGAAATGCTCGCTAACGTCGCGCGGGAATATGCCAGCTATGCCTCCGGCGTGTTGTCGATTGTGAGGACATTCGGCCAGTGTCTCGGCGCCGCCGTGGTGGGGGTGCTGCTGGCTGTGACTACAGGGTCAGATCATCAAACGCTTGATGACCGGGCCGTGCATCTGGCGCTGTGGATTGCGGTGATTGCCTCAACGGGATCGGTCTTATTTAGCCTGAGCAGGCTGCGCCCTGCTGTTTGGGCATCAGCGTAAACTATTGCAGCGCCGAGAGGCGCTGCTCGTTTTTACGCATAGGCTGTAGGGCGTTCGTTCCAGGCATCAGTGTACTGAATATTTCCGTCCAGAATTTTCCAGGTGATTTTTGCATATCGCAAAGATACATTTTCCATGTGACCTGTACCGGGACAATCTCTTGTATCATGCATTATTGGAGTTATTGAAATGACTTTCACACCTTCCATAAGGATGTTGAAGTATTCCACTTCCTGACCAGCATCATTGATGTGGTAGAACTTTAATTCAGCACTATGAAGCGTCTGACCTGTAGCGACTGCTTTATATAGATAGGGTGAAGATGAATCAATTGCTTTTGTTAAACTGAAAGCTGAGTGTTGCCTTGTACCTGTAAGTTTACCCGTTGCATCATCTGTTGGAATGCTCAGGTTATGAATCAGATCCCTGAGCTCTATACTTCCTTCACGGTCTGCAACATCAGAACCGCCACGGATCATTGCTCCGCCATCGTCTTTCAAAAAGAGGTGTACTGGTACAGCCATTTCTATAACTCCTTATTTTGATTAATCTCTTATTCCATTGGCTATGAGGTTAATTACAGGCATGATCGCTACACCATCTGCATAGAACAGATCAGAATTAGTGAATGAATAAACCTTGCCAGTGATTTTTACATTTACCGTGCTCCCATAAGCTGAAGCAGTAACATTGCTTGTGTTGGCTTCAAGGAATGGTGATCGATCTTCAAGGGCTTTCATAATGTTCCCGCTGTTGTCTTTATCTAAGTAGAAGCGGTAAACACCCGACACCGTAGCGCCCCCATCATCATACTTTGTTATGTACAGTGTGACGGTATCAGAGAGTTTCTGTTTGCTGACAAAACTATCGTGAGGAGGTGCATTAAAATAGTATTGATATGTCAGAAACCCACAAACAACGAGCAATAGAATCGTTGTGAGTAAGAAATGAAGCCGTTTAATAACCGTATTTCTTTGCATATTCTATACCTTGCCTTATCCAAAACTGATCGTGAGGATCATCCCCATAAGGCGGTTTTTGATACCAGTGCCCCCATTTCTTTTTGGAGGTTTTAGCTCTTTCCTGCGCCCATCCAGCCCCCATCAATAGCGTTTTTGATGGTATCCCGGCGGCATAACCAGCCGAACCATAATTGAAGTTCCCAAAATTTGCTAACTCAGGGTGTCCCTGCTTGTAATCCCACGGCCCCTTATTTCTTACTTTTTGATAAAACCAAAGATAGGTTGTCGGGATAGCCATGTTTCTACTCATACCATGCGCTCTTGCAATCCTCATGTTTGCCAACACAAGTGCGATTCCTTCTTTAGGCAACAAAGGTATAACAGCCATATAACCATCCATCCACTGTGGGTATGTGGCCGAGTATCGTACACTTTTGCGATGGTAAAAAAGATATCTGTTTCCAGAGAAATGACGGAAAAATATCCGACTAAGGTATTAATCGCATTAAAAATCAAAGAAATTTAGGCTGCGCCCTGCACGGTCTACAGGCAAGCGTTGCACAATGTAGGCCGGGTAAGCGCAGCGCCACCCGGCAAGAAAGACGACTCGTTTGTTTACTCCAGCGCCAGCAGCGCAAAGCTCGCCAGCCAGTGTCCGCCGCTATAGTGGCTGCCGACGACATGCCCGACGCTGGCGGCCAGGTGTTTCGTCACCGCCTCGCGCAACGCCGGTTGCGCCGGGTGGCTGGCAGGAAGCGCTTTCGCAATGTGCTTCATACACCACGCGCGGCTGAGGTTTAACCCGTCCAGATGGGCAATTTTCGGGTCGGTACGGTCGCTCACCTCCGCCGGGTTCATCAGTGCCGTAACGGCGCCCACCTCTGGCAGAAACGCATCAAACCAGGCCGGGAAGTCTTCAGACACCTTGCTCATCAGCAGCGCCTCCGTCAGCGCGCCGGAAATATACTCGTCTCCGCCGGGCTCATAATGAGCCGGATAGCGCGTGTCGGCGAGATAAAACCGCTCCGCCGCTGCCACAATCGCCTGTTCAAGCGCCTTGTCTCCCACTGTGCGACCGTAATCGAGCGCCAGCGCGAGGGCAAACGCGGTGTTGTAGTGCGTCCCGACGCGGATCGGATAGGTGAGCTTACCGAGGTAATCCACCAGCCGGTTGCGAATATCCTGGGTGAGCGGCTCCAGCGTCCGGTACCAGCCCGCGGCCTGGGGCAGCGACGACTGTTTCAGCTCCTGAGCCAGCGCCAGCAGCCAGCCGTAACCATACGGGCGCTCAAACGAGGCGCGGAACGGCGCGGTGAAATAGGCCAGCTCCTTCGCCACGTTCTCTTCGGTCATGTGCTCGTCAAAAAGCGCGACGATCGCGTCCCGGCACGGTAGTTCCGGATAGAGGCGCACGCAGCGCAGCAGCAGCCAGTAGCCATGCACCGCCGAGTGCCAGTCGAAACAGCCGTAGAAAATCGGGTGCAGTTCGCGGGGCGGCAGAACGTCACCATCATCATTCAGCAGGTGCATGATGTGGTTCGGGTATTCCTGGCGCAAATAGGTCAAAGGCATGCGGGCAAACGCGTCAGCCTGATGTTGCGTTAATTCCATAACAGCTCCTTAGCGAAACACGAGGAAATACATGAGGAACACGTTCACCACCAGCAGGGTTAACGCGGTCGGGATCTGGATCTTGATCACCTGATATTTGTCTTTCAACTCCAGCAGCGCGGCGGGAACGATATTGAAGTTCGCGGCCATCGGCGTCATCAGCGTGCCGCAGTAGCCTGCATACATGCCAATCGCCAGCAGCGGCGCCGGGTTGCCGTGATGCACGTTGATCAGAAACGGCAAGGCGATACCGGCACTTAACACCGGGAAGGCCGCAAAGGCGTTACCCATAATCATGGTAAACAGCGCCATACCCACGCAGTAAATCACCACCAGCATGAAGCGGCTATCCGGGTTCACAAATAGGCTCACCACCTTCTGTACCGAGTCGCCCGTGTTAGCCACCACGAACACGCCGCCGAGCATGGCCAGCATCTGCGGCAGGATCACCGCCCAGCCGATAGTATCGACAAGACGACGGGACTGACGAACGGCATGCAGCGGCGTGCCTTTGGTCAGCCACCAGCCGGTGAGGATCGCCGCGACGCAGGCTACGCAAAGCGCCGCCAGGGTGAGCTGCTTCTGATCGAGCAGAAACACGCCGCTGACCGAAACGCCCTTCAGGAATAACGTGCCCAGCACCGTCACCACCGGGATCATCAGCGCGGGCAGGAACAGCCAGTTTTTGAGCCGGTTCGATGAGGCAACGCGCTCCTCCTCGGTCGACATTTTATAGTGCCCTTTCCCGACCAGACCAAAACCCGCCAGCAGCGCGATAACGATAACGCCACCGCCGATAATCCGGTACGCCAGCGATTTCCCCAGTTCCTGCACCATCAGATCGCCAAACAGGAAGATCCCGCCAAACAAGAACCAGAACAGCGCGGTGGTAAAGCGCTTCGGATTGGCGCGATCGCGCAGGGTCATCACAACCAGCAGCATCACGACAAAGCCAATCAGGTAGTACACGCGGTTAATGGTGATAAGCGTCATCATTGCGCGGCCTCCTGCGTACCCTGCTCTGCACGCCAGGCCATCACGTCGCGACGGATACTTGCATCGAGGCGCAGCAGGCGCGTCATATGAATAATCAATGCCGAAATGGCGGTAGGGATAGCCCACAGGCCGATATGCAGCGGTTCAATGCCCTGAATGCCATTCTCTTTCAGGAACGCGTCGATCAGCAGCACTGCCCCGAAGGCAATAAAGATATCTTCCCCAAAGAAGACCGCGATGTTGTCACACGCGGCGGCGTGGGCTTTGATTTTGTCGCGAATGTGCTGCGGCAGCTCGCCATATTCGTTCAGCGCCGCCCCTTCGGCCATCGGCGCCAGCAGCGGGCGCACCGTCTGGGCGTGACCGCCCAGCGACATCAGACCCAGCGCGGCGGTACCTTCACGGGCGACAAAATAGAGCATCAGAATACGCGCTGAGGTGGCGCTGGCGATCTTCGCCACCCAGGCCTGGGCGCGCTCTTTAAGCCCGTAATATTCCAGCAGACCAATCACCGGCAGGATCAGGATGAAGGTGGCCAGCGATCGGCTATTGACGAACTTCTCGCCGAAGGTCTCCAGCAGCATGCCGAAATCCATACCGACCAGCAGACCCGTCGCCAGCCCCGCCACCACGACCACCAGCAGCGGGTTGAAGCGCAGTGCAAAACCAATAACCACGATCGGTATCCCGATCAGCGGCAGCAGCGTAGTACCGTCCATAACGTTTACCCTATCGAAAGTGAGCGTTGCGCGCCGACGGCTATTTTTTTAATTTGCGGCGAGCGATGTTGTGTTTTGTTGGCAGGCTTCGCAAAACCTGCGCTAAAAAGCTATATCTGAACCTCAAAAACATGTAAACAAATTATCAATAAAATGTTCTTATTTTATCGATGAGTTTACATTTCTGGCTAAGGAACGTTATGACCTCAGAAAAGAGTGCTTCACCCGATCGCGACGATATCAACGATGGCCGGATCGTCTCTTCCCGCCACCTGGTATCCGAGCGCTGCGCGGAGTTATCAGAGCTGGAATATGCGCTGATCATGACCAGCAACGCGTTTAACAAATGGATGGTGCGTTGCATGACGGCAGCCGGCGAGCCCGATATGGGCGCCTTTGACGTTTCGCTGCTGCATCACGTGAACCACCGTGACCGCAAGAAAAAGCTGGCCGATATCTGCTTCGTCCTCAACGTGGAAGATACCCACGTGGTGACCTATGCCCTGAAAAAGCTGGTCAAAGCAGGCTACGTGACGAGCGAGAAAGCGGGTAAAGAGCTCTTTTTCTCTACCACGGAGGAAGGGAAAACGCTGTGCATGAAATACCGGGACGTGCGGGAAGCGTGTCTGATTGCGATCCACGCGGAGAGCGGCATTGCCGGGAAGGCGATTGGCGAGACCGCGCAGCTGTTACGCACGATCTCCTCCCTGTATGACACCGCCGCCCGGGCGGCGGCGTCACTCTAACGCTAAGGACGTCTAAAGAGGGTAATACTGCGTCCGGCCAGTTCGTACTCTACGGTTTCGGTGATCGCTGTCCCGGCGGCAGCGTCATCCGCCGTAGACAGCTCCAGCACCCATCCCCCTTCGCCAAACTGCGGGATCTGGAACGGTACGGTGCCTTCAAACGGGTTGAACAGCATCAGCACGTCGTGCCAGATACCGTCCTCCTGCCGCAGATCCGGCCTGCTGATGGAGACCCCAAGCGTCGAGCCTTCATCCCACTGCTCGGCCTGCTGTGAACCGCCTCCGGCATTGAACCAGCGAATCTCCAGCCCGTCGCGCCAGCTCTCACGACGCAGCAGCGGCTGCTGCGCGCGCAGGGCAATCAACCTCCGGGTGAACTCGCGCAGCGCGGCGTCATTTTCTGACAGCCCTTTCCAGTCGATCCATGAGATCTCACTGTCCTGACAGTAGCCGTTATTGTTGCCCTTTTGCGAGCGGCCAAACTCATCCCCGGCCAGCAGCATCGGCGTGCCGTGGGAGAACAGCAGCGTGGTCAGGAAGTTACGCTTCTGACGCTCCCGGGTGGCGATGATGTCCGGATTTTCGGTTGGCCCCTCCTCGCCATAGTTGTAAGAACGGTTATCGTTATGCCCGTCGTTATTGTCCTCGCCGTTGTCGGCGTTATGCTTTTCGTTGTATGACACCAGGTCATTCAGCGTAAAGCCGTCGTGAGCGGTGATGAAGTTGACGCTGGCCCACGGACGACGTCCGCGCAGATCGTACAGATCGCCGGAACCGAGCAGCCGCGCGGCAAAGTCCGTGGAGACGTTATCCCCCTTCCAGTACTCGCGAACGGTGTCGCGGTACTTATCGTTCCACTCCCCCCAGCCCGGCGGGAATCCGCCCACCTGATAGCCGCCGGGACCGATATCCCAGGGTTCACCAATCAGCTTGAGTCGGGATAAGACCGGATCCTGAGTCATGGCATCGAAGAAACCGCCGCGCGGGTCAAACCCTTCAGGCTCGCGGCCCAGAATCGTCCCCAGATCGAAACGAAAACCGTCAATGTGCATCGATTCCGCCCAGTAGCGCAGGGAGTCCATCACCATCTGCAGCACGCGCGGGTGCGAGGTGTTGACCGTATTTCCCGTCCCGGTGTCGTTGATGTAATACCGGTGCTGGTCCGGGAGCGTGCGGTAATAGCTGTAGTTATCAATCCCCTTAAACGAGAGCGTCGGGCCAAGCTCGTTCCCTTCCGCCGTGTGGTTGTACACCACGTCCAGAATCACCTCGATGCCCGCGTCATGATAGGCGCGCACCATATCGCGAAAGCCCTGAATCCCCGCCGGGCCGTAGTAGCGCGACGCCGGAGCAAAAAAGCCCAGCGTGTTATAGCCCCAGAAGTTCTTCAGGCCACGATCGAGCAGATGCTGATCGTCCGGGAACCAGTGAACCGGCAGCAGCTCCACCGAGGTGATGCCCAGGCTTTTGATATAATCGACCGAGGCTTTATGCCCCATCCCTTCAAACGTGCCGCGCAGCTCGGGCGGAATGGCCGGGTTCATCTGGGTAAAGCCCTTCACGTGGCTCTCATAGACAACGGTATGCGGCCAGGGCACGTTGGGCCGGTTGCTGTCATGCCAGTCAAAGGCATCCGGGTCAATGACCCTGCATTTCGGCGTGAACGGCGCGCTGTCCCGCGTGTCAAAGCTCAAATCCAGCTCGTCATGCCCCAGCTCATAGCCGAAATGGGCGTCGTTCCAGTCGATGTCACCCACCAGTTCGCGGGCGTAGGGGTCGATAAGCAGCTTATGCGGGTTGAAGCGATGACCGTTTTCCGGGTCGTAGGGGCCGTAGACGCGATAGCCATACAGCGCCCCAGGCTTCAGGTCTGGCACATAGCCGTGCCAGACCTCATGGGTATATTCCGGCAGTTCCAGCCGGGCGATTTCGGTTTTCCCGGACGGGTCAAACAGACAGAGTTCCACCCGCTCAGCGTGAGCGGAGAACAGCGCGAAGTTGACCCCCTTCCCATCATAATTCGCACCCAACTGCTGGCCATGACCGGCCCGAATTTCAAACGTTGTATCCTTTGCCATTTTCGTTCTCCACGATTATTCGCAGGTAAGCAGAACCAGTACACATCCCTTTTCTGACGTTAAATCCAGCGTTTCTTGCAGCATGCGGCTTTCGCCGCTGAACAGATCCCGATAGCGCTTCCCGGCCAGTTCGTCGGGTAACGCGACCGTGGTATTGACCCACAGCTGATGATCATCGGTGACGTCAAAAACCAGACGCGGCACGGCAACAATCAGCGCCTCGCCGTCCTTAACGCGCGCATAGACAATCAGGTTATCCTCACGATCGCCGGTGACCTTAAGCGGCAGCCAGTCGCCGTAGCGGAAAAGCGCGTCGTAGTACGGTCGAAGCCGCAGCAGCGTGGCGGTAACGAACTGTTTGACCCTGCCGTCACGCCAGCATATCGGGTTGTCAAACACCCCGGCATCCGCCGCGCTGAGGTGCTGCACCAGGGCCGGAAAGTCCGGCTCCCGTCGGTTATCCGGGTCGACAAGGCTAAAATTAAGCGCCTCGCTGCCCTGATAGATATCCGGGACGCCGGGCGCCGTGAGCTTGATCACCGTCTGGCTGAGGCTGTTCATCAGCCCGGCGCGGATAAAGGGCTGCATCGCCTCGCTGAAATCGTGCAGGAACAGGGTGTTGTCCGGTGAAAGCAGGTGCCGTGCATAGCTCAGCACCACGCTCTCATAGCTCTCGTTGCTGTCGATCCAGTCGGTGCGCTGCTTCGCCTCGCGCAGCGCTTTCTCAAGGAAGCCAAGGAAACGTTCTTCCAGTGATTTCAGCCCGTCGGCGTCGTCCGGTGACAGCGTGGCGGGCCAGACGCCCGCCAGCGCCTGGTAGATCATCCAGGTATCGGCGGCGTTCGGCGCGGTACCGTCATTGAGAAAACGCACCTGGGTCTGGTTCATCTGCCGCCAGCGGGCCAGGTTTTCCCCCCACCGTTCCGGGGCTTCCGTCAGGGTGTAGAGACGCGCCCGGGCATCTTCCCCGCGCTTGGTATCGTGCGTGGAGGTGCCCAGCAGCGCGTCGGGCTGACGGGCGAGACGAATGCGCATTTCCTGGTGGAATCGGGATAATGAAAACGCGCGCGGCGTCGGGTCGGCACCCACTTCATTGAGCGCCAGCTCCAGGTTGTGGCGGAAGAACAGCGTGTCTTCAACGGATTTCGCCATCAGCGGCCCGGTGAGCTGCTGGAAGCGGGTCCTGAACAGCGCGGCGGTGTCGCAGCACGCTTCCGGCAGGTCGCCGGTAAGAATGCGCACGATCAGGCTGAGCGCCGCTTCCGACGTCTCCACGCTGGCAACCACGCGGTTAAGCAGCGCCACGTCCGTCTGGGTTAACCCCTCGCGAGTGCCATAAGTGCGGTAGACCGGAAACGCAATAAGCAGTTCGCGCAGCGCGTGGCGGATTTCCTCGCGCGGCAGCGCAACCTCATTGCGGCGTGCCAGATCCTCAGCAAGGTTCAGCAGCGTGGTGAATTCACCCTCAAAATTACGATCGGCCATCAGGCCTTTGGCATCGCGCAGTTCCGCGTGGCGATCGACCGTGATGCCCAGCGTCTCGTCGTGGATGGTCTCCAGACGCCCCAGGCTATCGTCGTCGACCAGCACTTCCGCCAGCGAGGCGATAAACTCGTAGCCGGTGGTACCAGATACCGGCCAGTCAGCGGGGAGCTGTTCCCCTTTGGCGAGGATCTTTTCGACTGTAATGTAGCAGTCTGGCCCGGTGGCCTGCCGCAGGTGCTGCAGATAGCCCAGCGGATCCGCCAGGCCGTCGACATGGTCAATGCGCAAGCCGTCCACCACGCCCGCGTGGACCAGCTCAAGGATCAGCCGGTGCGTGTCGTCGAAGACCGCATCATCTTCAACCCGAACGCCGACCAGCCCGGTGATCTCAAAGAAGCGCCGCCACGAGAGCTGCTTTGGCGCCTCCCGCCAGGACATCAGCCGCCAGCTTTGCGCGTCGTGCAGCTCGGCAATGCTCTTCTCCTCGCTGTACGTGCCGGGGTTGAGCGGATACTCGGCGTCGTAGTAGACCAGCGCGGCCTTTTTCGTGACGGCGTCACGTTTTAGGGTAATAGCTCCCTTCTCCAGCTCCGCCTCAAAGGTGTCGCCAAGAAACGGCAGCGTTAGCGGTCGCGACCCGTCGATATCAAAGTAGCGGAAATAGCGGCTCTGCTGGCCATATTCAATTACGTCGCGCCACCAGAGGTTTTCCAGCGAGGTGGACATATGGTTCGGGACAATGTCCAGAATCAACCCCATGCCGGCCTGCTTGAGCGCGGCGGCCATGCGGTCAAACCCGTCTCGCCCGCCGATGGCGGGGTCGATTTCATTCGGGTTGGTTACGTCATAGCCGTGGGTGGACCCCGTCGTGGCAGTGAACACGGGCGACGCGTAAAGGTGGCTGATGCCGAGGTCCTTCATATACGGCACCAGCGCCACAACGCGGTCGAACGTCATGCCGTTACGGAACTGAATTCGGTACGTGGCGGAAGGGATCATAACGATGCTTCTCCATTAGCAAAGCGAACGACAATACCGTTCGGCGGTAAAACGTCGGTGACTTCCTGCGAGGCAAAACGCGTCTCCCCCGCCAGAGCGGGCAGCGCGACGGGCTTAATGCCGATATTCAGCGCCAGAGAGAGCGTCCCCGACGGAAAGCGCCAGCACACCGCTACCATGCCGGGCGCGGTCTTGAGCACATGGCCCTCAACGGCGCCGCACGGATGCAGAAGCGGAACGATATAGCGATGGCGCAGCGTCAGCAGGTGGCGCGTGTAGCGCAGCCACGTCTTGCCCTCGTCGGTGGCGACTTTATGCCAGTCGAGCTTTGAGCGGATAAACGTGTTCACGTCGTTCGGGTCCGGGACGGTTTCATCGTGCCCGGCATGACCGGTAAACTCTTTCGCGCGCCCTTCCCGCACCGCCTTTGCCAGTTCGCCGTGAAAGTCGGTGAAGAACAGGAACGGATGCGTTTCCCCAAACTCCTCGCCCATAAACAGCAGCGGGATATGCGGGGAGAGCAGCAGCGCGGCAAGCAGCACCCGCGTCTTGTCGGCACCCGCGAGGGAGAGAAGCCGCTCGCCCTGGGCGCGATTGCCGGTCTGATCGTGGTTTTGGATAAAATCGACGAAGAACTGCGGTGGCTGCGTGCGGCATTCCACCCCGCGAGACTCGCCGGTTTGCAGTGATACCTCGCCCTGGTAGACAAAGCCTTCCGCCAGCGCCCGGGCGAACTTTTTCTCCGGCTCAAAGGCAAAGTCCTGGTAGTAGGCGTGCGTCTCTCCGGTGGCAAACACGTGAGCGGCGTTGTGGAAGTCATCGTTCCACTCGCCGGTAAACAGCGGCGCGTTGCCTTGTTCATCGCGCGGATGCAGGAAAATCACATTGCGGCTGTCTTCCGTGGTCAGGTGAACGTGACGGTGCGGAATGGCCTCTCGGATCCTGGTGGCAATCTCCTCGAGAATATGCGTGTCGGAGCCGTCTTTTATCTGGTCGATGGCATCAAACCGCAGGCCGTCAAGGCGGTATTCCGTTAGCCAGTAGAGCGGCGCGTCGGTCATGTACTGCCTCACCGGCTCGCGCTCGTAGGCGATGCCGTTGCCCCAGGGTGTCATCCGCTGTGCATCGAAAAACGCGGGCGACAGCAAAGGCAGATAGTTCCCCTCCGGCCCGAAGTGGTTAAGCACGATATCCAGCACCACCGAAAGCCCCAGCCCGTGCGCGGCGTCGATAAACGCGTGGAAATCCTCCGGCGTACCGTAGGCTGAGTGTGGGGCATATAGCAGCACACCGTCGTACCCCCAGCCGCGGGAACCGCCAAACTGAGAGACGGGCATCACTTCAAGCTGGGTAATCCCGAGTTCTGCCAGATACGGCAGCTTGTCGATGGCCGCCCGGAAGGTGCCCTCCGGGGTAAAGGTGCCCATGTGCAGTTCGTAAATGACCGTCTCTTCCCACGGACGCCCTGCCCAGTCGCGATTGACCGGCTGGTAGCGTCGGGGATCGATCACCACCGAGGGGCCGTTAACGTCGCCCTTTTGCGCCCGCGAGGCGGGATCGGGCACCGCCATGCCGTCCTGAAGAACAAACTGATATTCTGCACCGTGCTTGACGCCGGGGACGTCTGTCTGGAACCAGCCGTCGCCCGTTGCCGTCATCGGCACGTCGGCGGCGGCCAGACGTAGCGTAAGTTCTTTCTGTCCTTCTGCCCAGACGCGAAAACGTACAACGTCATCGGAAATAAACTCAGCACCCCACCGCTTTTGAAATGTCCTGAATTCCATTCATTGTCCTCGAATGACCCACATTTTACGCGGAACGAAGTACAAGCTTAGTTCAGGATTAAAAGTGTGTTAGCCCAGCGGATTTAACCGCTTCGTCTATTCTTTATGAAATAACTCACTACCGGGAAAATTATGCAGATTCGAAAAGGATTAAATACGGACCTCGTCCGTCTTGAATGTTGTGACTTTTCTTTCACCATTAGCCATATTGCGCGAGAGCCCTTTATCCATTGTGATTTGCATATCGAAGCCGTCGCCGAGCCCTGGATTAAAACCTACGAGCTCGACATCCAAACCCTTGAAAATCACTGCGTTAATCCGGACGCCATATTTCTTATCGCCGAAACGGATGACGGTGAAATAGCCGGATTTATTACCGCCTCAATTGGCTGGAATAAATTTATCTCAGTGGATTATATCGCCGTTGAGCGTACAAAACGCAGAACCGGCGCCGCACAAAAATTGATGGCCGCCGCCCACGTCTGGGCCCGCAGCGTAAACGCGCCGGGATTACGGCTTGAAACACAAAATGTGAACGTCTCTGCCTGTCTGTTTTACCGTAACTACGGGTTCACCCTGGGCGGATACGATCGTTATCTGTATAACGCCTTGCCGGAAAAAGACGAGGTCGCCCTATTCTGGTATTACATGCTGGTCTAGCGACGCGACCGTCATATTTCTGTCATTGAATTTCATTACGCTTTCGGGATTTTAACCAGGGTGTTGAGGAAAAAAGCGTGAATTCAATGGCTAAGGCATTACTGCTGGCATTACCTGTTATGAGTGCAGCGGCAACCGCGACGGCTGCCGGGCGCGACCTGTGTGAACCGAAAGCGTACGAAATGGCGCTGCGCTATCAGCAGAAATCGGCAGAGATTATGGCCCTTCAGCTGCAAACCTATCGGTTTGCCACCGAGCGTTTCAACGAGAAGTTAAAGGATCTGAAAACGCCCGAAAATTACGCCGTGGTGATGGACCTCGACGAAACGGTGCTGGATAACACCCCTCTGCTGGTGCGCGACGCGGAGCAGTGTCACGACTATACACAATGGGACACCTGGAGCGACTGGGAGAAGCAGGGAAAACCCGGCTTAATCCCGGGGGCGAAAGCGTTTCTTGACCACGTGAATCAAAGCAAGGTCCGGATCTACTACGTCTCGGATCGTATGCAGGAAAATAAAGCCGACACGCTGAAAACGTTAAACGCCCTCGGCCTGCCGCAGGTGTCTGACGAAAGCGTGCTGCTGGATACGGTCAGCAAGGAAGAGCGTCGCCAGAGCATCCTCAAAAAACAGCAGATCGTGATGCTGTTCGGCGACAGCCTGCCGGATTTCGCCGTGCAGTTTAAAAACAAAAAGCCGAGCGAGCAGCAGCGTGAGCTGGTTGAAGCCAGCGCCGAACACTTCGGCAACGACTGGATTGTGCTGCCTAATGCCGCTTATGGCGCCTGGTCCAAAGCCACGCTGGATAGCTGGAACGCACCGCTGAAAAAATAAGGTCTTACGGGCCGGAAAAGGCATCCCCCGCCTTCCCGGCCCTTCAGTTTCCTATCCATCCCGTTTATAGGTCCTATCATTTCTGGGCAGGTTCTTATAATTTTACGAAGAAGTAAGATGAGTGCTTTCAAAGGAGACTCGTATGCTTACCGTGAAAAAACTTGCTCTTTCCACGCTGATTTCCAGTTCACTGCTTTTCTATCCTGCGCTGCAGGCCTCGGCAGAGACGCCCCAGCACGTCGTTAAACAACCGGCGGGCGGGTACAGCATTCAGGTTGGGGACATTCTGGTCACCTCGTTTACCGACGGAACCGTCGCGCAGGATCTGCACAAACTGCTGCGCAGGACAACGCCGCAAAACATTGATGCGCTGCTCGCGAAAAATTTCCAGACCAACCCGCCTGAGGTCTCCATCAACGCGTTCCTGATTGCGATGCCCGGACATAAAATTCTGGTGGATACCGGCTCGGGCCAGCTCTTTGGCCCCGGTAACGGCGGCCGTCTGATTGAGAGCCTCGCCACGCAGGGGATTAAACCCGAGGACATCACTGAAGTCCTGCTGACTCACGCTCACTCCGATCATGCCGGTGGCCTGGTGAAAGATGGCAAGGTGGTGTTCAGCAACGCGCGCGTTTTCGTTGGCAAACCGGATATCGACTTTTTCTTTAACGACGACAATCAGAAGAAAACCGGCTACGGCAAGAACTACTTTGACGTCGCGCAGAAGACCTTGAAGCCCTATATTGACGCGGGGAAAGTGGTGCCGTTTAGCGGTACATCGGAGATTCTCCCGGGTCTGACCGGCACGGTTCATCCCGGCCATACGCCGGGTTCAGCCTTCTACACGCTAACGAGCAAAGGCGAGAAGATCACCTTTGTCGGCGACATCATTCATGCCGCGGCGGTTCAGTTCCCGCAGCCTGCGGTGACCATCACCTACGATGAAGATCAGAACAAAGCGGCAAGCGTACGCGAGCATGCGTTCGCTGACTTTCTGAAAAACAAGGACCTGGTTGCCGCCCCGCACCTGCCTTTCCCGGGCATCGGCTATGTGACGAAAGGCGAGAAAGGCGGTTATGCCTGGGTCCCTGTCACCTATACCAACCGGGACGCCAGCGGCGCGAAATAGAGCGATGACGCGGATATCTGACATGGACATAGCCCTGCTCCTGACGCTGGACGCCCTGCTTCAGGACAGGAACATCACCCATGCGGCCGCTCGGCTGGGCATCAGCCAGCCCGCGCTGTCTGCCCGTCTCGCGCGTCTGCGCTCGCTGTTTGGCGAACCGCTGTTCATTCCCTCCCCGCATGGACGCGGGGTATTACCCACGCCGCGAGCGGAAGCGCTCAAGCCGCAGGTGGCGAACGTACTGCGCGGCATCAGCGCGATGTTTGCCCCCACGGCATTTGATGCGCAAACCAGCAGCCGGACCTTTGTTATCGCGCTGCATGAGAACCCGGCGCTGATGCTCGGTACCGGACTGCTTAACCAGGTGGGAACCGACGCCCCCGGCATCCGCCTGCGCTTCGCCCTGCCGGAGATGGCTGACCTGCCGCAGCAGCTGGAAAACGGGGATGTGGACATCTACATCGGCGTGAGCGCGGGCGCTCATGACGGCTGGGTGAGGCGCAAACTCCTCGACGACGCGTTTGCCACCGCCCAGCGTAAAGGCCATCCGCGCGGAACAGGTCCGTTAGATCTGGAAAGCTACTGCGCGCTTTCCCATCTGGTGGTGTCGTCGGCGGGAGATCCCTTTACCGGCTTTATCGACCAAACCCTTGCCGGGCTGGGCTATCAGCGACACGTCGCCATGTCCACCCAGAGCTACGCCATGGCGCCACCGCTGGTTGCCGGTACCGACCTGGTCTGTACCCTGCCGGAACGGATGCTGCGACAGTTCGCCAGCACGCTGGATATTTTCCCACCGCCGCTGCCGCTCCAGCCAATTACCATCAACATGTACTGGCACCCGAAAAACAGCCAGGATCCGGCAAATGCCTGGCTGCGTGAACAGCTGCTGCGGGCCGCCGGACGTCAGGTGTGATCGAGGGTAACCAGAAACTTTTTAAGCACTTCTGAGCGAATAATCCGGTGGCAAACCAGGGTGAGTTCGCTCTCCCGCAGCCGGTCGAGAATGTCCACGTAAACCACATTCTCGACGCTCACCGCCCTTGCCGACGCGGGCAGCAGCGCCAGCCCAAACCCTGCCGAAACCAGGCTTATCACCGTAGGCACGTCGGTCGCGTTTTGCACTACGTCCGGCTGAAAGCCCGCCACGCTGCAGGCGTCATAGAAATACTGCTCCAGCCCCATTCCCTCCGGGTCGCGCAGGGAGATCCATTTTTCGTCTTTCACCGACGAAAGTGTCAGCGCAGCGGACCCGGCCAGGGGATGCTGACGATACAGCGCCAGCACCGTTTTCTCCGAGGTGAACGGACGACTTTGCAGATCGTCCGGCAGCGACGGCAGCGGCGCGCGGATGATGGCGACATCGAGCTGATTGCTCTGCACGGCAGCATAGAGCGTCTGCACGTTTCCCGTCATCAGCGACATGGTAATGGCCGGCCAGCGGCTGTGCATCTGGCGAAGCGCGGCGGGCAGCCTGCCGTCGAACATCGCGCTCGACACGCACCCGAGGTTTAACACCCCCTGCTCGCCCCGTGCCGTTTGTCTGGCGTCCAGCACCGCCTGCTCGGTCAACGAGATGGCAAGCCTGGCTTTTACCAGGAACGCTTCGCCCGCGGGAGTCAGGGTCAAGCGGCGGTTGGCCCGGCTGAAAAGCGTGACGCCTAAACGTTCCTCCAGGAATTTTATCTGCTGGCTCAGCGCCGGTTGCGCCATGTTCAGACGCTCGGCGGCACGGTGCATATGGAGCTCTTCGGCCACGACGATGAAGTGGCGCATCTGACGAAACTGCACGAGACGCCTCCTTATATTGATATGGATTTACTTATCAATTTAACAGTAATGATGCAATTGATGCTATTAGCCATTGCCATAAAAATGGAGGTATTCAACCAAAGGGAGAAAAATATGGAAAACAAGATTAACGATCTCCGCAGCGCCATCGCCTTACTGCAGCGCCACGAAGGGCACTATCTTGAAACCGATCGTCCGGTCGATCCCAACGCGGAGCTGGCGGGTGTCTATCGCCATATCGGCGCAGGCGGCACGGTCAAACGCCCAACCCGCACGGGCCCGGCCATGATGTTCAACAGCATTAAGGGCTATCCGCACTCCCGCATTCTGGTGGGCATGCACGCCAGCCGCGAGCGCGCGGCGCTTCTGTTAGGCTGCGAGCCCTCTGAACTGGCAAAACACGTCGGCCAGGCGGTGAAAAAGCCGGTTGCGCCGGTTGTCGTTCCGGCCACACAGGCCCCCTGTCAGGAGCAGGTCTTCTACGCTGACGATCCTGACTTCGATCTGCGCAAGCTGCTTCCGGCTCCGACCAACACGCCGATTGATGCCGGTCCGTTCTTCTGTCTGGGGCTGGTGCTGGCAAGCGATCCGGAAGACAGCTCGCTGACGGATGTCACCATCCACCGCCTCTGCGTGCAGGAGCGCGACGAGCTTTCCATGTTCCTTGCCGCCGGGCGCCACATCGAAGTGTTCCGCAAAAAGGCGGAAGATGCCGGAAAACCGCTGCCGGTGACGATCAACATGGGACTCGATCCCGCCATCTATATCGGCGCGTGCTTTGAGGCCCCCACCACGCCGTTTGGTTATAACGAGCTGGGCGTCGCCGGGGCGCTGCGTCAGCAGCCGGTCGAGCTGGTGCAGGGCGTGGCGGTCAAAGAGAAAGCCATCGCGCGGGCGGAGATCATCATCGAGGGCGAACTGCTTCCGGGCGTGCGCGTGAGAGAGGATCAGCACACCAACACCGGCCACGCGATGCCGGAGTTCCCGGGCTACTGCGGCGAGGCGAATCCCTCCCTGCCGGTGATCAAAGTGAAAGCCGTGACTATGCGAAACCACGCAATCCTGCAAACGCTGGTGGGGCCGGGGGAAGAACATACCACGCTGGCCGGATTGCCGACCGAGGCCAGCATCCGTAATGCCGTTGAAGAGGCGATTCCGGGCTTCCTGCAAAACGTCTATGCCCATACCGCGGGCGGCGGCAAGTTCCTCGGAATATTGCAGGTGAAAAAACGCCAGCCGTCAGACGAAGGACGCCAGGGCCAGGCGGCGCTTATCGCCCTGGCCACCTATTCGGAGCTGAAAAACATTATTCTTGTCGACGAAGACGTGGATATTTTCGACAGCGACGACATCCTGTGGGCAATGACGACGCGCATGCAGGGTGATGTGAGCATCACCAATATTCCGGGGATCCGCGGCCACCAGCTGGATCCGTCCCAGTCGCCGGATTACAGCACCTCGATTCGCGGCAACGGCATTTCCTGCAAGACGATCTTCGACTGCACGGTGCCGTGGGCGCTGAAGGACCGCTTCGAGCGCGCGCCGTTTATGGAGGTGGATCCGCGTCCGTGGGCGCCGGAGCTGTTTGCCGCTAAAAAATAGAGAAAATCACGCGCGTATGGCCCACAGGTCATACGCTTATTTTCTTTTCAAGCGTGGCGATATTTTCACCCGCCACGCGTTTCACAGTGAAACGATCGACGCTCAGCAAAATGAGCATCAGCCCCCTGCCGCTCTCCAGCAGCGGCGACATTTCGCAGAAACGGTCTCGCCTGGCGGCCTCAAGCCGCTCCTGCGGGAACGCGTCACCCGCGTCGCTGAAAACAACGCAGACGTCATTGCCGCGGACGTCGAACTGGACGCGAAAGACGCGCGAGTTATCCTCGTGAAGCGCGTAGCGGATGATGTTCGTCGCCACTTCACAGGCGGCGAGATCGAAGGCGAAACGCCACTCATCATCGACGGGAAGCGCGCTCAACCTGTCGCCAAGCCAGCCGGACAGCGGCGTCAGGGACGCGATCGCCGCCGGAAATTCAGCCTGATCCGGCCTCTGCATCTACTGCCCCAGTTGCGCAAGCGCGCTATGTTTATCCGGATAGATGCGGAAGATGCGATCCATTCGGGTCAGGGTGAACATGTTCATGATCCCGGGGTTCAGGGAGCACAGCGCCATTTCGCCTTTTCCATTCATCAGCTTGAACAACGACACCAGCATCCCCAGCCCGCTGCTGTCGATAAAATCCACTTTGCTAAAGTCGACGATTAAGGCTTTACGATCGCTGCCAATTTCCTCCGTCACGGACGCTTTAAACGTCGCGGCAACGGAGGCATCCAGCCGCCGGACTGCGGGCGTGAGAATGTTGGCATGCGGTAGTCGTTCGGTGTTAATAATCATTCTGTTCTCCCTGACGCTCAATCACGAGCAGTGACACGTCATCGGTTAAGGCGATGGGTTCATCACGATTTGCATTGCGCCAGTCGGTCAGGTGGTCACCAAACCGCGGCAGGAGCTGGTCAACCGGGAGCCGGGCATGCTCATGAAGCCAGCGTTCGAGACGCTGCGGGCCAAACTGTTCGCCGCTGACGTTCTCACACTCCGTAATACCGTCACTGAATAAGCATAAGCGATCCCCCGGATTGAGGGTAAACGCAACGTCCTCCCAGCTCAGGTCTGGGATCAGCCCGACCGGCGGGCCGCCATCGCCCACGGACGTGACTTCGCTGTCTGCGTTCACAATGACGGGAGTGGGATGCCCGGCCTGACACAGCAACCCCTCACCACTCTCTGGATCGATCACGCCGTAAATGAGCGTGAAATAACTGGTGATGTCGCTCTCTTCACTGCAAAAGCGGCTGTTCAACATCCTGACGACCTCCGCAGGTGACTGAATACCGCCCTCATCGGTAAACAGAAAGCGATCCACCACACGGCCATGTAAAAACTGGCGAGCCACCGCGAGGGACATCATCGCGGCCCCCACGCCGTGACCCGAGACATCAACGCAATAGAATCCCAGATGGGAATCCAGCGGAAAGATATTGAACACATCGCCCGAGACCCAGGCTGACGGTAGGAAAAGCCAGTCGGAGAAGTAGTCACCATAGCGTAAGCGGTGTGAAGGCAGCACCGAGTGCTGAACGCGCGCCGCCAGTTCAAGATCTTTTTCAATCTGATGTAACGCTTCACTCAGGCGCTTGTTATGCGCCGCGAGAGTCGCCTCCAGCGTCAAAATACGTACCCCGGCGTGGAGCCGCGCCCGAAGTTCAGCCTGTTCAACGGGCTTGCTTAAAAAATCATCCGCCCCGGCATCAAACCCCTGCGTCAAGTCCCCGGCATTCTCGCGGGCCGTCAACAGGATGATATACACATAGTGGCCAAACTGACGGTTACGGATCGTCTGACAGAGCGTAAGTCCGTCCATTTCCGGCATTTCCCAGTCGCTTATCACCATGCTAACCGGCTGACTGGACAAGATTTCCAGCGCGGCGACGCCATTTTCCGCCTCGCTCACGAGATACCCCCACTGGGTGAGCATCCGGGAGAGTAGACGACGATAAATCAGCGAATCCTCAACAATTAACACGTGCAGAGCCGACATGTATCCCTCCTATAGCGGTAAGAACCAGATGAGGCTCACGGTCCCTTCCCTGAATTTTGCGTTACCGTTGCCGTGCCCCGGATAGCGCGTCCCCGCATAGTTAGCGTACTGAACAGAGAACGATCCCGGCGTATAGCCCGCGTAGCCAAAGCTGTAGCTGTAATCGCCGTTCCAGGGCTGCTGCTGGCTGCTGTCCGGAAACCAGAATGCCGTCGCACGAACGAAGAAATGTTGTTTGAAGGTGTAGCCGCAGCCGCCCAGCATGACGTTTTTATTTTTGCGGATGTCATCGCTGCTGAGATCGTAGTAGCGCGGGACCCAGCTGTACCCGACCTGGCAAATAATGGAATCCCCTTTGTTTATCAGCAGCGAATTTTCTATCGGTTTGGGCAAGGAAAACTTATAGGCCAGCGTAAATGCACCCTGTTCGAAATAGGTATGTCTCCTGCTACCCGACGTCCAGAAGTGGTTATCGCCGTAGTTTCCGTAAACCAGACTAAACGTATTTGCATGCCAGTCGTCATAGCCGAAACTATAGCGAAAGTCCGCGGTGTAGCGGTTGGTATCCCTGACGGGCAGCCGGGATGTAATGTTGGCAAACCAGAAGCTGTACGGGGAATACTGAAGACTCAGATTCAGCGTCTGGTTAATTTTTTTCTCCTGCGCGGCGCTGTCCGAGCTATTGGGCACGCTCACCATCTGCTCTTTCAGCCCTGAACTGAAGCTCAGAGCCCCTGAAAATTTCTTGTCATTTCCCGAGAACAAACGCCCCCACCGGCTGGTAAACACGCCTGCCTGAACGGGTTCACCGTTCTTATCGCGCAGGGTTTCTTTATCATTGCTTTGTGCCGCCTCTGCGGCGGGGATCGCGGCGAGCAGCACGCCCGCCAGAAGCCATTTTTCGCGCATAACCGCCATCCTTAGTTAGGTATCCAGCGTGCGCCGACGTCGTATTTTGCCATCAGCCACAAAATACCCAGTGCCGCCGCATGCACTAACGTGTTCTCTATCCAGGCGTGACGCCATAAGTCGAAGGTGATGAACTGGCTCACCAGCAGCACTACGTACACATGCAAAATAAAGGTATAAAGCGAGTGCTGGCCTAGCGGGATCAGGAACCATCCCAGCAGGCGGTTGAGCGGCGTCCAGCAATATGTCAGCACCAGGTAGACGGTAACCATCAGGGCGATATCGTTTAGCACCCGCACCGGGCCCAGCCCATTCTTCGCCGCCCAGGTGTGATAAAAGGTATTGAAGCTATCAGGCGGAATCACATGCATCAGCAGCGCGGGGGGCATAAACGGGTTGGTATGGTTCTGTGCAACGAACCCCAGAATGAGCGCCACCATCACCAGCGCAACCACCACCACTTTACCTGCTGACGTGCGTGCGAAAGAGATCAGTTCGACTTTATACCAGCCGCTGACCATGCCCAGCACAAAGATGAACTGCCAGGCCAGCAGCGGAAAGGCAAATTCGAACTCCGACGGGGTCAGCCGAAGCGGCCACCTCTGCCACAGGCCGTACACCAGCAGCGACAGCCCTAACAGCCACCAGACTTTCCCTTTCTGCAACATCCCTAAAAAAAGGGGGCTAAAGAGCAGCAAAAAGATATACAGTCCCAGAATTTGCGTCTGATGGGGGCCGATCTGCAAATAGAGAATAATGTTGAACCAGGTCTCTTTAATCTGCGGCGTAACAGGATAAAGCGACCAGCTTTGCCCCGAAAAACGGTCGGTAAAATGGGTAACCTCGAAAATATTAATATGTGGGATATAGGCCAGAAGAATAAATGACACTATGACAATGATATTTACGCGATATATTTTCCACGCCCTGAGATAAAGCCCCCAGGAAACCGTGAGTAAAACCACTTTTTGCAGACGCGCGCGATTCAGCATTCCCAGCATAAACCCCGAGAGAATAACAAACCCTTCAGCACCTGTGGTCAACCCGAAGCGCTCCCAGGAGAATATATTAAATACCGACATTACCTCCGTATGCGCCACGACCATCATGACGAGGGCAATGCCGCGCATAAAGTCAATTCTCAGATCCCGGGCACCTGCAACAGCATAACGCCATGCTATTGATTTAGCGGCATCTTCTTGCGCGATGGACGGCGCAACATGGCTCATAGGGTGTCCTTTGCCTGAAAACGAACATTAAGGTCTAAATAAAGTAGATAGCCTAAAGGAATAGTAACTGCAATTTATCGGCGACAGATGAAACATATTAAGCAGAATTAAAGCTGAATTAACCCCTGCTACATATTAATAAAAACGCGGCTGGACACTTTTATTCGGCGTTCTACACTTATCTTAAATCTTGTTTAATCGCTATTTTCTTTCTCTTTTGGGCAACTGTCTGCGCAGCAGAATGGGTCTGCATTTTCACGGAATCAGGAACGCCGGAACTATGGATTTTTATTTTTCCCGTTTTGAACATCGTCGTCCTCCGGAGCCGTTAACAACACCGCGTTGGGTAATGATGACCTGGCAGGTGTTAGCGGTCGCGGCGCTTATTCTGGGCGCCAATTATATTTACTGGCGCTGGACCTCCTCCCTGAATACGGACGCGTTATGGTACGCCATACCGCTGGTTCTCGCCGAAACGCTGGCGTGGATCGGCACCGTGCTGTTTACCATCAATTTATGGAAAGAACAGGATCCTCCCCAGTGCCCGCCGCCTGGCGAAATTAACGAATGCCTGTCGCCAGAAGAGGCCGTAGAACCTCGTCCTGTAAAAGTGGATCTGTTCATTGCCACCTACTCGGAAGATACCGAACTGGTCAGGCTGTCCATTCGCGATGCCCTGAATATGGATTACCCATATCCGATTGACTACCGGATCCACGTGCTTGATGACGGCCGTCGCCCGGAGATGAAAACCGTTTGCGATGAGGAAGGCGTCAATTACATCAGTCGACAGACCAACATCGGCTTTAAGGCCGGTAATCTGCGTAATGGCCTTGAGCAAACTGACGGCGATTTTATTGTCATCTGCGACGCCGACACCCGGGTATTTCCCACCCTGCTCAGCCATACGCTGGGCTATTTCCGCGATCCGGACGTGGCCTGGGTGCAGACGCCGCAGTGGTTCTTCGATCTTCCGGAAGGTGAAAATTTGTCACGCTGGGGCCAGCGGAAAGCGGGAAAAGTGGGCTACGGTCTGGGCTGGCTGATTCAAAAGTGTGTTGGCCCGGTCACGATAGGCCGCGACCCGTTTTTTAACGATCCACGCATGTTCTATGACGTGATCCTGCGGCGGCGAAACTGGGCGAACGCGGCTTTCTGCTGCGGTGCGGCCTCCATCCACCGTCGCGAAGCGGTCATGCAGGCCGCGCTGCGCAGCTATGTCTGGTCCGTCGAAGAGGAGATCCATCGCCATACGCGCGATATTCGCGATGACGAAACGCGGGAAGCGCTGCAGGAGGCAATGCGCCCGCACGTAGCGTTTGACACTGAGCTAACGCCCTACAAATTCCACGTCTCGGAAGATATTTACACCTCGGTGCTGCTGCACGGTGACGCCGCGCGACGCTGGCGCTCGGTCATGCACCCGCGGGTGGAGTCGAAGATGCTCTCTCCGCAGGATATGCTGACCTGGATGATCCAGCGCTTTAAGTACGCCGCCGGCTCGCTGGATATTTTGTTCCATGACAACATCTTCAGCCGTCGCCGCTTCAGGCTTTCCCTACCCCAGACGCTGATGTATGCCACCACCTTCTGGTCGTACATGGCCTGCGTGTGGAACACGGTGTTTTTGATTTCACCCATAATTTATCTGTTCACAGGCATTCCGCCGGTATCCGCCTGGTCGACGCCGTTTTATCTCCACTTTCTCCCGTTTTTTATTTTCTCTGAACTGGCCTTTATGTTCGGGACATGGGGGATTTCGGCCTGGGACGGCAGGGCCTCCTACCTCTCCTTCTTTTCCATGAACCTGCGCGCGCTCAATACGGTGCTGCGGGGCGAGCAGATCAAATTTCACGTTACGCCAAAAGAGCGGCAGACGGGCCGCTTTCTCTACCTGGTGAAGCCGCAGATAGCCATCGTGGTGCTGACCCTGACAGGACTCGTCTGGGGCGGTATCCAGGTGGCGCGTGGACAGGTGGACGACCCCTCCGGCTACGTCATCAATATTTTCTGGGGAGGGGTGAACATCGCCGCCATGCTGCCGCTAATTTTCGCGGCCATGTGGACGCCCGCTGAAGAGGACGAGGTCACCCAATGAGGATACGTGATGCCCTGCTGCCCGCTCGCAGCTACCTCACCATTTTGCTCGGGTTCCTGCTCGGCTTTGCCATTGTGGTCTGGGTGGAGAAACAGATGCCCACGCGTGTGGAAAGCAGCGGCGGCATCGCGCTCAGTAAAGACTTCCCACCGCTGCCTGCGAAACGGGCGCTGACCTATGACGAAGCCATCTGGGCGCGGGTCGCCTGGCAATACTACGTGAATAATACCCAGCCAAACGGCCTGGCGAACGCCAGCGACGGTGAACCGTGGCTGAGTCTATGGAGCGTGGGGAGCTATCTGTTTGCGACTGCCGCCGCACAGCAGCTCAACATCATTTCCACCGATGAGTTTGACGAAAGGGTCAGCACGGCCCTGTTTACGCTGGGGCAGCTGCCGCTCAACGAGCGAGGCCTCCCTGCCGCGTATTACCATGCTGACACACTCAAGATTCTGGGCAAACCTGACGTCTCCGCAATCGGTCTGAGCAGGCTGCTGACGGCATTACAGACCCTGCTGTGGCGCTATCCGCAGCACGCGGCGGCCATCCGCGATTTGTTGAGCGTGTGGCGCACCGCGGCGCTGATTGAAAATAACACCCAAAGCCAGGCTTCGGTGCCGCTCCATCACTGGACGCTGACCGATGACGAACAGCGGGACAGCTTTGGCTATAGGCTCTATGCCAGCCATACGCTGCGCTTAATTGACAGCGCGGCAGGCCTCGCGGTGACCAACCCGCCTGAAGGGCAAAAGATGATCGATCTGGACGGCGTGATGGTGCCGGATGAAGGGCTACGCACGCCCTGGGGCAAGCAAACCTCCCTGATCAGTCTCCCCTATCTGTTAACCGGCCTTGAGCTGGGCTTTGACGCGCAGAGCGCTGAAATCGCGTGGCGGATTATGCAGATCCAACAGCGGCGTCATAGCCTGCGTACCCCAAAACCGCCGGTCAGCACGGATTATGCCGAACCGGCGCCGGATTATGTTAACGATCTGCCTAACAGGCAGCCGGTTCAGGCGCGCAACCTGCGCGACGAAGTGCCGGAGAAGGTGGCGATTACCTCCACACGCACCGCGTTTGCCTGGTACGCCCTGTTCCGCAACAGCTGGAGCGAAGCGCTGCGCCAGCAGGTTCTGCCGCTTCAGGTGCCGGGTAAAGGCTGGCAGCGCGGGTTAAATCTCAACAACAGCGTCAATGCCGTCGTAGACGCCGATACCAATGCCATTGTGCTGGAAAGTCTGTCTTACATCGCGCATGGCCAGATGCTCTGTCTGGCCTGCCTCTCCACTTCCCCCTCAGCAGGAGCAACGCCATGAAGCCACGATCCCCGATCCTTTTCCACCTGCTCACGGGAATAACGATCTGCTGGCTGGCCTTATCGACCGTGCGTGCGGACACCGAGCTTCCTGCATCAGGTTACTCCCCGCGTAGCGGCGAGCTGACCGCCCGAGAGATGACCATCGCGAAAAACGCCTGGCAGTATTTCGTCTCCAACTATCAGCCCACGACGGGCCTGGTGAATGCGGTCAACAAATACCCCTCCACCACCATGTGGGACAGCGCCTCCTATCTGGCCGCCCTGACGGCGGCGCGCGAGTTGGGGATCATTGATAAAGCGGAATTTGACCGCCGGATGCTAAAATTCCTCGCCACGTTAAACACCCTGGTACTGTTCCGCAACGAGCTGCCCAACAAGGCCTATAACACCATCAGCGGCCAGAAAGTGGACTACACCAACAAGCCCGGTGAAATTGGCTTCTCGGCGCTGGATATCGGGCGAATGCTGGTCTGGCTGAAAATCATCAAAGAGCGTTATCCGGAGTACGGCAACAGCATTGATAACGTGGTGCTCGGCTGGGATTTCAGCCACGCGATCGACCCCTGCGGCACGCTGTACGGCGCCTATCTGGAGAACGGCCAGCCGAAATATGTTCAGGAAGGTCGGCTGGGCTATGAAGAGTACGGCGCGGCCGGTTTCCAGCTGTGGGGGTTTAATACCTGTAAAGCCAGCCGTCCGCAGCCTTACGAGCTTGCCGAAATCTACTGCGTGCTGGTCCCGTACGATACACGCGACCCGCGCAACACGTCGCAGCATAACTACGTGGTGACGGAATCCTACCTGCTCTACGGGCTGGAGTTCGGCTTTGATAAACCGACCGACCGGGATAACGCCCCGCGCGACTACTCCCTGACGTGGATGAAAAACTTTGCTGACCGCGTTTATCAGGCTCAGGAGAACCGCTATACCATTACCGGCGTCCTCACCGCGCGATCTGAGCACCAGCTCGATAAAGCCCCTTACTTCGTCTATGACACCGTCTTCAGCGACGGGTACAACTGGAACACCATTACCGATAAAGGCCAGTTCGTCCCTAACGCTGCCGCGATATCGCTTAAGGCGGCGCTGGGCATGTGGGTGCTGTGGAACTCCCCCTATACCGACCGCCTGCTGAACACCATTGAGAATGCCAACGAAGAGGGAAAAGGCTACTACGAAGGGCTGTATGAAAACGGTGACGGGCCGATCAAGGAGTTCACCGCGAACAATAACGGCATCATGCTGGAGGCACTGCTGTTCAAAAAAGAGGGAAAACTGCTGGCCTTCAACACCGACAACCCGAAGAGCAAGGATTTTGCCCCATCGCTGTGGGATCAAAAGCTGCTCGATCAGTTTGAAGAGAACAACGCGCTGCGCAGTCGCCCGTTCCTGAGCAGCACGCCGGCCGTAAAAAGCTGGTGCGACCGGACCGGCGTCACGCAGCGTACCAAACCCGCCTGTCTGGCCTGTCAGTGCGCGTCATGCAACGTGGACGAGCCCGTTAAACTGCCACCGGTGACTGCGCAATGCTTAAAACCATAGCCAGAGGGCTCGCGGGATTACTCCTCGCAGGCGCGATCGTCTTTGCTCTGTTTGGCCATCAGGGAGCAGGCTGGCGCTGGCTCATCAACGGCGGCTGGCACTCCAGCGCGCGTATCTCTGCCCTGACGCCGGAAGAACAGAAATGGGCGGCAACCGCCTGGCGCTATTTCGTCAATAATACCCAGCCGCAAACGGGGCTGGTCAACGGGAGCGACAAACAGCCCCGCGTCACGCTCTGGCAAATGGGCGATACGCTTATCGCCCTGCTGGCGGCAAAAGAGCTGGGGCTAATTGATGACGCCCAGTATGACGCTCGTTTAACCCGTCTAATGGGCACCCTTAACCGCCTGACGCTGACCGAGGTCCGGACGCCGGGCCGGCTCTATTCCAGCCAGACGGCGGCGCCGATCGATTTTAGCGGCAACCCCGTCAAAAATGGCTGGTCCGCGCGCGACATGGCGCGTCTGATGCTCGCCCTGCGCCTCACCGCTGAGCGGGAGCCACAGTACAGTGAATACCTCGATAAAATTATCCTGCGCTGGAATTTCTGCCCGGTCATCGACGGTGAAGGCGAACTGTGGTCATCTTCGCTGCAAAATGGCCAGCCGGTGGTCCGGGAAGAGCTACGTCTGGGCGAGAGCGAATACGCCGCGACGGCGTTTCATCTATGGGGTTTTTCCCCGGATAAAGCGTTTACGCCGCCGATGAACCACGTCATCATCTCTCAACGGCGGCAGGCCGTGGATGCCCGGGATCCGCGCACCACGTGGCAGCCCTCCCTGATTACCACCCTTCCCTATATGCTGCCGGGCCTGGAGTTTGGCTGGGAGCCCGAAGGCGTTGCGGCCGATCTGCAAAAACGTCTGCGCAAGCAGGCAGAAAACGTCTGGCTAAGCCAGAAGACCCGCTGGGAGACCGATAAGATCCTGACGGCCAGGGCGGATTTCTCGCTCTCTCAGGCGCCCTGGCATATTCAGGATACCGTCTGGGGAAATGGCTATGCCTGGAACTCTGTCGGCGACGATGGCCGGGACTACACCCGTTTCGCGCAGGTATCGACCAAGGCAGTCTTTGCCCTGTGGGCCCTGTGGGACACCCCGTACACCGACGTGCTGATGACGGTTACAAAACACCTTAACGATCCGCAGAAAGGCTGGTACGAGGGCCGTCAGGAAGCCACGGGTGATACCAACGCTGCCTTAACCCTCTCAACCAATGCCACGGTTCTGGAAGCCCTTTTCTTTAAACACAACGCCGGGCCGCTGTTTGACGTGCGTCGATCGAAGAAAGAGAGCTATTTTTCACGCCGTCTGGCAGAGGAATACACGCCCATCGGGCACTGTCTACCGGGCGAAAGCACCCTAAGGAGGACGCCGTGAAGTTTTATCGCGATCTGTTTGAATCCAGCCTGAACCGCGTCTTTCCGAATAATGAAAAAACCGCGTTTTTTCAGACGTTCTATGACGCCTTCGTCCACATGTCACCCGAAACTGAAGCGCATTTTTCTCGTCTGCCGGATCGGGAAGGTCAGCAGACCCTGTTTAAAAGCTTCTTCGCCATGCTTGCGGTAGACGGCGCATTAATCGTGCCTGATTTTCTCGAACGCCTGGCGCGGGAGCAAAGCGACGACGGTCTCCACCTCCCCCCGCGATTTTTTGCCCTGTGGCGCGAAGCGATGTTGAACGCGGTGAGCCTGCGCGATCCGCAGTGCGACGATGAGATCCTGACGGCCTGGGCCATGGCGATCGCGCCCGGGCTGGAATACCTTCGCCGACAGGCAGAACTGCACTACCGCGCGTAGGGAGGATCACGATGAGCACATTCACGTACGATCTTAACGCGCTGCCGGCCGCCGTCATGATTTATGACCGCGGGGAACGCCTGCAGGCCTGGAATCACAACGTGGCCCTGTTTTATCCGGTCATAACCCCGTGGCTGAAGGTGGGGACGACCCTTGAGGCGCTGGCGGAACGCTTTATCGATGCCGTTTACAACGTCGACCCCGGCCTGCGTCAGACGCTGAGGGAGTCAGTGGTACGCAACTGTCGACAGGATAAACACTGCGAAGTGCGGCAGGCAGGCCAGCGGCGGATCTTCGTTCAGCATCAGCGGCTTTCGGACGGCGGTATTGTCAGCCTGCACAGCGATATTACGGAGCTGGATGAAGCGCAGCGCGCGCGCCACCAGCTGCATGACGACTTTCTGCTGACGGCGGAATCCATTCATATCGGGATCTGGGACTGGCAGGTTTCCGGCGACACGCTCCAGGTGAACGACACTCTGCTTGCTATGCTGGGCCAGTCGCGCACACAGTGGCGATATCCGGTGCGTTTTCTCCTCAATCAGGTCCACGAGGACGATCGCGCAGCGCTGCGCAAGGCGCTGCACGCTTCGAAGCAGGATCACCGTCCGGTCTTTGAATGTGAAATTCGCGTACATCATCCTACCGAAGGACTGCGCTGGATGCTGCTGTCAGGCCAGGTGGTCACGCTCTCCATTGAGGGAAACGCCGAGCGCGTGATTGGCACGCTGCAGGATATTACGCGGCGCAAAGAGGCTGAAATTCAGGCGTTCGCCTCGGCCCTTGAGGCACAAAAAGCCAATGAGGCAAAAAGCGCGTTCCTGGCGAATATGAGCCATGAAATTCGTACCCCGATGAACGGCATTATTGGCATGACCCAGCTGTGCCTGGATACGTCTCTCAGTGCCGATCAGCGCGATTACCTGACGCTGGTGATGAGTTCTGCCCAGTCTCTGCTGCATATCATCAACGATATTCTCGACTTTTCCCGTATCGAAGCCGGCAAAGTAGAGCTGGAGACGGACCCTGTGCCTGTCCGCCCCTTCATTCAGTCGCTTATTCGTCCGCACATGCCGGGGGCGAGCGAAAAAGGCATCGAGCTGCTGGTTGATATTGCGCCCGACGTTCCCGACGTGCTGCTGGTCGACGGCGCGCGACTGCGCCAAATCCTGACCAATCTGCTGGGCAACGCGCTGAAATTTACGCATCAGGGAGAAGTGATCCTGGTTGTTGAGCCCGACGATAGCGCGGATCGATGGCGTTTTCGCGTGCGCGACAGCGGCATTGGCATACCGACAGATAAGCAGAAGGCCATTTTTGAAGCCTTTAGCCAGGCGGATAACTCAACCACACGCCGCTATGGCGGTACGGGGCTCGGTCTAACCATCTCTGCGCGACTGGTTGCGGCGATGGGGGGCGAATTAACGGTCTCCAGCGAGCCGGGAAAAGGCAGCGAATTTTCGTTCTCGCTGCCGCTGGTGGCACAGACCCTGGCGCCTGGCGAGCGCCCACATAGCCATCGCTTTAACGGTGACTCCGTGCTGGTAGTTGATGATAACGAGACCAATCTGCGGCTGCTGGCAGCAATGCTCAGCCAGATGGGGCTGAAACCCACCTGCGTCAACAACGCCAGCGAGGCCATCACCCGGGTTAAAGCTGGAACAGTATGGCCGCTGATCCTGCTGGACGCACAGATGCCGGATATGGACGGCGTGTCTCTGGCCCTTGAGCTTTCAGTTCTGCCGCAGGTTGCTGAGAGCCATATCATCATGCTGAGCTCCATGAGCCGACATTTTGATATCAATATGCTGAAGCGGATCGGGATCAAGAACTATCTGCATAAGCCTATCGCCCAGGATGAATTACATCAGGCGATTGCCGCCGCGTTTGAACGTTCGCCGGCGCCCGTGGGTGAAAGCACGCCCGCGCCTGTCGCCTCGCCAGGGGCTACGGGACTGCGGATCCTGCTGGCAGAAGATAATCTGGTTAACCAGAAGGTCGCCGCGCGCCTGCTTGAGCGGCTCGGGCACACCTGTCAGATCGTCGATAATGGCGTCTCGCTGCTGGAACGCTGGCGCGCGGGCGCGTGGGACGTTCTGCTGATCGACCTTCAGATGCCAGAGATGGACGGTGAGACCGCCATTCGCCTGCTGCGTGAAGAAGAACGGTCCCGGCCTGGCCCGGCTCAGCCCACCGTCGCCATGACCGCACACGCCATGCAGGGGGACAAAGAGCGCTGTCTTAACATGGGTTTCGACGGCTACATTGCCAAACCCATCAGCCAGGAGCGTCTCGCTGAAGAGATTGCTCGCGTGCTTCAGCGCCACGAAGATTCCTCCGGTCTTCCGGATGAAGCTCGCCTGCTGAAGCAGTGCGCTGACGATCCCGCCCTGGTGCAGGAGCTGCTGGCCCTGTTTGGCGAAGGGCTGGAGGAGGCCATGAAGGCCATCACCCGAGCTATCGACAGCGACGACCGCGACGCGCTGCGCCGCGCGGCCCACAAGCTGCGGGGAGAAGCCGTCACCCTGGACTTCAGCACGCTCGCACAGCAGCTACAGGTGCTGGAAAGCGACGCTCATGCGCTGGATAGGCAACAGCTTGCAGCCCTGAATGAAAACCTTCGCCAGGAATCGCGGCGCCTGACGGCATGGCTCACCGCGCGCGGGGTAAACGCATGATGACTCGCAACTGCGCGCTGCTTCTTGCCCTGTTGGCCCCCCACACGGTGGCGAACTCTGCGCCGGTCAGCTGGTCTCTGGCTGGAGAATGGCAGGTTCAGGACGCAAATGACAGTGCGCATCCTGCTGCATCAGGCTGGCGCCCGCTTCAGGTTCCTGCCAACTGGTACAGCGCCGGGTACGATCACCAGGGCGCGCTGTGGTATAAGCACGCGTTTTCCCTGCCCGTGCAGCCCCCCGACGTAATGAGTACCCTGGTGTTTGACGGCGTCGATTACCTTGCAGAGGTGACGCTGAACGGCCAGCCGCTGGGCAAGCATGAGGGCTATTTTCAGCGCTTTTCGCTGGATGCCCGTTCGGCGTTACAACGTCACAACCAGCTCGTAGTCAGGGTCGACAGCCCTTACGAAGATCCCACTAAGGTCTGGCCGCTGCATAAAACGCTCATGAAGGGGATCCTTAACCAGCATGACACGCGTCCCGGTGGGGCCTGGTCGCCGCAAGGACAGGACGCCAACTCGGGCGGCATCTGGGCACCGGTCAGGCTGCATCTTAGCCGGGGCGCTACCCTTGATGAGACCATCCTGCGACCCGACTGGACGCAGGGGCTGACTCGTCCGGCGCTAAAGGCGGAGATACGCTATCGCGCGCTCGGTCAGGGCCCGGCGACCGTGCGGCTCACCGCCACGCCCGCCAATTTCAGCGGCAAGCGCTATCAGGCTGACTTTCCGGTTACCCTCGAAAGCGGCGCCCATTCCGTGCAGGTGACGCTGCCCATGCCGAAGGCAAAACTGTGGTGGCCGGTCGGCACGGGGAAACCGCACCTGTATACCATTCGCGTGGCATTGCGCGATGAAAACGGCCTGATGGACACGGCGGTGACCCGCACCGGGCTGCGCAAAATCGTTGAGCAGCCCGACAATAAAGGCTGGCTCATTAACGACAGACGCCTTTTTATTAAGGGCAGTAATTACATCGGTTCCCCCTGGCTCAGCACCATGACGCGAGAAAAATACCGTCGCGATCTTCGTCTGGTGGAGACCATGAACGCTAACGCCATACGCGTGCACGGACACGTTGCCGGGCGCGCGCTGTATGACGTTGCCGATGAGATGGGGATGATGATCTGGCAGGACGTCCCGCTGCAGTGGGGCTACGACAGCCGTGACGCCTTTACGAAAAACGCGGTTCGCCAGACGCGGGAGATGATCGAACAGTTTGGCAATTCCCCCGCCATCATCGTCTGGGGCGGGCATAACGAACCGCCGTGGAATTCGCCGTGGATGGAAAAACGCTTCCCGGACTGGAATAAAGATCTGAATCGCGAGCTCACGCAGCGGGTGGCGGACACGCTCGCCGAAGATACTTCCCGCATCGTGCATCGCTTTTCCGCCGTTGAGGAGCATTACTGGGCGGGCTGGTACTTCGGCACCGTGCGCGACCTGCTGACGCCGGCCAAAACGGGGATCATCACCGAGTTCGGCGCGCAGGCGCTTCCCCGCTTATCGACGCTAAAAACCATCATCCCGGCGGCGTCGCTCTGGCCAAAAACGACCGCCGCTGACGATCCCGGCTGGACCGTCTGGAAATACCATAATTTTCAGCCTTTCCAGACCTTTAAGTTTGCCGGTATTCCGCGCGGGAAGAACATTCAGGCGATGATTCGCAATACTCAGGCGTACCAGTCTCAGCTGGTGGCCACGGCGGCGGAAAGCTATCGCCGACAGCGATACCAGCCGGTGACGGCCCTGTTCCACTTCATGTTTGTAGAAACCTGGCCCTCCATCAACTGGGGCGTGGTGGACTACCTGCGTAAACCTAAAGCCGGGTTTTACGCGCTACAACGTGCGTACCAGCCTGTTCTGCCGTCCATTGAACCGGTCACTGCGCAGTGGCAATCCGGGGCGGCGGCGACCGTGCGTCTGTGGGCCATCAACGACACCTGGAAACCGTGCCGCGAATGCCGTCTGACCTGGCACATCACCCAGCGCGATAAGATGCTGGCAAAAGGCACGACGACGATGACGATCGCAGCAGACTCGGGAACGATGATTAAAACGCTGACGGCCACGCCCGCAGGCCAGGATGACGTGTCGATTCGGTTTACGATAAAAAACAGTGCGGGAAAAATTGTCGGCGAAAATCAGCGCACGGAGTCCGTCATAAAGTGAGCGAGGGGAAAAGGAAAATTGCCGCTTCCCCTGCTTTCTTGTACCCTTTCAGCGTTTACCCCAATCCCCTAAAAATCGAGACATCCGGACGCCTATGACTGCACATATTTCCAAAGATCCTTTGCATGGCGTAACGCTGGAGATGATGATCAATGCTCTGGTGGCGAAATATGGCTGGAGCGAGTTGGGCGACCGCATCAAAATTAACTGTTTCAGAAAAGACCCCAGCGTTAAATCGAGCCTGAAATTTCTGCGCCGCACCCCGTGGGCGCGTGCGGAAGTGGAAGCCCTGTATCTGGACTCCCTCAACGATGAGGGAAATACAGAGCAGGCGGCGCCCGCCTTTAATCCCTGGGCCAACAGTCGGATTATCAAGAGCTAATACGCAAATGACGCGACACGTAAAACGGATCGGTGCGCTGGCTGCCTGCGCGCTTTTACTTGTGAGTTGCTCCTCAAAACCACCGAAATCGCTGGTTACCCCTCTCCCCACCGTCAGTAAACCGACGCCGCAGGCAAACGAGCCGATGCGCGGCATCTGGCTGGCGACCGTCTCGCGTCTCGACTGGCCGCCGGTCGCGTCGGTGAATGGCCGCAGCGCGGACCAGCGCATCGCGATGCAAAAGCAGGCGCTGATCGCAAAGCTCGACAACCTTAAGCATCTCGGCATTAACACGGTCTTTTTCCAGGTGAAGCCGGACAGCACGGCTCTCTGGTCATCAAAGATTCTGCCGTGGTCGGATATGCTGACGGGCAACGTCGGCGAATATCCGGGATACGACCCGCTGCAGTTTATGCTCGATGAAGCGCACAAGCGCGGCATGAAGGTTCATGCCTGGTTCAACCCCTATCGCGTGTCGACCAACACGAAGCCGTCCACCATCGCCGCGCTAAACCGGACCGCCTATCAGACCCCGTCCAGCGTCTATGTTCAGCATCCGGAGTGGGTGCGCATCTCAGGCGACCGCTTTGTGCTCGACCCGGGCATTCCCGAGGTGCGGGACTGGATAACCAAAGTGGTGACCGAAGTGGTGGCGAACTACCCGGTAGACGGCGTGCAGTTTGACGATTACTTCTATACCGAAACGCCGGGGTCCGCGCTCAATGACGCACAGACCTGGCGGCAGTACGGTCAGGGATTTGCCTCAAAGGCCGACTGGCGAAGGCACAACACGCAGCAGCTGATCGTCCAGGTCTCCCGCGCGATCAAGCAGACAAAGCCCGACGTTGAGTTTGGCGTCAGCCCGGCGGGCGTGTGGCGTAACCGTTCCTTTGACCCGGCAGGCTCCGACACACGCGGCGCCGCGGCCTACGATGAATCCTTCGCCGATACGCGTCAGTGGGTGCAGCAGGGCCTGCTGGACTACATCGCGCCGCAGATTTACTGGCCCTTCTCCCGGGATGCCGCGCGCTACGACGTGCTGACCAAATGGTGGGCCGACGTCGTGAAGCCGACCCACACGCGCCTGTATATCGGCATTGCGTTCTACAAGGTGGGCGAACCGTCGAGAAACGAGCCGGACTGGACGGTTCAGGGCGGCGTGCCGGAGCTGAAAAAGCAGCTCGATCTCAACGATTCGCTGCCCAACGTCAACGGCACTATTCTGTTCCGGGAAGATTACCTGAACCAGCCGCAGACCCAGCAGGCGGTAAACTATCTCCGTGGACGCTGGGGTAGCTAAGTGATTACCAGGCAGAAACACCCGTTTCTGCCTGTATTTTTTTACGGCTTCGGCCCGAACATCGCCTCGAGCTGCTGCGCATCCGGCATTCCCACCACCTGCTGCAGCTCATTTTCCGCATTCAGATAGTAAATGGCCGGCGTGGCGTTAGCGCCCAGGCTGTCCATCAGCGCCTGATGTTTCTGTAGGATCTCAACCGTTTCGCGGGAAGCCTCGCCTTCAGGCTTGGGCAGTTTTTTGCCGCCGGAGAGCTCATATTCGCGCCAGGCCGCAACCGGATCTTTCGCATTCAGAATCGCCGAGGCGTTACGCCCGCTGTTGGGGTTGAGAAACGCCACCAGCAGCGTGTTGAGCTGAACCTTGCCCGCCTTCACCCACGGCTGCGCTTCGGCCCAGAACTGCTTGCAGTACGGACAGAACGGATCGGCAAAGACAAAGACCTTACGCGGGGCATTATCCGCCCCTTCCTTCAGGGGATGCGCCGCGTTGAGGTTCTTCCACATTTCGCGTCCCATTGGGGCGTAGATCTCTTTCTGGAAATAGCCTTCGCTGAGGTTCTTCCCTTTGTCATCATAAAGATATCCCGAGATCACGTGCTTGCCGTCCGGCGTAAGAAAGAGCGTCACGCCCATATCCTGATACTGCCCAAGCCAGGCCGGTGCGCCGCCAGGCGCATCCAGCTTCTTGATGATTTTGATGTTCTGCTGCTCGCTGAAGTGCTTCACCACATCCGGTATGGCTTCAGCCGCCTGTACCAGCCCTGACGTCGCCAGCGCCGAAAGTAACAGTAATTTTTTCATTTCCCTCTCCGGTTTGTCGGGGGCATCACGCCCTCTTCAGGTTAGCGGTTTTTCAGTGCGTCACTGACCATTTCGTCGAACTGTTCGTACGGCACCCAGCCGGGCAGCAGCCCCTCGCCGATAAGCGTGGCAGGCGTGCCCTGGATCCCCATTTTTTCCGCGACGATGAGGCTGCGCCTGATCGTCAGAAAACTCTCCTCGTCCGGCGTCGTCACGCTCACGCCCGCCCGCTTTTGCGCCTCCTGAATGCTGGCGTCATCGTGGTACCCCTTTTTCGCCATCAGGGTATGGTTCAGCTTCATAAACTGCTCAGGATGCGCACGCCAGACGGTTAACGCGTCTCGCGCGGCGGTCAGCGAACTTTCCGAGCGGAAAGGTAAAAACTTAAAGACCACCGCCACGTCCGGGTGTTTTTCGACAATCTTCTCCAGGTACGGATCGAATTTTTTACAGTACGGGCAGTTGTAGTCGGTAAACACCACCAGGGTGAGCTTTGGGTTTTTCGCGCCGATGCGCGGGGAGTTCGGATCGTTAAACAGGAAGTCAGCGATCATCTTCTGCGCGCGCTGCTCCTGGTCCGGCGTCAGCGGCTGGGCAGCAAACGCCTGAAGCGGGGCAAGCAGGAGCAGAAGCGTAATAAAGAGTTTATTCATCATACCGTTAGCCTTTTGCATTGTTCAGGGTGGTGACCAGGGTGCGCTTGTCCAGCAGCGGCGAGAGGATTTCCCCTTCAGGCAGGCCGGGGCCATACACCGCGTTAAACGGAATGGCGTAACGGTTTCGCTTCACCAGAAAATCCGCGATAAATGCGGACGGCTGGCTCCAGTCTCCGCGCAGGGCCACCACGTCCGGCTGGCGCAGCGCGGCAATAACGTCCGGCTGACCGAGTACGCGGTGCTCGTTCACCTTACACGTCACGCACCAGTCCGCCGAGATATCTACAAACACCCGTTTCCCCTGCGCCAGCGCCTGCTCAATGGCCTCTTCACTGAGCGGCTGCCACGGGATGGTTTGCGCAACGTTTTGTGCCGGTGCGTCAGGCGGCGCGTTAAGTAGACCGCGCAGCTGATACCCGCCGAACGCCGACAGCGCGATGACCACCAGCCAGAACAGCGGCGAAGATTTTTGCCCCTTCAGCGCGAACAGCACCAGCGCAGCGGCAGTCAGCGCCAGCATCACGATCTGGCTGACCGCCTCGCCCAGATGCACGCTCAACAGCGTCGCCAGCCAGAGGCTTGAGACCAGCATCATCATGCCGAGGATGACCTTGAGCGTGTTCATCCAGCGGCCGGGTTTCGGCAGCAGCATGGCCGTTTTCGGTACCAGGGCAACGAACAGCCACGGCAGACTCATGCCCACGCCGAGCATCAGGAAGATCAGCCACAGGGCGTGCAGCGGCGCGCCAAGGGCAAAGGCGACCGCGGTACCGAGGAACGGCGCGGAGCACGGCGTCGCCAGCAGGGTGGCGAACATTCCTTCGCAGAAGCTGCCGCCGATCCCCGATCCCCCTGCCGTCGCCAGCCGTCCTGCGGCAGAAGAAGGGAGAAGCATTTCAAACGTCCCAAACAGGTTCAGCGCAAACAGGAAGGTCACGGCGACCATCAGGCCGATAAACCACGGGTTCTGGAACTGGATGCCCCACCCCAGCGACGCCCCGGCCAGCTTCAGCGCGGTGACCATCCCGGCCAGCAGCATAAAGGAGGTGAGGATCCCGGCGCTGGTGGCCAGAAAGCGCAGCCTGATGGCGCGGCTGTCCGATCCCGCCAGCAGGATGCTGTTAAGCTTCATGCCCATCACCGGCAGCACGCAGGGCATCAGGTTGAGGATCAGCCCGCCCAGCAGCGCAAAGAGCACCATTTTTCCCGTGCTGTCCGGTACGGAGGTCTCTTCGGGCGCGGTCCCAACGGTCATGGTGGTTTGCTGCGCCCGTTCGCCGTTGGTCAGCACAAACGACAGCCTTTTGCCTGCCAATGAGGCGGGTTTTTCGCCCCATTCGTCGGTCACGGGTACCGTCACCCGAAGCGTAGTGCCGTCATGTTTAATGACCGGCTCGCCGGGCAGAATATCGCCCTCCAGCGGGTCAAAGTAGATCCCCGGATTGTCCCACTTCCCGTCCGTCGTGCCGGTAATCACCAGCTTGTCGCCAGAGAGCCAGGCAGAGAGAACCTTGGATACGCCAGACATGCCCGGCACGGCGCGCATCGCTTGCCCGAAGGCGCTGCGGAAGCCCTCATCCACCGGCTGGGTAAAATTGAGATGCAGCGGGTAGTCCGTCAGCAGACAGACGTTGCTGCACGTAGAGAGCGTCAGCGTCCCGTCGAGCGTGTCGCCCTTCGCTCCGTCGAGCGTAATCGGGATCGTCACCTTATCGTGATAGCCCTGCGTGGTCATGCCGGAGATATCGAAGCGCGACGGCACCGGCCAGGACCAGCTGTCCGTTACGCCTTCCGGCCAGCTGATTTTCGGCGCCACGCCGCCCTCGCCCGGCGATCGCCAGTAGGTTTTCCAGCCGGGCTTTAGCTCAACGGTGAGCAGGCCTTTAACATGCGTTTGTTCCCTCTCCGCCTGAAAGCGGATGCGGGCGTGATCGTTTTGGGGGGAAACCAGCCAGCCGGTGTCCGCCGCATGGACAATGCCGATGCAGGACAGCCACAGGAAGACGAATCCCCTGAAGAGGTTAACCATGTTGTACTCCGTGAACAGTGAAAAATTATCGTGTGATGACGATGTTTTTCATTCACGGAAAACGCAGTTTTTAAGGTGTATTCGGGGAGGCGGCGCCTGAACGGGCTGTTCCACGGGAGCCAATGCCCGCCCTTGCGTCAACAGCTGCAGCAGCGCGAAGAAGATAATAATGGCCGGTAATGCACCGTCGAAGAACAGCGGCTGGGCGCAAAGCAGCGAGTGCGCGCCGAGCTGACACGGCGACGGGCCGGGTTGTTCAGTGCTGCTGGTTTGAGCCGGGGCATCTGCACTCAGTGAAATCTGCGGATCCAGTCCCTGTAAAAAATGGTTGAGCATCACCGCACGCTGCACGAGGCAAAGCGCCATCGCGAGACAGGTGATAATCAAAAGCCATTTTCCGAGGAGCTGACGGTTGCGCATAACATTCCAGAGTGACAAGACGCCCCGATCATAAACGATAGTGATGAATCTACAAGTGCCGGAAGTGTAAGGTTTTGTCTGTCGCCGCTATTCGCCCGTCAGCGCGTCATAGACGTCCCGCAGCCGCGTGCGCAGAAACAGCACCGCCTTGTGCTTGCGGGATAACAGCGCCTGTTCGCTGGCGCCGGTCTCCTCTGCCAGCATTTTAATGCTGTAGCCGTGGAGCTCGGTCTTTTCAAACGCCTCCCGCTGCGGCGGAGGAAGTTCAGACAGCGCCTGCCCCAGCTCTTCCCATAGCAGCGTCTTGAGGTACTCCTCCTCCGGCGTGTGCGGTACGCCGAACAGGGTTTCGGCCAGCTCGTCTTCCGGAAAACCGTCGTCATCTTCGCCCGTAAAATAGCCGGAGAGCGACACCTCGCGCTTTTTACGCGCCCGGTCGGTCATCTCGTTACGCGCCGCGCGGAACAGCCAGGCGGCGACGTTTTCGACCGGCTGCTCCACTTTCATCAGCTGATACGTCACTTCCTGCAAAATGTCGTCGGCATCATCGCGGACGGACGTCCGCCCGCGAATGAAGGCTTTCAGCCGGGCGCGACAGGCGTTGAGCGCCGACATCAGCATGGATCCGCCCGCCTCCCCGGCTTTCATCTCGCTCACTCTGCGTCCGGCGCTTTTGGCGTGGCGTCATCGCGTTTTTCGTCACGATGACCATGCCAGCCGCAGTGGCCGCGGCCGTGGCGACCGAACCCTTCGCGGCGCTGCTGAATAAACGCCTCGCGCTGCTCGGGCGTCATGTTCATCCAGCGTTCGTGCATCCGGCGGTGCGCGCCAAACATCCCCGGGCGGAACCCCAGCCCACCGAACAGAATGCGGCTCAGCACCAGAATGCCCAGCGCCTGCCAGAATCCGATGGCCTTAACGCCGAGGATGGCCGGGAGCAAGGCGTTCCACAGGGTCATCACCAGCAGGCCGAGCACGATGAAAATCACCGCGCCGATGACTAACCCCTTGCCCATACGGTGGCGACCAAATCCGCGTCCGTGACCTCTGCCGTGCAGTTCAAAATCTCTCATGGTGTTTACCTCGTTTACAGTAACTGATTATGGCTTGTGATGAGGTAGACGGATGAGGAAGGGAAATATTGCTGGGATGAATATAAATTTTTTTGTGCTGCCGAATTTGCACTCATAGCGGTAACGGCTGGCGGATGCTATGCGTCGCTTGCAGGCAAATCACTGCTTATGAAGAATTCGCTTAACCAATGCGATAGCAATGACGGCCAGTATGATTGAAAACAATGCCAGGAAGATGAGCAAGGATAATAGTGGATTTAACAAGCCACCTAAACTAGTGAAGTCGCTGATACGGCCGAGTTGCTCGGACGTGCATACACGCAGAATGATCTCAGGGATAATAAGCAAAAATATAATTACGGTCAGGACATAAATCAGAGCACTCTTGCGCTTTCCCATTTTCGATGTTGCCCCTCAATTCATGTTGAGAATTAATTCTTCCAATGCGCGGTTCCGATTTCTGATTGCGCTGCGGTTTACGTTGCCGGTAAAAAACGAAGCTTTTTATTTCCTGAAGCCAATTATGCTGAATTCAGGCGAATCCTCAAAGCAGTTAAGCCATTGCAGGCGCTTGTCCATCGTTTAAGACCAGTTAAGCGCAATCTTATGCCTTATTTCCAGGATTTTATCTGCACACTCTGCCGCTGATAAAACGGCTGTGTCCAATATGAGATGTTCTCTCCCCCAGGGTTCGTACTCACGGTTTTTTACCTGTTCCCAGTCAGGAGGCATGAGCCCTGGGATATCAGAGACTCTGTTCTCTACGCGATAACGATGTTCTTTTTCGTCTGAGCAGACAATTTCAACTTCCAGGAAAGGGACATTCAACGACAGAGCAATATTGCGGAAAGCATCTCGCACAAGGTTAATATCATTAACGGAATCGGTCACAACGGTGGAGCCCAGCTTAAGATTCTCACTTGCTAAACCATAGATGGCAAAATATCCCTCCGGTCCAATTTTTTGACCAGGTTCCGAGACCGACCGAATGGCCTGCTCAACAGTATCAACCCGCAGATAAACAGCCCCCAGCCTTTGAGTAACGATTTTTGCAATAGTGCTTTTACCACTGCCGGGTAGCCCACTAAAAATAATTAACATAATTTTCCCTGGCGATAATTACTAGTAGATTCGTGCTGCCTGTAGAGACGTCCTGAATTATACAGAAAGGGTTACACCAGATACAAAAAAGGCTCCCCCAGGAGCCTCCCTCATACCATCAAGCCTGCACCGGCAAACTAAAACTCGAAATACTCCGTGAAAGCTGCTGCGCCTGCTCTTCCAGCGATGCCGCAGCAGCGGCGGACTGCTGCACCAGCGCGGCGTTCTGCTGCGTCACGCCGTCCATCTCGGTCACCGCCTGCCCGACCTGGCTGATCCCGCGGCTCTGCTCTTCGGAGGCGACGGAGATCTGCTCCATCAGCGTATTTACTTTATTCACCGATGAAATAATCGAGTCAATCACCTCGCCGGAGCGGCTCACCAGCTCCGCACCGTTTTTCACGCTGGATACCGACTGCGCGATCAGGCTTTCGATGTCCTTGGCCGCCACCGCGCTTTTCTGCGCGAGGGTGCGCACTTCACTGGCCACGACCGCAAAGCCGCGGCCCTGCGTGCCGGCGCGCGCCGCTTCAACCGCCGCGTTCAGCGCCAGGATGTTGGTCTGGAAGGCGATGCTGTTAATCACGCTGGTGATGTCTTCAATGCGCTTAGAGTTCGCCGCGATGGTATTCATCGTGTCGATCACTTCACGGGTTACCGCTTCACCGGTATGGGCATTTTTCACCGCGTCCTGAACCAGTTTCCCGGCCTGATACACATTATCGGTATTGTTCGCCACCGTCGCGCTCAGCTCTTCCATGCTGGCCGCCGTCTGGGTTAACGCCGAAGCCTGCTGCTCGGTGCGTGACGCCAGGTCGATATTCCCGGAGGCAATCTCCTGGGCTGCGTGCGTTACGGTATGGCTCGCATCGCGCACCTGGGCGATGGTCGCCAGCAGCGCCTGACGCATCTGCTCCATCGAGCCCATCAGATGGTCGATTTCGTTGCCTGTACTCCCCTTCACCGGCACTGGAATGTCCAGCTTGCCTGCCGCAATCTGGCTGCAGTGCTCGCGCGCCAGGTTGACCGGCGCAAAGACAAAGCGCTTCATCAGCAGGCTGACGGCGACAATCACCACCACAAACAGGCTGGCGATAGCGGCAATGATCGCCAGGCCAGAGACGAAGTTACTGCTCGCATCTTCGTTCAGGCTTTTGGCGTATTTCTGGTGGACGGAAAGGACCTGGTCGAGAACGATCTCGTACTGGCGGTCGAGGCGGGAGACTTCCGGGATCAGCGCGTTAAATTTGGCGACATCGTGCGCCTCGGCGGCATCGATCAGCGGCGCCAGCCCCTGATTGCGGTAGTTTTGCCAGGCATCCTGATAGGCAGTGACCAGCGGCGCTTCATCGCTCAGGCGCGGCGACGCCATAAAGGCCGCAAAGGCGTGATCCGCTTTGGTCAGCGCCTCTTTCACGGCGGTAAGCTTTGCAGCGCCGTCCGCCGCGTTGCCCGCTTCCACCATCTTCACATACTCCATCACCCGCACGCGCAGCGTACGGCTATGGTTGATCGGGTCAATAATGGACAGCACAACCTGGATCTCTTTGTTGACGTTATCCAGCGAATTATTACTTTTAATGATGAGGCCAACGCTGGTGACGGTGCTGACAACAAAGAAGAAAAGCAGCGAGAACAGGACAATCAGGGACGACTTTTTCAACGACATAAACCAATACCTCAAGGAGAATTATTCCTTATGGTTATCGGCCATTCCAAAACTTAAATTAATTAAAGTTATTGAAGTATCGAACCGGGCTATTTCGCTGACTTATAGCGTCGCTGCAGGGTGGCATTGAGCTTGCGCTGCAACGGCTGCGGCGTCTCCCCCTCGATTAATTTGCTAATCAAATCAAAGCAGTGCCACGCCAGCTGGCGGTTATCCTGACGAATGGTATCCACCGGGATCGTCAGCGAATCGTAGAGATAGTGATCGTCAAAACTGGCTAACCTGATATCGCTTTGCAGCAGGTTATGCTGGCCCATATAGCGCAGCACCCCTTCCAGCAGCCCGCAGGCGGCAGCGAAGAGCGCTTTCGGCGGACGCCCCAGGCGGGCGCAGAGTTCAGCAAACATCTCGTATCCGGAGCTCGGGTGATAGTTGCCGTGAATGATCCACTCGGGCCGCAGCGCCACACCGGCCTCACACAGCCCTTGCTTAAAGCCTTCCAGGCGGTCGCGCGTGGGCGACAGGCGGGGCTGGCCTCCGAGAAAGTAGAACTCATCAGGATGCTGGCGCGCAATGTCGGCCACCAGTTCGGTCGTCGGGGTAATGGAATCGGTGATCACCAGCGGCAGCGCGCTGTCGTTGATGTGGCGGTCAAACAGAACCACCGGCAGCTGCTCGCTCAGCTTATGGTAGTCCGCGTCGTTGAGCATGCTGGAGGCCACAATCAGCCCGTCCACCTGGCGCGCCACCATGTTGTTCACCACCACCGTCTCCTGCCCCGGGTTTTCATCGCTGCAGGAGATCAGCAGCTGAACGCCCGCCTCGCGGCACAGCGTTTCCAGCTCGTGAGAAAAGACGGCAAAACCGTAGTTGGTGATCTCCGGGACCACCAGACCAATGGTGTGGCTGCGGTTATCGCGCAGCGAGCGGGCGTGAATGCTGGGCTGATAGTGGTGCTCTTTTGCAATTGCCAGCACGCGCTCGCGCGTCTCTTCCGCCACGCGAAGCTCTTTGCTGCGACCGTTCAGGACCAGGCTGGCGGTGGCTTTTGACACACCCGCCAGCTCCGCGATGTCTTTAATGGTGACGCGTTTTGTTTTTCTCACAACGACTTAGATCCGGCTGCCAAAACCCTCATTCTATCATGCAGGCGCGCAGCGACCAGTAGCGTAATGTGATATCGGACGCACCTTCGAATCGCACCCGGGTCGGATGGTCAGGAAAATAGCGGCTGCTCATCACCCCTTCACCGTGATTGATGAAAATTTCAACGCTGGAACGGTCGCACAGGACGCGCAAATGACGGACGTCGCCCTGCCAGTAGCGGGTCAGCGTTTCACCGGTTTTCAGGCTCGCGCGTTCCAGGCGTATACCCTGCTCATCGAGCGTGAGACGCAGCGCACCGCCAAAATCGACATTCACATGCGATGCGCCCAGCTCAAACTCCAGGCGCGTCGCGTCCAGGTCTGGCGCGTCGCTGACGTGCCCCTGCCAGCTCTGCTCATCTTCACGCAGCGCCGCCAGTTCGCGCGCCGGGGTCTGCCAGAGCCTGCCGTCGCGATAGCGTAGTTCGCGCGGGCAGGTCATCTGGTGCATCCAGCCGTGCGCCCGGGTGGGCTGAAGCATCTCTTCCCCATCCGGTACGCCCATCCAGCCAATCAGGATGCGGCGTCCATCTTCCGCCAGCGTGGTTTGCGGGGCGTAAAATTCAAACCCCGCATCCAGTTCGTGCAACTCGCCGTGATCGAATGCAGCGCTGGCATAGTCAAACGCCCCGCTCATCCAGGTAGCCGGGTAGGTATTGAGGTAGCGATGCGGCTCGCGCACCAGCCCCTGCGGGCAGCAGATCAGGACATGTGTCCCGTCGAGGGCAAACAGGTCCGGACACTCCCACATATAACCCGCGTCCGTCAGGCCGTTAACCCCGTGACCGGCGATCTCCCCGCAGGACGTCCAGGCGTGCAGATCGGCTGATTTAAACAGCAGCACCTTGCCGCGCTTTTGCACATCCTGCGCGCCGAGCACCATGTACCACTCCCCGTCGTGTTGCCACACCTTCGGGTCGCGCACGTGGCCGGTGTAGCCTTCCGGCAGCGCCAGAGCCGGCCCCAGCTTCGTAAAGGTTCCGTCCGGCTGCTCCACGGCCAGGCACTGCCAGGCCGTGCGGCTGCCGTCATCGAACTTAACGTTTCCGGTGTAGCACAGGGTCAGAACACCCTGGTTATCCACGGCGCTACCGGAGTAGCAGCCGTTGCGGTCATACGCTTCGTCAGGCATCAGCGCCAGCGGCTCATGCCGCCAGTGCACCAGGTCCGCAGAGCTCCAGTGCCCCCAGCACTTAAAGCGATGCTCGCAGTCCAGCGGGTTCCACTGATAGAACAGATGGTAGCGGCCGGCAAACCAGATAAACCCGTTCGGGTCGTTCATCAGCCCCGTCACCGGCGCGGGGTGCCACTGCGGATAGTGGCTATCCGCCAGCGCCCGTGGCTGACCTTTCATAACGGCCTGCAGGATCGCAGGCCAGCGGGAAGGCAACGTCATTATTCAGAGTCCGTTTTATATTTCAGCAGCAGTGAGACGGTAAACGCCACGCCGAAGGCAATCACCATGCCGATAATATAGTTGAGCAGCGAGCTGGCCTGCACGATGGCCATGCCCGGAATGGCGGTCAACCCAACGGCGGTCATGTAGACATGAACCGAGACCACCCAGGCCCCGCCCACCGCGCCGCCAATCAACGCGGCGATAAACGGCTTAACGAAGCGCAGGTTGATACCAAAAATGGCCGCTTCGGTGATGCCCAGCATCGCAGAAAACGCCGACGGTAAGGTAATGGCTTTGATTTTGGCATCTTTGGTTTTGAACCACACTGCCAGACAGGCGCCGCCCTGCGCCACGTTCGCCATGGCCCAGATAGGCAGCAGGAAGTTAACGCCAATCGACGGGTTACCCAGCAGCCCGGCTTCAATCGCGTGGAAACTGTGGTGAATACCGGTGATCACAATCACCGAGTAAAGCCCGCCGAACAGCAGCCCGGCCAGCCAGCCCGCGTGGGCGATCAGCGTGCTCAGAACGAAGGAGATGCCATCCCCTAAGGCGCGCCCCGCCGGACCGATAATCAGCAAGGCGATAAATCCGGAGATAACGACGGTGAGGAACGGCGTCAGGATCAGGTCTAACGCATCCGGGATCGCGCGGCGCAGGTTTTTCTCCACGATGCTCATAAACCAGACGGCCAGCAACACCGGGAATACCGTACCCTGATAGCCAATCATCGCGATCTCAAGGCCGAAGAAGTTCATGGTGTGGAAACCAGAGGCCACGCCCCAAGCGTTGGTCAGCGCCGGGTGGGTCAGAATCCCGCCCAGCGTCGCGCCGAGGTACGGGTTACCCCCAAATTCGCGCGCGGCGGTAAAGCCAATCAGAATAGGCAGAATGATAAACGCCGCCGAGCTGCACATGTCCAGCATGATGTAGATGGCGTTATCCGCATTGACCCAGCCGTAGGTTTTCACCATGCCGAGCAGGCCCATCAGCAGACCGGACGCCACAATCGCGGGAATGATCGGCACAAAGATGTTGGAGAGCAGACGGGCAATGCGCTGGAACGGGTTGAGCTTGCGCGCCGCCAGGTCCGCGGCTTCCGATTTGCTGGATTCGCTGATCCCCGCCGCCTGAATAAACGCGGCGTACACCTTGTTAACCACGCCCGTGCCAAAAATCACCTGCATCTGCCCGGCGTTACGGAAGCAGCCTTTCACGCCGTCGACCTTGCCGATAGCCTGCTGATCCGCCAGCGCGTCATCAACCAGCACCAGACGAAGACGCGTTGCGCAGTGCGCCGCGCTGGCGATATTTTCCTTGCCACCGAGCAGTGGAATAAGCTCGCGGGCGATTTGATTAAAATCCATAGATACCTCTGCCTGACTTCTTTTTATGATGTGCGAAACGCTCCCGCCAGGCGGGAGCGTGATGGGTTAAAACCAGGTTTCCATCTGGACCCCAAAGTTCCATTCCCCGCCGGCGTTGAAGCCGCTGCTGCCAAAGGCATCATCGCTGGCGTAATGATCCAGTTTGCTGCTCCAGTCCATCCAGGTGGCAAACAGGCGCAGCTCCGGACGGCTGAAGAAATCGCCGATTTTGCTCGCTTTTAACGTTGGCGCAAAGGTCAGCTTGTAGAAACTGCCGTTCACGGCGTTGCGGTCCTTATAACCTTCCGGATTTAAATCCATGTACTGATAGCTTCCCTCAAACGCCAGCGCGAAGTTCTGCGTCACCTCTTTAATCAGGCGAGTGTTGAGCGTTACCCACTCATAGCTATCGCCCTTGACGTAGCGATCTTTACTGCTCTGTGCCAGTACGGCTGGCGCAACGCTCCAGCCACCGCCGATCGGCGTGACACCGTAACTTGCGAAGCGCCAGGTATCCGCCTCAGACAGCAGCGCGCCGTCGGAGCCGATGCTTTTCACCTCCGCACCCAGCCCGTGTCCATAAAGCAGCGCCGTTTTGGCGGTCCCTTCGCGCAGGCCGTAGAAGCTGTCATTATGCAAACCCACCAGGGCATGAACGCCGGTATTGGCGGCATCCGTTTTGATGAGATCGCCATTGGTATCTTTACGGTCGTCGTTATCTTTCGCCCGCAGGCCGCTCACCATCAGCTGGAACGGGCCGGCGAAGTGGTTCATGCTGAGGATATAGTTCTGAACGTTGTTGTCGGTCTGCTCCACGCTGCCGAAGTTGCGGCCATAAATGGAGAAGTTGCTGCGCAGCGAATCGTTCCATTTCACGTCGTAGACGCCGCCGCCGGTACCGGCGAGGAACACCACGTCGGAATCCAGCCAGTGAATGTCAAAGTTGTCGCGGTCGAAGCGTTTACCCGCCCAGAAGGTGCTGCCCTTCAGCGCGCCGGTAAAATCAGGCAGGTTGCCCAGCTCCGCGAAAGCCTGGCGAATATTGAGATCGCTGGTATCGGCTGACCAGTCGTTATAGGTTCTCTGACCGTCGGCCAGCATCGCTTTAAAGCGTGTGGTTGCCCCGTTGTCCAGGGTTTGCTTGTGCTCCAGATTCAGCTCCACGTAGGTATCGGCTTCGTTACCCAGACGCCCTACCGCACCGCCGGTTTCACCGGCCGGGGTCAGATAAGGACCGCTTTTGCTGCTGGAAGCCGCATCGTTCATCAGCAGGCCAGAACGAGCATAGCCGTGGAACTCAAACCCGCCGGTCTGATCCGCCTTCTTCTCCAGCGCGGTGGTGCGCTGCGCCACCTCCTGGGTCGTCGTTTGCGCCTGCTGCTGAGCGGCAACCAGCTGCTGCGTTTTTTGTTCTGCATCAGTGGCGCGCTTCTCAGCCACCTGCGCACGCGTTTCCGCCGCCTGGAGGCGCTGCTCCATTGCGGCAAGACGCGCTTCGATACTTGTCATATCCGTTTGGGCAAAAACAGAGGTACTTCCGGCCAGCATGCCTATCATCACGGCAAGTCTGCGTTTTTTATACATTTTGTCGCATCCCTAAAAGAAGTCATTAAACGTGCTAAATTGCTAAACCGGTTTAGGTTGCTGATACTAAACCTCTGGATTTTGGATCGGCAATCTTTTTTGCTAAACCGATTTAGTAAGTGTGATCGAGGCGACAATTCAGGCCGCCGGATGGCGGCCAGGAGAGGAGAAATTACAGGTCATGCTGCCAGGGCAACGCGGTCATCGCCCCTTTGGCCGTGGTGGCCAGCGCGCCGCAGCGCTGGGCGAGCGCGATAACCGGTGGCAGCGCCTGACCGTCGGCCAGGCCGTAGAGTAGCCCCGCGACGAAGGCGTCGCCCGCGCCGGTTGTATCGACACACTGAACGGGGGTGGCCGGATAATGTTTCACAGTGCCCTCATGCCAGGCGATCACCCCCTCTTTACCCTGGGTGACCAGCACCAGACGCGCCGGGCAGCGCGCCATCAGCGTGTCCAGACCGACGTTTACCTGCACATCTCCGGTTAAAAACGCCAGCTCTTCGACAGAGAGTTTCACCACGTCTGCACTCTGCAGGGCCTGCTCCAGGCAGCGACGCAGTTCGTTCTCATCCTGCCAGAGGTCCGGGCGAATATTGGGGTCGAAACTGACGTAACCGCCCGCCTCCCGGATGGCGGCCATCGCCTGAAAGGTCGCAGAACGGCTCGGCTCGGCGCTTAAGGCGATGGAGCAGACGTGCAGCCACTCCCCGGCGCTGAACGTCGGCAGATCGGCAGATTCCAGAAACAGATCGGCGCTCGGGCGCACCATAAAGGTAAACGAGCGTTCGCCGTGGTCATCCAGATCGACCACCACCGTTGAGGTGCGGTGCGCCGGGTCAAGGCGCATATACTTCACGTCGACCCGCTCGTCAGCGAGCGTTTTCGCCATAAAGCGCCCGAAAGGATCGTCGCCAACCCTGCCGATAAAGGCGCTCTGGCCGCCCAGCCGGGCAATACCGACCGCGACGTTCGCCGGCGCGCCGCCGGGACACTGCAGTAATCGACCTTCTCCATCGGGCAGCAAATCCACTACCGCATCGCCAAGTACCCAGATTTTCTTCATGTGATCCTCGCAGCTAAACTATGTTAAACCGTTTTAGCTATTTAAGCACAGGCCGGGCTAAGGGGAAATAACGGGAGGGAAATTTGACTTAACGCGCCAGATGCGGCCAGTGGATATCGCCGACGCCATTCAGCTGCGGCCGGGCAAACAGGAATCCCTGAAAGCGTCGGATCCCGGCAGATTCGAGCCAGCACCACTCCTCTATTTTCTCGATGCCTTCGGCTACCAGGGTAATTTCAAGATCGGAGCAGCAGCTGACGATGGAGCGCACGATCGCCTGCTTCGGGCCGCTGAGGTGAATGTTGCTGACAATTTCCCGGTCGATTTTAATTTTATCCGGCTGGAACCGGGTCAGAAGCGAAAGTCCGGCATAGCCCGAGCCAAAATCATCTATCGCCAGGCCAATCCCCTCACCGCGAAGCTGCTTGATGGCACTATTAAACTGGTTGAACCCGGAGATCATCTCGTTTTCCGTGACTTCAATGACCACCTGCTCCGGCTGAAGCCCATGTTGTTTAATCTGATCGACCAGAAATTCCACTGCGCCGGGGACATTCACCAGCGACATGGGCAGCAGGTTTACCGCGATTTTATGGCTGCCAATGCCCAGCTTTTCCGCCAGCGCAAAGGCATACGCTTTCGTCTGGAGATCAACTTCGTAGACGTTGTCCGGGTCGACAGTGCTGAAGAAATGCTCCGGGCTGCCGCCGTCGTTGCCGCGGATAAGGGCCTCAAGGGAGCTGATCTTCCCTTCCGAGGGCTCGACAATAGGCTGCAGCGCAAACTGGCAGGTTTGTCCGGTAAACAGGCCCAGATGTTCGCCAAAGGGTAACGCCTCAGGTGAAAGCGTCCATTTTTCAGGGGTGTAGCGCGCGCCCGACGGGGCCGGACGTTTGCCCATGATAAACGTCTGAATAAATTTGAACACCCGATCGTCAGAGGTGAGATAGCTGTCCAGCTTGCTGTAATGCAGGACCGACTGCAGCACCTCTTTCGGCGACTGCGTCTGCAGATCGAACAGCAGCATCCCGACGTTTTCGAATCGTCTGCGCGGGCCATAATCCCGCATCAGTTCAACCACCCCGCTGTGCCGCTTGTCCTCACGGATGGTGTGGAACAGTTTGACCACACTCTCTTCCGACCCTTCGAGGATTTGCAGAACGTCATTCCCTTTTGCCAGGAGGACACCGGTGATATCCAGTTTTGTGTTGCGGCCCCTGGCGCGATCCACCAGCTCCCGCAGTTCGGTGGACGGGCGGGATAAATTCAACTGGCTTCGGTAAATCAGAGTCGTCAGCACAAAAGTGGGTTCCGATGAGAGAGAGGTGCCTTGAAGCTATTATTTAACATACTTAATCAGTGCGACCTAACATATTCACGCCACAAGAGAACGTTACTTTTTCGCGTCCCCGATCCGGCTGTTAATCCTCTCCTGCATGTAGTCGTAAAACGGGTTCGAGGTGACCCGCATCAGCGCCTCTTTTCCAACGCTCAATACAGACGTTTCGCCCCAGAGCGCAATCGTCCCCAGGCTGATGCCATAGCGGTTTTTCACCCCAGGCTCGCGACCATAGAGATCGTCATCCGGCGGGAACGGCACGGCAACGTGCGACAGGGAATAGACATCCTGCGGCCAGGCCTGCGTAAGCGGCACGACCGTCTCGCGGGTGCTGCCTGCCGGAGTTGTTTTCGCTACCGCCGAGAAACTGTGCTCGTCCGCATTGGTGATAACCGTGACACCGTAACGTCTCTGCGCAACCGGCAGCAGCGCCGTGGTGGCCGTCCATGATGACGGTTTAAAGAGCGGACGGAAGCTCGCCGCCTGGTTGATATCGAACATCACCAGCTCGCTGCCGTTTGCCGGAAGCTGGTCAAACAGGCCGCTGACCACAGCGCGAGTGCTGACCGTAGAATCCATCACCGACTGGAACGCCAGAACCGGCGGGAGCTGCGCCAGCCGTTGCTCCCGCGCCGCGCGGCCAATTTGCTCCTGCAGGGCCTTCGTCAGCAGCCACGACTGGCGGGCGGCGTTCACCGGGAAAGAGTTGTATTTATACGGATTATATTCCGGGGAGATATTCAGCCAGGCCGCTTTGGCAAATGCCGGCAGCAGCGCCGGTAGCCCGGCGAAACCGGCAAAGCGCGCAAAGGCCGTCACGCCGATCATCGGTGAGAGCAGTATCACCTGCTGCGGTTTACGCAGCGCAGGCGCGTCCAGCGCATCGAGGGCATATTTCATCGCCAGCGCCCCGCCGTTGGAGTAGCCCACCAGATGCAGAGGTACAGCCTCACCCGCGAGACGCGTAGCTTCCCGTACGGCAAGGCGCGTGGCCGCCAGCCACATTTCCCAGTCAACGTCCGTCAGCGCGCCGGGCGCGGTGCCGTGTCCGGGAAGACGCGGGACTACGGCCACAAAGCCGTGCTGCTGATAGTTCACGGCAAGGCGCCTGACGCTGTATGGCGAATCCGTCAACCCGTGCAGCAGCACCACCGCGCCGCGGGGCTTGCCGGCTGGCATCAGCACAAAGGAGCGGTTGGCATCGGGGGCAAACTGACCGGGCCACACCAGGCTATGACGGTAATAGCGGTTTAACGGGGTTTGTTCCTCGCCCGCTGTTTTCGCCGTCACCGCGTTATCCAGATCGGTGAAAATCGCCTTTTCCCGCGCGAGGTACCCGGCAAAGTCGGCGTTATCCAGCTCGCGCACGGACATCTCATCGGCCCGCCAGGTATGCCAGAGATGCAGTTCCGGCCCCTGCTGCGAGAGATACACCCGCACCGCCAGCAGAACGACCAGAACGATCCCCACGACCATTCCTGTTTTCTTTGCAAGCGCGATCAGGCGCACGCTGACTCGCCAGGGCAAATTCGCCATGAGGGATCCTTTTATGTTCTCAGTGCTTCTATCTTATCAAAAATGTGAACAGGCTGACGTATTCACCAAATTCATACCTGCCCGGTCAGACAGTGCACCAAAAGTGAACTACGCTGCACAAATGTTGATCATTGGTTAACCAAATATTGCATGAAGTTTACTGCGCAGCGGGTTTTCACCCGCCTGTGAACATGGCACGCGTCATGCATTGTTAACCAGGTAACACATTTTCGGCCATTGACAGCCTGTTAACAGCGAGGCGGTATGACGACGAAACCTGAGATGTTGAGCCGTATCGAAGCGACCTTCAGCCAGCTGACACCCAGCGAAAAGCGGGTCGGGAGCTGGCTGCTGGCGCACGCCGCGCAAATCCCGTTTGAAACGGCGGAGAGCGTCGGGCTGGCAAGCGGGACCAGCGGAATTACCGTCGGTCGCTTCCTGCGCAAGCTGGGGTATCGCAACCTGGAGGATGCCAAAAAGAGCCTGCGCGATCCGTACCAGCCCTGGGGCATGAACGAGCGCCTCGACTCCTGGCAGCAGCAGCGCCCCCTGCCCAACCGCCTTCAGCATGCTCTGTCGCTGGAGGTGGATGCCATCACGCAGGTGTACCAGCTGGCACAAACGGATGCCTTTCGTCAGGTGGTGCACAACCTCGCCCACGCGGACGCGGTTTTTGTGCTGGGGATCCAGTCCACGCGCGGAATTGCCAATGCCTTCTTCAGCCACCTTGAATACCTCCGCCCGCGCGTGAGCTATTCGGAGGGCGCTTCCGGCAGCTGGGTTGAATCGCTGAACTCGGGGTTTTCACACCCTTATGTCGTGCTGACCGACACGCGCACCTACTCCACGATGGCCCGCCAGTACTGCCGCGTCGCGAGCGAGAAAGGCATTCCGCTGGCCTTAATCACCGACATCTGGTGCCCGTGGGCGCGGGATTACCCGATTGATTTACTGCAGGTGAAAACCGATACCGGTCATTTCTGGGATTCACTTGCCCCCGTGAGCTGTCTGTTCAACCTGCTGCTGTCGGGCGTGGTGGAAGCGCTGGGTGAGGCGCTCCCGGCGCGTCTGGCGGTAAACCGACAATTACAACAAGAGTTTGGTCAATTCGAACGCTAAAGGAGCGGAGCTATGCCCGAAGAGAGTGAACTGATTGATGTGGCGAAGACGTTTCCCACGCTGCATATCGATCTGAAGTACGCCACCGCCGACAACATCACCGGCCGCCCGATCTATCAGGAGGCGCTGTGCCTGCTGCATACCGACGCGGCCACCGCCCTGGCAAAAGCCATCAGCATTGCCTCTCTGGCCGGTCTGAAGCTGGTGGTCTACGACGCCTATCGGCCGCAGCAGGCGCAGGCTCAGCTGTGGGATGCCTGTCCGAACCCGGAATACGTGGTCGACGTGGCGATTGGCTCCAATCACAGCCGCGGCACGGCCATCGACGTGACCCTGATGGATGAACATAACGCCGTGCTGGATATGGGGGCCGGTTTTGATGAAATGCATGACCGATCGCATCCGTATCACCCCTCCGTGCCGCCGCACGCCCAGCGCAACCGTCTGCTGTTGAACGCCATCATGTTTGGCGGCGGTTTTGTGGGTATCAGCAGCGAATGGTGGCACTTTGAACTGCCGAATGCCGCCAGCTACCCGCTGCTTGACGACCGTTTTGCCTGTTTTCCACTGACGCACACCCCTCTTTAAACCTGGAGCACTGCCATGAAAACATCGCTTATCTCGACGCTGATCGCCGCCACGCTGGCCCTGAGTGCCCCGCTGGCGCTGGCTGCCGTCCCGAAAGACATGCTGGCGATCGGCAAAGCCGCTGACCCACAAACGCTCGATCCGGCCATCACCATTGATAACAACGACTGGACCGTCACCTATCCGTCCTACCAGCGTCTGGTCAAGTACAAGCCAGGCTCTACCGAGGTGGAAGGCGATCTGTCGACGGGCTGGAAGGCGTCCGACGACCAGAAAGAGTGGACCTTCACCCTGGCGGATAACGCCAAATTCTCCGACGGCACACCGGTCACCGCCGAGGCGGTCAAACTCTCCTTTGAGCGCCTGCTGAAGCTCAGCCAGGGGCCGTCCGAAGCCTTCCCGAAAGATCTGAAAATTGATGCCGTTGATGAGCATACGGTGAAGTTCACCCTCAGCCAGCCGTTCGCGCCTTTCCTCTACACCCTGGCGAACGACGGCGCCTCCATCATTAACCCGACGGTGCTGAAGGCCAATGCCGCGGACGATGCGCGCGGCTATCTGGCGCAAAACACCGCCGGCTCCGGACCGTTTATGCTGAAGAGCTGGCAGAAAGGCCAGCAGCTGGTGCTGGTGCCAAACCCCCACTGGCAGGGTGAGAAGCCACACTTCAAGCGCGTCTCAGTAAAAATTATCGGTGAGAGCGCATCGCGTCGTCTGCAGCTTTCCCGCGGTGACCTGGACATTGCCGACTCACTTCCGGTCGATCAGCTTGCGGCCCTGAAGCAGGAAGGGAAAGTGGCCGTCGCCGAATACCCGTCCCTGCGCGTGACTTACCTCTATCTCAACAACAGCAAAGCGCCGCTCAACCAGGTCGATTTACGCCGCGCGGTCTCCTGGGCGACGGACTATCAGGGGATGGTGAAAGGCATTCTGAGCGGCAACGGCAAGCAGATGCGCGGCCCGATCCCGGAAGGCATGTGGGGCTTTGACGCCACGGCAATGCAGTACAGCTTTGACGAGGCCAAAGCCAAAGCGGCGCTGGAGAAGGTCAAAGATAAGCCCGCCAGCCTGACCTTCCTCTACTCAGACAACGATCCGAACTGGGAGCCTATCGCCCTCTCGACGCAGGCCAGCCTTGGCAAGATCGGCATTAACGTCAAGCTGGAAAAACTGGCCAACGCCACCATGCGCGACCGCGTCGGCAAAGGCGATTACGACATTGCTATCGGCAACTGGAGCCCGGACTTTGCCGACCCGTACATGTTCATGAACTACTGGTTCGAATCGGACAAAAAAGGGCTGCCGGGCAACCGGTCGTTCTATGAGAACAAAGAGGTCGATTCCCTGCTGCAGGCGGCGCTGAAAACCACCGACCAGGCGGAACGCACCAAAGATTATCAGCAGGCGCAAAAGGTGGTCATCGACGAGGCGGCCTACGTTTATCTGTTCCAGAAGAACTACCAGCTGGCGATGAACAAAGAGGTCAAAGGCTTCACCTTTAATCCGATGCTCGAGCAGGTGTTCAACATCGCCACCATGAGTAAATAACGGTTCTCGCCGGGGGAAAGTGTATGACGTTCTGGAGCATAGTGCGCCAGCGCTGTTGGGGGTTACTCCTGGTGGTGGCCGGTGTCTGTATTATCACTTTTATTATTTCACACCTGATCCCCGGCGATCCGGCCCGTCTACTGGCCGGCGATCGCGCCAGCGACGAAATCGTGCAGAACATCCGCCAGCAGTTAGGGCTGGATCAGCCGCTGTATATACAGTTTGGTCGCTACGTGGACGCTCTGGCCCACGGTGATTTAGGCACCTCCATCCGTACCGGGCGTCCGGTCGCTGAAGACCTGAAGGCCTTTTTCCCCGCCACGCTGGAGCTGGCCTTTTGTTCTCTGGTACTGGCGCTGGTCATCGGCGTGCCGCTGGGGATTTTGTCGGCGGTATACCGCAACCGCTGGCTGGATCACCTGGTGCGTTTAATCGCGATGACCGGGATCTCCACCCCGGCCTTCTGGCTTGGGCTGGGCGTCATTGTCCTGTTCTACGGGCATCTGCAGATCCTGCCGGGCGGCGGCAGGCTGGACGACTGGCTCGACCCGCCTGCCCACGTCACCGGGTTTTATCTGCTGGACGCGCTGCTGGAAGGTAACGGAGAGGTCTTTTTCAATGCGCTGCAGCACCTGATTTTGCCCTCGCTGACGCTGGCGTTTGTTCACCTGGGCATCGTGGCGCGTCAGGTCCGTTCCGCGATGCTGGAGCAGCTTAGCGAGGACTATATCCGAACCGCGCGCGCCAGCGGCCTGCCCGGCTGGTATATCGTCCTGCGCTACGCCCTGCCGAATGCGATGATCCCATCGATTACCGTGCTCGGGCTGGCGCTGGGCGATCTGCTGTACGGCGCCGTGCTGACCGAAACCGTCTTTGCCTGGCCGGGCATGGGCGCCTGGGTGGTGACCTCCATTCAGGCGCTCGATTTCCCTGCCGTGATGGGCTTTGCCGTCGTGGTTTCGCTAGCCTACGTGCTGGTTAATCTGGTGGTCGATCTGCTTTACCTGTGGATTGACCCGCGAATCGGGCGCGGAGGTGCCGAATGATGTTAACGCAGGAAACGCCCGTCCCGGTTAAAACCGCCAGACAACGCATCAACTGGGCAAAGCTGTTCTGGATGCTGCGTCAAAGTCCGCTCACGATCGTTGGCGGCGTCATTATGATGGCGATGCTCTTCCTGATGGTGACCTCACCCTGGATAGTCCCGCATGACCCGAACGCGCTGGATCTGACCGCCCGCCTGCAGGCGCCTTCTGCGCAGCACTGGTTTGGTACCGACGAGGTGGGCCGCGACCTGTTCAGCCGCGTGCTGACGGGCAGCCAGCAGTCGATTACCGCCGGGCTGGCGGTGGTGGTGATTGCGGGCGGCATTGGCTCGCTGCTGGGCTGTCTGTCCGGCGTGCTCGGCGGGCGCGGCGACGCCATCATCATGCGGATGATGGACATTATGCTCTCCATTCCCTCCCTGGTGCTGACCATGGCGCTGGCCGCCGCGCTCGGGCCGAGCCTGTTTAACGCCATGCTGGCGATTGCGATTGTCCGCATTCCGTTTTACGTCCGGCTGGCGCGCGGGCAAACCCTGGTGGTGCGCCAGTTTACCTACGTGCAGGCCGCCCGCACCTTTGGCGCGTCCCGCTGGCATTTGATCCGCTGGCATATCCTGCGCAACGCCCTGCCGCCGCTGATTGTGCAGGCGTCGCTGGACATCGGCAGCGCCATCCTGATGGCCGCCACGCTGGGGTTTATTGGCCTGGGGGCGCAGCAGCCCACCGCCGAATGGGGGGCGATGGTGGCCGTTGGCCGTAACTACGTCCTGGACCAGTGGTGGTACTGCGCGTTTCCCGGTGCGGCGATTTTGATTACCGCCGTGGGCTTTAACCTGTTTGGCGACGGTATCCGCGATCTGCTGGATCCGAAATCGGGAGGGAAACAGTGATGACCGACCCGGTACTCAAGATTGAAGACCTGCACCTGAGCTTCCCGATTTTTCGCGGCGAGGTCCACGCGCTGAACCACGTCTCGCTGGAAATCGGCAGGGGTGAAATTGTCGGCGTGGTGGGCGAATCCGGTTCGGGGAAGTCGGTGACCGCCATGCTCACCATGCGCCTGCTGCCGGAGGGCAGCTACCGCATTCATCATGGTCAGGTGAAGTTACTCGGCGAAAACGTCCTGACGGCGTCCGAGAAGCAGCTTCGCCAGTGGCGCGGCGCAAAGGTCGCGATGATTTTTCAGGAGCCGATGACTGCCCTCAACCCGACGCGGCGAATTGGCAAACAGATGGTGGAGGTGATCCGCCAGCATCAGCCGCTTTCCCGGCATGAGGCGCAGCAGAAGGCGATTACCCTGCTGGAAGAGATGCAAATCCCGGATGCGAAGGCGGTCATGGCGCGCTATCCGTTTGAGCTGTCCGGCGGGATGCGCCAGCGGGTGATGATCGCCCTTGCCTTCTCCTGCGAGCCGGAGCTGATTATCGCCGACGAACCGACCACCGCGCTGGACGTCACCGTCCAGCTGCAGGTGCTGCGCCTGCTGAAGCACAAGGCACGGGCCAGCGGCACCTCGGTGCTGTTTATCAGCCACGATATGGCCGTGGTGTCCCAGCTCTGCGACAGAGTGTACGTGATGTATGCGGGCAGCGTGATCGAGAGCGGTGCCACGCAAACGCTGATCCATCAGCCTGTTCATCCTTATTCCATCGGCCTGCTGCAGTGCGCGCCGGAAAACGGCCAGCCGCGCGCCCCGCTTCCCGCCATCCCCGGCACGGTCCCCAACCTCAGCCAGCTTCCGCAGGGATGCGCGTTCCGCGAGCGCTGCTTTGCCGCCGGGGCGAAATGCAGCGAAACGCCGCGCTTACAGCCCACTGGCGCAGAGGGCCAACAGGCTGCCTGCTGGTATCCACAACGGGAGAAAGCCCATGTCTGATGTACTGCTGGAACTGGATAGCGTGCACGTGAACTTTGCGGCGCGCAAAAACTGGCTGGGTCGCGTGACGGAACAGGTCCATGCGCTCAACGGGCTCGACCTGGAGATCCGTCGGGGAGAGACGCTTGGCATTGTCGGGGAATCCGGCTGCGGGAAAAGCACGCTGGCCCAGCTGCTGATGGGCATGCTTAAGCCCAGCACCGGCGCCTGCCAGCGGGCGCACCACGCGGGCGGCATGCAGATGGTGTTTCAGGATCCGCTCTCCTCGCTCGACCCGCGCCTGCCGGTCTGGCGCATCATCACCGAGCCGGTATGGGTGCAAAAGCGCAGCAGCGAGCGCGAGCGTCGTCACCTGGCTGAAAACCTGGCGCTGCAGGTGGGCATTCGCCCGGAGTATCTCGACCGGCTTCCGCACGCCTTCTCCGGCGGGCAGCGCCAGCGCATTGCCATCGCCCGGGCGCTCTCGTCCGATCCGGATATTATCGTGCTCGATGAACCCACCAGCGCGCTGGATATCTCCGTGCAGGCGCAGATCCTCAACCTGCTGGTGACCCTGCAACAGCAGCGTAATCTGACCTACGTGTTGATCTCACATAACGTCTCGGTGGTCAGGCACATGAGCGACCGCGTGGCGGTGATGTACCTTGGGCAGATTGTGGAGCTGGGCAGCGCCGCGCAGGTGCTTGGCGAGCCGCGCCATCCTTACACCCGTCTGCTGCTCGACTCTGTTCCCCGCACCGGTGAACCGCTGGATGAGACGCTGGCCTTACGGAAAACGGAGCTTCCCGGCAACCGCCGCCTGCCCGAAGGCTGTTTCTTCCGCGACCGTTGTCCGATGGCAACGCAGGGGTGTGAGCGTCCCCAGCCGTTACAGCCCTCTCACGAGGGCCGTGACGTCCGCTGCTGGCGCAGTCTGGATTAGATTTGGGCCATCCCGCCGTCCACGAACAGCTCGGTGGCGTTAATAAAGCTGGCCGCGTCGGAGGCCAGAAACGCCACCGCTTTACCCACCTCACCCGGCGCGCCTAAACGCCCCAGCGGCACCTGCGCGGCCAGCGCGTCGTAAAGCCCCTGACGGTGTTCTTCCGGAACCAGATCGCCGAGACCCGGCGTTTTGATTGGACCCGGACTCACCACGTTGACGCGGATCCCACGGCCCTGCAAATCCAGCGCCCAGGAGCGGGCAAAATTGCGCACGGCGGCTTTGCTGGAACTGTAGACGCTGAAGTTGGCCGTCCCCTTAATGGACACCGTCGAGCCGGTAAGAATAATCGAGGAACCGGCGGAGAGCAGCGGCAGCGCCTTCTGTACCGTAAACAGCTCCCCGCGGACGTTGGTGCCGAAAATCCGGTCAAACTGCTCTTCGGTTATCGCGCCCAGCGGCAGCATATCGCCGCCACCCGCATTGGCGAAAAGAATATCGAGGCGGCCTTCTTCTTTGGCTATCCGGGCATAAACCTCGTCCAGGTCCGCCAGTTTTGACACGTCAGCGCGAATGCCCACTGCCGTTGAAGCAATTTCAGCTACCGCCGCGTCCAGCTCGGCCTGACGTCGTCCGGTGATGTACACCTTCGCGCCCTGGGCCGCCAGCTCCTGCGCCGTGGCAAGACCGATGCCGGTGCTGCCGCCGGTGACCAGTGCGATTTTTCCTGAGAGAGTCGTGTTCATGTCATTTACCTTTTGTTGGGTTTGCGTTGGACAAACTTTAGCCCTTGCAGGATTAGTGAAAAACCAGCAAAAATGAAAATGACTATTCACATACAGAAATAATCAGGGGAGCCTAATGGACCAGCTCATGGCGATGCGCGCTTTTACCCGGGTGGTGGAAACCGGCAGCTTTACCCGCGCGGCGGACTCGCTGAACATGCCCATCGCCACCCTGAGCAAGCTGGTGAAATCGCTTGAGGCGCATCTGGAGATACGTCTCCTGCACCGGACGACTCGCCGGGTGGTCGCGACGCCGGAAGGGGCGGATTACTATGAAAAAGCGCTCAGGATCTTGATAGATATCGAAGATATCGACACCGCGTTTCGCGTTTCCCGCGCGACGCCCAAAGGGCATTTGCGGGTTGACGTGGGCGGCTCCACCGCCCGCGACGTGCTTATCCCTCGGCTTCCGGATTTTATGCAGCGTTATCCGGAAATCCGCATCGACCTTGGCGTGGCCGACCGGCCGGTCGATCTCATTAGCGGTAACGTAGACTGCGTCATCCGCGGCGGTCCGCTGGACGATTCGACCCTTATCGCACGCCATATTGGCAACGCTGAGATGGTGACCTGCGCGACGCCGGGCTACCTGAAAAATCATGGCGTCCCGGCCTATCCGCAGGAGCTGTGCAACGGCCACAAGCTTATCAGCTACCTTTCGCCCGTCACCGGGCGGGCATTTCCGTTTCGCTTCAGAAAAAACGGCGAGGCGCTGGAAATCAATATTCCGCATTATCTCGGCGTAAACGAAAGTAATGCTCACCTGGCGGCTGCCGCGGCGGGGCTGGGCATTGTGCAGACATTTGAGTATTCGGCAAACGCGTATTTACAGGCGGGTACGCTGACGGCGATCCTGAGCGACTGGCGCCCCGCCGCCTATCCGTTTCATGTGGTTTACCCTCAGAACCGGCATCTGACGCACCGTCTTAAGGTGTTTATTGCGTGGCTGGCGGAGGTGTTTCCCGCCGCGCTGAAGGGGTAGCCGGGCGTAAACCCGGCTGTGGCTTAGTTAAGTTTATAGTCCAGCGTAATCTCAGCCTTCAGGAGCTGCGATACCGGACAGCCCGCTTTGGCTTTCTGAATAATACCGTCGAACTGCTGTGGGGCGATGCCCGGGACGGTCACCTTGCTTTTCAGGGCAACCTTCGTAATAGCAAAGCCGCCGTCGGTCTTATCCAGAGAGACGTCCGCAGTGGTATCAATAGAGTCAGCGGTATAACCCGCTTCGCCGAGCATCAGCGACAGCGCCATCGAAAAACAGGCCGCATGTGCCGCGCCGATCAGCTCTTCCGGGTTGGTCCCCTTTTCACCCTCAAAGCGGGTGTTAAAGCCATAAGGCTGCTGATTGAGAACGCCGCTCTCGGTGGAAACCGTTCCTTTTCCGCGCTTAATGTCGCCAGACCAGTGTGCCGAACCGTGCTTATGAATAGTCATTCTTGCTCTCCTTTTGGCTTACAAAGGGTTAAGTATAGAAGGCTGTCCGGATTCTGCGGGCAAGACAGACGAGTCTTAGTCACTGAGTAAATGGTGCGCCAGCGCGTCAAGGAACACCCGCAGCGCGGCAGGCTGGTATTCACGGGACTGATAAATGCCATGGATGGCCAGCGGTTTCGGCTCCAGTGTCTCCAGTACCGGCACCAGTATTCCCTGCGCCAGCGCGGTTCGCGCCTCACGCTCCGGCAGCATAGCGATACCGCAGTGCTTAATCGCCGCATCCATCAGCAGCGAAGAGATGCTGGCGCTCAGGTTGCCGCTGACGGCCACGCTCAGGCTCTCGCCTTCCGGCGTCAGGAAGTGCCAGGACTGCCCGGCGAAAAAGCTGTAGTGCAGGCAGTTGTGCTGCGCTAATTCTTCGGGGCTGACGGGGGTACCGTGCTGCGCCAGATAGTCCGGCGAGGCGCAAAGCACCGAGCGACATTCCCCCAGCCGGCGGGCAATCATGCCGGGTTCAGGGTTATCCGTAATGCGCACGGCGACGTCGATGCGCTCTCCCACCAGGCTGACCGGGTGGTTATTCACGTCCAGCTCAATGCGCAGCTGTGGGTAGCGCGAGAGCAGACCGGGCAGTACCGGCGCAATCAGGTGCATCGCGGTAAAGTGCGCGCAGGCCACCCGCAGCGTGCCGGACGGGAGATCTTTCTCCGACTGGCCTTCAATTTCCTGCGAAATCTGCGAGAGCGTCCGCGTTTTTTGCAGCACCTTTTCCCCTGCCGCGGTCAGCGTCAGCTTGCGCGTGGAGCGGTTTACCAGCCGCGTTCCCGCCCACTTTTCCATTTGTTCAAGGTAGCGGCTCACCATCGGTCGGGAAATGCCCAGCGCGCGGGCCGCCGCGCTCAAGCTTCCCAGCTCGCATATCCGGTTGTAGACCTGAGCGGCGATAACGCGATCCATATAAGCTCCATTTGCTCGATTTATGAAACTAAGCATGTCCTGTTTCAGGAATTCTGGCAAATGCGAATATCCGTACAATAGAGACATTCCTGAACAACAGAGACAACAGCATGAAATTCACTCACCTTGCCCTGCTTTCCACGCTTTTCACTCCGGCTGTTTTTGCCGCGCCGTTGAGCATTGATACCTATAACCCGCAGGAGAAAGGCATTTTCGCGGTCTCCTCCACGCTGGTTTCCGGCCCGAAAGAGGCTGTGCTGTTTGACGCGCAGTTCAGCGTGAAGGATGGCGAAGCGCTGGTAGAGAAAATTCGTCAAAGCGGTAAGACCCTGAACAAGATTGTGATCACCTCCGGCGATCCGGATTTCTATTTTGGCCTGCAGCCGCTGGTCAAAGCCTTCCCGAACGCCAAAGTGGTGGCCACGCAGCACGTGGTTGACCACATCAAGGCCACCAAAGACGCCAAGCTCGCCTTCTGGGGTCCGCAGATGAAAGACGGCGCGCCAACGGAGCTGGTCGTCCCGCAGGTGCTCGCCTCCACCACGTTTATGGTGGACGGGGAAAAGATCGATATCGAAGAGCCTGACAGCTACGCGGCCTATGTGTGGATCCCGTCAGCGAAAACCATCCTCGGCGGCACCGGGGTAGCCTGGGGGATCCACGTCTGGACGGCTGACACCCAGACGGCGGCAAGCCGTAAGCAGTGGCAGGAAACGCTGGTAAATATGGCGGCGCACAAACCCGAGCGCGTGATCCCGGGTCACTATCTGGGTACCCCGCCAGCCGGCGCGGGTGCGATTGATTTTACCCGTGACTATCTGCAGCGCTTTGAAAAGGCCTTATCCGTTCATAAAGATTCTGCAGGCGTCATCAGCACCCTGAAAAAACAGTATCCGAACCTGGCTGAAGAGAGCTCGCTGGAATTAAGCGCCAAGGTGAATACCGGCGAAATGAAGTGGTAATGTAAACTCTGCTCCTGCTATATTTTCGTGATAGCAGGAGCACCGTTATAATATCCTCTCAACGCCACTTCAATTTACCCCCCCACATTTCAAAAGCACACAAAAGCATACACTTATGTCATTTTTATTTCTAAGATGAATCTGAGCCACAACCGGGAAAATATTTGCCATTCTGTTTATGAATTAAATTTTTTGCGAGCCGTACCATTAAACAGACAACGACACGGAGGCAGCATGTTTACTTATTACCCGGCTAATACCGCAGCAGCACAACCTGAACTCGTTAACGCGATTGCGCAGGGTCTTCACGCCGAGCACGGTGCTGTGACTGAAGATGACATTTTGATGGAACTGACCAGGTGGGTGGAATCCACAGATAATGACATCCTCAGTGACATCTACCAGCAGACCATTAACTACGTAGTCAGCGGGCAAAACGCACCCTTGTAAAAACCTGCTAAGCTGGATCAGCAACCTAAGGGGTTACATTTCGTTTGCGTAAGCAAACTGGTCCTTAAAACTATCAACAGGATTGAGGAGTTAACATGAAATCGAACCGTCAGGCACGCCATATTCTGGGACTGAACTACAAGCTTTCTAATCAGCGTAAAGTGGTGATTGAAGGCGACCATGAAACGCAGGTCACTCACGCCACCGGCAGAAAACGCCACGCGGGCAAGTAAGTTCCAGACTGAGATCCAGAACACCATCGGTAATCCCGATGGTGTTTTTGTTTATGTGTTGCGGTAATTAATATTTAGCTCCTTTATAATACCGCCTGACCGCCTCCCAGCGCACAGGCCAGAAAGATGACAAACAGCAGTGTCAGGGACGGATCTTCATAAAAAGAGTGAGTGACATGGACAACAAACTGAAAAAACATCGTTCCTTATACATCCCATACGCCGGACCGGTTTTACTCGAATTCCCCCTGCTCAACAAAGGCAGCGCCTTCAGCATGGAAGAGCGCAGCAGCTTTAACCTGCTTGGCCTGCTGCCGGAAGTGGTTGAGACCATTGAAGAACAGGCGGAGCGCGCGTGGATCCAGTATCAGGGTTTCAAAACCGAAATCGACAAACACATCTACCTGCGTAACATTCAGGACACCAATGAAACCCTCTTCTATCGCCTGGTGCAGAACCATCTCGAAGAGATGATGCCGGTGATCTACACCCCGACGGTGGGTGCGGCCTGTGAGCGTTTCTCAGAGATCTACCGTCGTTCACGCGGGGTATTCATCTCTTATCAGAACCGTCACAACATGGACGATATTCTGCAGAACGTGCCGAACCACAATATCAAAGTGATTGTGGTAACCGACGGCGAACGTATTCTCGGCCTTGGCGACCAGGGCATTGGCGGGATGGGGATCCCAATCGGTAAGCTCTCTCTCTACACCGCCTGCGGCGGCATCAGCCCGGCGTATACCCTGCCGGTGGTGCTGGACGTTGGCACAAACAACCAGCAGTTGCTCAACGATCCGCTCTATATGGGCTGGCGCCACCCGCGCATCACCGACGATGAGTACTATCAGTTTGTCGACGATTTCATTCAGGCCGTGAAGCACCGCTGGCCGGACGTTCTGCTGCAGTTTGAAGACTTCGCGCAGAAAAACGCGATGCCGCTGCTGAACCGCTATCGCGATGAGATCTGCTCCTTTAACGATGACATCCAGGGCACCGCATCCGTGACCGTGGGTACGCTTATCGCCGCCAGCCGCGCAGCCGGCAGCCAGCTGAGCTACCAGAAAATCGTCTTCCTGGGCGCAGGCTCTGCGGGCTGCGGTATTGCCGAGCAGATTATCGCCCAGACGCAGCGTGAAGGGTTAAGCGAAGAGCTGGCCCGCTCCCGCGTCTTTATGGTTGACCGTTTCGGCCTGCTGACCGACGGTATGCCAAACCTGCTGCCGTTCCAGACCAAGCTGGTGCAGAAACGCGAAAACCTGAAAAACTGGGATACCGACAACGAAGTCCTTTCCCTGCTGGACGTGGTGCGCAACGTGAAGCCGGATATTCTGATCGGCGTTTCCGGGCAAACCGGTCTCTTTACCGAAGAGATCATTCGCGAGATGCACAAGCACTGTGAGCGCCCTATCGTGATGCCGCTGTCTAACCCGACTTCCCGCGTGGAAGCGACGCCGCAGGACATCATCGCGTGGACCGAAGGTAACGCGCTGGTCGCGACCGGCAGCCCGTTCGATCCGGTGGTGTGGAAGGATAAAACCTATCCGATTGCCCAGTGCAACAACTCGTACATCTTCCCGGGTATTGGTCTGGGGGTGATCGCCTCCGGCGCGTCCCGCATTACCGACGAAATGCTGATGTCGGCGAGCGAAACCCTTGCGGGTTACTCTCCGCTGGTCAATGACGGTGAAGGGCTGGTGCTGCCGGAGCTGAAGGACATTCACAAGGTGTCGCGCGCCATCGCGTTTGCGGTAGGTAAAATGGCGCAGCAGCAGGGCGTGGCGGTGAAAACCTCTGCCGACGCGCTGCAGCAGGCCATCGACGACAACTTCTGGAAGCCTGAATACCGCAGCTATCGCCGTACGTCGATTTAATCCGCTCTGCCCGGTGGCGCTTCGCTTACCGGGCCTACGGGCTGGCTGTTTTCCCTCTCCCTGTGGGAGAGGGTCAGGGTGAGGGCAACAAACCGCACCATCGAATACCCACTAGCCAAACCCCTTTTCCCCCGCTACACTCCCTTTATCCATTAACCCACTGAATATATAAGGAGGCCAATTATGCTGTACTGTGAAATTTTCAATGTTTCACATACATTTGGTGATCGCACCAGCTCAAGCGTTATCGGTATCGTGCTGCGATAACTTCTGCTTGAGCGAAGACACCAACCCCTGAAATCCCTTCTCTCGGGCTTACTGAGTTATCGTCAGCGATGTTTGACGAGGCATAAACATGCCTGTAACTCTTGGGTAAGCAACAATGAGCACTTTACTCACTGCACAATCTTTACGCGTTGATACGGCGTTTGGCACGCTCTTCGACTCACTCTCCTTTGCGCTGAAAAAAGGCGACCGCATTGGCCTGCTGGGCGACAACGGCTGCGGCAAAAGTACGCTGCTGAAGGTGCTGGACGGCACGGACTCCCCTGCCGCCGGAACGGTAGCACTGGCCGGACACTGCCTGATGGCGCGCGTGGAGCAACATCTCCCGGACGCTATTTTTCCGCTGACCATGCTGGATGCCGTCCTGGCCCAGTTGCCCTCAACTGAACGGGAGAGTCTGCGCTGGAAAGCCGAAACGCTGCTGGCGAGCATGGGCTTCACGCCGCAGGATATGATGCTGCAATCCGCCACGCTGAGCGGCGGACAGCACACCCGCCTGCTGCTGGCGCGGGCGCTGATTCACGAGCCGGATCTGCTCCTGCTGGATGAACCCAGCAACCACCTGGACCTGCCGACCATGCTCTGGTTGGAACACTTCCTACAGAACTGGTCGGGCAGCTTTGTGCTGGTCTCGCATGACAGACAGCTGCTGGATGCCGTCACCAACGGCAGTTGGATCCTGCGCGATAAAACGCTGCACTACTTCGCCCTTCCCTGCACGGCCGCCCGCAAGGCGCTTGAAGCAAAGGATGAAAGCGATGCCCAGCGCCACAAGGCCGAGCAAAAGGAGATCGATCGCGTGACCGCCAGCGCGAAGCGGCTGGCGACCTGGGGCAAGGTTTACGACAACGAAGACCTGGCCCGCAAAGCCAAACAGATGGAAAAACAGGTCGAACGGCTGAAGGAGAGCCAGACGGCGCTCACGGCAGGCAGCCCGTGGACGTTAACTCTGCGCGGCGACGCGCTGCGGGCTGACCGTCTGCTGGAGATGGAAAATCTCAGCGTCCCGCCTGCGCCCGGGCTACCGCCGCTGTTTAACATCGACATGGCGCGGCTGAAAAGCGGCGATCGCGTAGCGATTGTCGGGCGTAACGGCTGCGGCAAATCGTCGCTGATGAGGCTTATCTGGCAACAATTTGCTGATGAGTCCGCAGACAGCGGGTTGAAAATCCATCCGCGCGTGTCGCCAGGCTATTACGACCAGACGCTTCATCAGCTGCCGGATGACGCCACGCTGCTCGACGCGCTGGAACCTTTCGCGCCGGATCCGCAGAACCGCAAAATGGCACTGATAAGCGCGGGTTTCCCGTGGGCGCGTCACGGGCAAACGGTCAGCACGCTCAGCGGTGGTGAACGTTCGCGCCTGCTGTTCGTTGGCCTGACGCTCGCCCGCTATAGCCTGCTGATGCTGGATGAGCCGACCAACCACCTCGACATGGAAGGCAAAGAGGCGCTGGCGCACACTCTTCAGCAGTTCGAAGGCGGCGTCCTGCTGGTCAGCCACGATCGTCAATTAATTAGCCAAAGCTGCAACCGTTTCTGGCTGATTGAAGAGGGAAAGCTGAGCGAGTGGCACGATGCAGAAGCGGTGTTTGAGCGTCTGCGTGAAAGCGCGGGGCTTATGACATCCGCTGCGCCCGCTGTCGCCGCGACGATTCAATCCTCGCCGTATGACGATCTGCTGGAGCGGCTGGTCGCGCTGGAAACGCTGCTGGAAGACGATCTGGCGCGTAAGCCGAAGCATCAAAAGCCGCAGCTACAGGCGCAATGGCGTAAAGAGATAGAGGAGATAGAAGCACAGCTGTAAGTCTGCGCCCGGCGATCATCTCGCCGGGCCAGAATTTTCCCCCTTAATTATTAGAGGAACGCCGTATTCTTAATCTGAAATCGAATCAAATGATGACATTATGTTGCCGCAGCCTTGCATTACCAGGCTAATGTATTAATCCTTAAGAGGTACTATACCTGCTATGCAGATTCTTATCATGAACAAGGAGATACACATGAAGGCTGCTGTTGTCACTCAGGATCACCAGGTCAACGTTACCGAAAAAACCTTACGCCCGCTAAAGCATGGGGAAGCCCTGCTGAAAATGGAGTGCTGTGGCGTATGCCATACCGACCTCCACGTGAAGAACGGTGATTTCGGCGATAAAACCGGGGTTATCCTGGGCCATGAAGGGATTGGTATCGTAAAAGAAGTCGGCCCTGGCGTGAAGTCGCTGAAAGTCGGCGACCGCGCAAGCGTGGCCTGGTTCTTTGAAGGCTGTGGCCACTGCGAATACTGTAATACCGGCAACGAAACCCTGTGCCGTGACGTGAAAAACGCCGGTTACTCCGTCGACGGCGGGATGGCGGAAGAGTGCATCGTCACCGCAGATTACGCGGTAAAAGTGCCGGACGGTCTGGATTCGGCGGCGGCCAGCAGCATCACCTGCGCTGGCGTCACCACCTATAAAGCAGTGAAGGTGTCGGGTATTAAACCGGGCCAGTGGATTGCGATTTACGGTCTGGGCGGGCTGGGCAACCTCGCGCTGCAGTACGCCAAAAACGTCTTTAACGCCAAAGTCATCGCCCTTGACGTTAACGACGAACAGCTGAAGCTGGCGGCCAGCATGGGTGCGGATCTCACCATCAACTCCCGCAGCGAAGATGCCGCTAAAATTGTGCAGGAGAAAACCGGCGGCGCGCATGCCGCAGTTGTCACTGCCGTCGCAAAAGCCGCCTTCAACTCAGCCGTTGATGCCGTGCGTGCCGGTGGCCGCGTGGTCGCCGTTGGCCTGCCGCCGGAAGCCATGAGCCTCGACATTCCGCGCCTGGTGCTGGACGGCATTCAGGTAGTGGGTTCGCTGGTTGGCACCCGTCAGGATCTGCAGGAAGCCTTCCAGTTCGCCGCTGAAGGCAAGGTCGTGCCGAAAGTCACGATGCGCCCGATCGAGGACATCAACGCCATCTTTAAAGAGATGGAACAGGGCCAGATCCGCGGCCGTATGGTGATTGACCTGCGTTCATAATCACCCACCGTTCAATTACCGCTCCTGACAGGGGCGGTTTTTTTATAGCCATTTTCCGGCAATCCTTATCTTAATTCCTTTGTTCCCTTGTTTTCCCCCGCGCCCGATGATGAATCCGACGCTAACAAGAAGATAACAAAGGAATTCACCATGCAAACCCCATTTCGTCTGCCGCTGCTGACGGCGCTGATTCTGACGACAACCGCAGCCTGGTCCGCGGATGCGCCCGTCAAAGGCGGCACGCTGATTTATCTGGAGCAACAGGCGCACACCAACCTCTATCCGCCTGCCGGTGGCTTTTACCCGAACGGCGGCATTCTGAACCAGATCACCGACAAACTGACGTGGCAGAACCCAAAGACGCTGCAGGTGGAACCGTGGGCAGCCGAAAGCTGGACCACCAACGCCGATAAAACCGAATACACCTTTAAAATTCGCCCCGGCATCACCTTCTCCGACGGCACGCCGCTGGACGCCAACGCCGTAGCAAAAAACTTTGATACCTACGGCTTAGGTAACAAGGCGCAGCGACTGCCGGTGTCAGAAGTGATCAATAACTACGATCGTAGCGAAGTCATCGACCCGCTGACCGTGAAGTTCTACTTCAAAAAACCGTCGCCTGGGTTCCTGCAGGGCACCGCCACAATCGGGTCGGGCCTGGTCTCGCTCAGCACGCTGAAGCGCAACTTTGAAGAGCTGGGTGACGCCCGGCATATCATTGGCTCTGGCCCGTTTGTGGTGAAGGACGAGAAGCTGGGTCGCGAAGTGACGCTGGAAGCGCGTAAGGACTACCAGTGGGGGCCCAAAAATCTGGCGCAGCAGGGGCCAGCCAATCTTGACGGCATCAAGTTTATCGTGACTCAGGAAGACAGCGTGCGCGTCGGCGCCCTGCTGGCCGGTCAGGCCGACTTTATTCGCCAGGTGCAGGCGTATGACGAAAAGCAGGCGACAGACCAGGGCTATAAAATCTACGCCGCCCCGACGCGCGGGGTGAATGACAGCATCAGCTTCCGCCCGGATAACCCGCTGGTCTCTGATATTCGCGTACGCCAGGCGCTGCTGCATGCCACCAATGCAAAGCAGGTGGTCGAGACCCTCTTCTCGGCCAACTATCCGCAGGCGAAGTCGGTGATTGCCGATTCCGCCGCTGGCTTTGTCGATCTCAGCGATAAATTGACCTTTGACCCGGCTAAAGCCAACCAGCTGCTGGACGAGGCGGGCTGGAAAGCGGGTGGCGACGGGATCCGCGCCAAAGACGGCCAGCGGCTGGCGCTGACGGTGTATGAATCCCTGCCGCAGCCACAAAATAAAGAGGTGCTGCAGCTGGTTGCCCAGCAGTGGCGACAGGTGGGCGTGGCGCTGAGCGTTAAAGCCGGTGACGCAGGCAGCCGCACGCTGGATAACCTTGATCCGCTGAAAACCCCGTTAACCGTCTCCGAAGTTGGCCGCGCCGATCCGGACGTGGTGAAAAGCATGTTCTACCCCGCTAACCGCGACGCGCTGCTGCAAAAAGGCGGCTCCAGCGACAAGGTCAAAAGCTTCCGTGACGACAAGCTGAATGAACTGCTGGTGAACATTTCTGCTGAAGTCGATCCGAAAAAACGCCTGCAGCTGACCGGCGATGCCCAGCGCTACCTGCTGGATAACGCCTACGTCATTCCAATTTTCGAAGAGCCGCAGGTCTTTGCCGGTGCGCCGTGGCTGAAAGGCGTCAATTTTGAAGCGGTCGGCCGCCCGTCGTTCTACGGCGCGTGGATTGAGAAACACTGAGGAGCTGACGATGCGCCACGCACTTCTTCAACGCTTTGGGCACGGGCTGCTGGTACTGTGGGCCGCCTTTACCCTCTCGTTCGTGTTGCTCCAGGTGCTGCCGGGCGACGCGGTGCTGATTAAATTTCAGAACCCGGACCTGGGCTTGAGCCCGACGCAAATCGAGGAGATGCGCGTGGCCTATGGCGCGGACAGCCCGCTGTGGCAGCAATACGGCCATACGCTGCTGGCGATGCTGCGCGGGGATTTCGGCTATTCGTTACAGGCAGGGGTGCCGGTCAGCGAGCTGATTGCCAGCAATCTGCCGGAAACCCTGAGCCTCGCCCTGCCCGCGTTTGTACTCGCAGTCCTGCTGGCGTTTGCGCTGGCCTTTGCATCGCGCCTGCCGGGTTTGCGCTGGCTGAGTAATACCCTGCAGTCGCTGCCGGTCCTGTTTATCTCTTTACCGACGTTCTGGCTGGGGATTGCCCTCATCCAGCTCTTTTCTTTCCAGCTGCGGCTGATTCCGGTGATTAACCCGACGCCGCTGCAGGGGCTGATCCTGCCGATTGTGACCGTCGCGATCCCGATTTCCGCCCCGCTGGCGCAAATTCTGATGCGCAGCCTGGACCAGGTGGCGACGCAGCCGTTTGTCGCCGTCGCCCGGGCCAAAGGGCTGAGTGAAACCGCCGTCCTGTGGCGTCACGTTACCGGCAACGCCCTGCTGCCGGTCCTGAATATTGCCGGATTGCTGCTGGGCGAGCTGATTGCCGGGGCGCTGATCACGGAAACCGTTTTTGGCCGCAGCGGGCTCGGGCAGCTGACCCAGCAGGCGGTAAATAACCAGGATATCGCCGTGCTTCAGGCGGTCGTGATGATTTCCGCCCTCGGTTTTGTCCTGATCAATCTGCTGGTGGATCTGCTGATGCCTCTGTTGGATCCCCGCCTGCAAACCGTTACCGGAGGTGCATCATGAGTCTGGTCGATTACGCTGCCGCCGCGCGAAAACGCGTTCCAGCGTGGCAGGGAGTGGAATGGCAGCCCGGACTGTGGCTGGCATGGGCGGTGATTATTATCGCTCTTTTTGCCGCCGTGGCGCCCGGCCTGTTAACCCACTACAGCCCGATTGAGGGCATCGCCGGCGCACAGCGCCTGGCGCCTCAGGCGGGCCACTGGCTCGGCACCGATCAGCTTGGCCGCGATGTTTACACCCGTATTGTCTACGGTGCGTCCCACTCCCTGAGCGCGGCGCTCGCTGCCGTCACGATGGGGCTGGTGGTGGGCACCGGTCTGGGGGTCATCGCCGGGGCGTTCGCCGGACGCGTCGAGTCTCTGCTGATGCGTTTTGTCGACGTGCTGTTGTCCATCCCGTCTCTGCTGCTCTCGCTGACGGTCATTATTCTGCTCGGGTTTGGCACCGTTAACGCCGCGATTGCCGTGGGCGTTGCCTCCATTGCCAGCTTCGCCCGCCTCGCGCGCGGTGAAGTGGTGCGCATCCGGCACACGGATTATGTCGAGGCGGCGTTTGGCAGCGGCGGGACGTTTTTCGCCGTGCTGTGGCGACACATCCTGCCCAACGCGTTAACCGCCGTCCTCGCCTTTGCCACGCTGCAGTTTGGTCAGGCCATCCTGGCGCTCTCCACGCTGAGTTTTCTCGGTTACGGCACCCCGCCGCCCGTGCCGGAATGGGGCTTATTGATTGCCGAAGGCCGTAACTATCTCTCTACCGCCTGGTGGTTAACCACCTTCCCCGGCGTCGTCGTCATCGCCGTGGTGCTGGCCACCAATCGTATCAGCCAACAGTTCAGCGGAGGTCGCTAATGACCGTTCTCTCAGTGGAAAATTTGACGATCAGCTACCGCACCGCACGCCAGTGGAGAGAGGTGGTGCATAACGTCAGCTTCACGCTCGGGCGAGGGGAAATGCTGGCGTTTGTCGGTGAATCCGGATCCGGCAAAACGACCACGGCACAGGCAATCATTGGCCTGCTGGCGGATAACGCCCGGCGCGATGCGGGAAAAATCGTGCTCAACGGCGAGGAGATTAGCCGGTGGTCCGCTAAGCGTCTCGATACCCTTCGCGGGGCGCGAATTAGCCTGGTTCCGCAGGATCCGGGTAATTCGCTCAATCCGGTGAAGACCATCGGCGCGCAGGTCGGAGAGATTATTCAGCTACACCAGAAAGTGACCCGCGCCGAGCGCGACGAGCAGGTGCTCACCCTGCTGACAAAGGTCGGCCTGAGCCACCCCGAACAGCGCATGACGCAGTATCCCCATCAGCTCTCCGGCGGGATGAAACAGCGCGTGTTGATTGCCATCGCCATTGCCCTGCGCCCGGACGTAATCGTTGCCGATGAGCCCACCAGCGCGCTGGACGTGACGGTGCAAAAACGCATTCTCGATCTGCTGGATATCCTGCGGCGGGAATCGGGCACTGCCGTTCTGTTTGTCACCCACGATCTGGCCCTGGCCGCCCAGCGCGCGGACAGGCTGCTGGTTTTTCGCGATGGCGAAATTCAGGAGCAAGGCAGCACCGTCGATATTGTCCGTACGCCGCAGCACGCCTACACCCGTCAGCTGCTGAGCGATCTCCAGGGCCAGCGCCTGACCATTGCCCCGGTATCAGGTCTTCCGCTCGCGTCACCGGCCATTCGCGCTCGCGCCATCAGCAAACAATTTTCGCTGGGCAAAGGTCATCAGCTTCAGGCGCTGGATCGGGTGACGTTTGACGTCAGGCGCGGCAGTACGCATGCGCTGGTCGGTGAATCCGGCTCCGGGAAGACCACCCTCGCCCGTATTTTGCTGGGTTTTGAACAGGCCGACAGCGGACAGGTCATCATTGACGATATCGATGCCACCACACTCAGCCGCGAGGCCCGTCGTCAGCTGCGCCAGAAGATCCAGTTTGTCTACCAGAACCCGTTTGCCTCTCTCGACCCGCGTCAGACGCTGTTTGACATCATCGAAGAGCCCCTGAAGAACTTTTCTCGCCTCGGTAAGGCGGAGCGAAAGGTTCGGGTGGAGACCGTGGCCCAGCGGGTTGCCCTGCCCGTCGAACTCCTGGGCCGCACCGCCCGGGAACTTTCAGGCGGACAGCGTCAGCGCGTGGCCATCGCCCGGGCGCTGATCCTGGAGCCGACCATTCTGGTGCTGGACGAAGCCACCTCCGCGCTGGATGTCACCGTGCAGGCACAGATTCTGGCTCTGCTTCAGCAGCTGCAGCAGCAGCTGGGATTAACCTACCTGTTCATCACGCACGATCTTTCTACCGTCCGTCGGATCGCCCACAGCGTCACGGTGCTGCGCAGCGGTCAGGTGGTCGAACAGGGCGACGTCGGAACCTTATTCGCGTCTCCGCAGAACGATTATACCCGCGAGCTGATTGACGCCATTCCCCATTTTTCACCCGCTACGGAGGAGTTCGCATGACGCGAAAACGCCTGGGATTTTTCACCCGCCTGCTTGACGACGCCACGCCGAAGGAGCGCTATCGTCTGGCAACTGAACAGATCCGCCACGCCGAACGCCACGGTTTTGACAGCGCCTGGATTGCGCAGCACCACTTTCACGAAACTGAAGGTGGACTGCCGTCGCCGCTGCTGTTTCTGGCGCACGTAGCCGCGCATACCGAAACCATCCGCCTGGGTACGGCCATCATTACCCTGCCGATGGAAAACCCGCTGCGCGTGGCGGAAGACGCCGCGGTTCTGGATTTACTCGCCGATGGACGTCTCGAAGTCGGTTTTGGTTCGGGCGGCACGCCGACCTCTTTCCTGCCGTTCGGACTGACGTTTGAACAGCGCGGCGCGGCCTTTGCCGACCATCTGCATGTGATCCAGAGCGCCTGGCGCGGGGATTCGCTCACCCATCCGGATAACCACCTTTACCCGCCTGCGCCACAGCTTGCCGACCGTATCTGGATTGCCACCTTTTCGGTCGACGGTGCCGTTCGCGCCGCGCGGGCCGGACACGGTTTAATGCTCTCCCGCACGCAGCCGCGCCCGGCAGACCAGTTGGATTTAACGCTCGACGCGATCCAGAACCCTATTGTGGATGCCTACCTTGAGGCGCTGCCCGCGGGCATCGCACCGCGCATTCTGGCTTCCCGTACGGCATTCGTCGCCGACAGCGACGACTATGCGCTCAAGGTCGCCACACCGGGTCTGACGAAACAAGCCCAGCAGCATCGCGCCGCCGGGCACGCGGTTAAAGGTGACACCGTCACCGATTTTCGTCACCAGTTCGACGCCCATATCGGTTCGCCCGAGACGGTGCTGCGCTCGCTGCAGGCCGATTCCGTTCTCCGGCGCGCCACGGACATCTCATTCCAGGTCCATTCGGTCGAGCCCACCCATCGAGACACCCTGCGCTCCATCGAACTGATCGCTGAACATATTGCCCCCCATATACGTTGAGGAGATACCTATGTCATTAAGTCACGACATTCTCGCCGAGCTGGCGGAAATTAAACCCGGTTCCCCTCTGGCAGAGGCGCGCGCCACGCGGGACGCCGCCACGCGCCACGCACAGGGCAGCTACGAAATCTTATTTACCCAGCAGGATAGCGATTTTGCGCTGGACGAGCGCTTCGCCGTGGCGGCAAAAGTCGCCAGGTGGCACAACGCGGAGGCGCTGGCCGCGCACTATGCGGGGTTTGGCCTGGCCGACCCGACCTCTGAACGCCTGACCCCGGCGCTCAATTTCGCGCGGCTGCTGACCTTCTCCCCCGTCGAAGCCACGCCGGTATCGTTAAGGGCGCTGACCCAGGCGGGATGGAGCAAGGAAGGCATCGTGACCCTGGCGCAGCTTATCGCGTTTGTCAGCTTCCAGAGCCGACTCATCACCGGACTGCGGCTGCTGAACGACAGGCCCGTCGCCACAAGCGATGCGCCAGTGGCGGCAGGCGTCTGGCACACGACTGCCACCACGGCCACCGGAAAGGCGGCTCCCGTCGCCTTCACCCAGCAGGAACTGGGCTGGGAGCCGTGGATAGCAGCAAAACCGCTGGCGGATTTTCGTGACGATGAGGTTGCCATCCTTGCAAAATTTGGCCATACCGATTCCGACTATTTCCGCCTGCTGGGGCGCAACCTGCCGGTGCTTGAACAGCGCACGCTAACGGATAAAGGGATTTTTTATACACCGGGGGGATTACCGCGTGCCGAGCGCGAGCTGGCCGCAACGGTAGCCAGTAAAATTAACGGCTGCATCTACTGCGCATCTGTCCATGCGCGCAAAGCCAGCCAGCTGTCAAAGGATGACGCGGCGGTAGAGGCCCTGCTGGCCGTGCGTCCAGGACAATCCCTGAGCGAGGGGCAATCTGCGCGCTGGCAGGCGGAAATCGATTTTGCAGCGGCGCTGTCGGTTACCCCACCTGCCGCCACGCCGCTGCACCTTGCCGCGCTGGAAAAAGAGGGGCTGGACACCTTAGCCCAGCTTGACCTGGTGCAGTCCGCCGCGTTCTTCGCCTGGGCCAACCGCCTGATGCTGACCCTGGGTGAGCCCTGGCTTGCCTGAATTCAATCAGGCTAGCGCACGCGCGTTAGCCTGAGCCCGTCTGGCCCGCAGGTAACCGTAGATCAACAGCGCGCTCATGGCCGAGAACGAGAGTATCGCCGCAGGCAGCGTGACGTAGCGCCAGCTAAAGCCGAGGGTAATCATCATCCCACCAAAGTACGCCCCGATCGCGCTGCCGAGATTAAACGCCATCTGCCCCCCTGCCGCCCCCAGCATTTCGCCACCCTTCGCATTTTGCAGAAGCAGGATCTGCAGCGGCGCAGAGAGCGCGAACAGCCCGGCACAGCAGATAAAGCCCATGATCAGCGAGGCCGTTTTGAGTTCACCACAGGCGAAAAGCAGCAGCAGCGAGGCGACAATCACCATGTCGGTGGTCGCCGCAATGCGCAGCGGGCTAAAACGCCCCGAGAGTTTGCCGCTCAAGAGGTTGCCCAGCACCATGCCAAGCCCCATCAGCATCATGATGATCGTCATCACGCCTTCGGTGAAGCCTGAAACGTTGACCATAAACGGTTTAACGAAGCTGAACCACGCGAACACCCCGGCGTTGCCAAACATGGTGGCGGCAAAAATCAGCCAGGGTTCTGGTTTTTTCAGAAAGTGGAACTGCTCGGTCAATTTGATTTCTGATGTGTCGTGGATGTCCGGCACCCAGAGCAGAACCGAGAGGAGCACCAGCGCGTCGAACACCGCAATCAGGAAAAAGGTATAACGCCAGCTGAACTGGTGCCCCAGCCAGGTGCCGAGCGGGACACCTACCAGGTTGGCCACGGTCATCCCGGCGATCATTCCCGCCACTGCGACCGTCACCTTCCCCGGCGGCGCAATTTTAGAGAGGATAATCGCCCCGACGCCGAAAATCGCGCCGTGCGGAAAACCGGAAATTAAGCGTCCCGTCGCCAGCCAGAAATATGATGATGAAAAGGTAAACAGGGCGTTCCCCACCGCGCACAGGGCAACCAGAAACAGCAGCGTCGTTTTTAACGAGAACTTGCCTGAGAACAGCGCCATAATCGGGGCGCCAATCACCACGCCGAAGGCATAAAACGAGATCATATTCCCGGCGGAGGGAATCGAAATACCGGTGTCATGCGCCAGCTCGGTTAACACGCCCATAATGCCAAACTCGGCCATGCCCAGGCCAAATGTGCCAAGCGCCAACGAAAATATTGTCTTTTTCATACCTCAACCACGGGTTAATCACTCGCAGCGGGCATTATTGAATAATCTTGTATGGTGAGCCAGTTCAAACTGGCAGACTGACACGTTAATCCATTTATACAGCGCAGACTGTGAATATTGTCAGCCGATAATCGCGATGCCAAGGCGTTCCATAATTTGCGACACCTGATAACTGTCCAGCTTAACACCCTGTAGATCAGTGCCACGCACGTCCAGTTCACCCAGTTCCGAATTGGTTAAATCGCAGTGTGTGAAATTTGCTGCACGCCAGTCAAATGAAGAAAACTCGCCGCCTGACATATCCGAACCACTGAAAGTTGCCCCCAGGATCTGCGCGCCGTTCCAGCGGTTTTCCCACAACTCGCATTTTTCCAGAACCACCTTCGAAAAATTGGCATAGCTCAGGTTGCTTTTTGTTATATAAGCACTGCAAAACCAGGTACGCGTGGTGATCATGTTCATAAAACTGGCACCGCGAAAATCAGCCCCTTGCGCCCTGCATTCACGGATTTCGATGCCTAAGGCATTCGAATGCCTGAAATCTGCCATCGATAAATCGCAGCTTTTGAAAATAGCATCTTTAAGCTGCGCCCGAGTAAACTTAGCGCCCTGCTGGCTTTCCCGGTCATAGAACTGACAGCAGATAAACTCCGTGCTGGTTAAATCCGTGCCTGAAAAGTCGCAGTTACGAAAGATCGCATTCTCTATTTTCTCGCCGGTAAAACGAGTACGACCGATTTTTTCGCCCTCAAAAATCAATGCCATCACACCACCTGTTTATTCATACAGTACCATTCACCATTCTACCTCGTTGCCTGATGAAGAGAAACACGCTTATCAGACACACATATCAAAAATTCCCGCGAAGGTTGCAGGTCAGCATTACACTTCAAAGTGTTAGTTCCTTCTAAGCACATCACACGTTCCGGAGATGAGGATTATCATGGGAAACGCAAAACAGAATAAAACCAAAGCAGTGACCGTGACCAAAGCGAGTGTAGATAGCGTGGTTAAACCCGTGCTGAAGACGAAAGAGTACGAAAAAGAGCTTCGTCGCCTGCATGTGGAACTGGTTAAGCTCCAGCAGTGGGTCGTCGCCAAAGGACTCAAGGTGTGTATTGTTTTTGAAGGACGCGACGGTGCCGGTAAAGGCGGTACCATTAAAGCCATCACCGAGCGAGTCAGCCCTCGCGTGTTTCGCGTTGTTGCGCTCCCTGCCCCAACTGAAAAAGAAAAAAGCCAGCTCTACTTCCAGCGCTATGTACCGCACCTGCCTTCGGCAGGCGAGATCGTGATATTCGATCGCAGCTGGTATAACCGCGCGGGCGTTGAGCGGGTTATGGGGTTCTGCACGGAGGAACAGGTGGAGAAATTTTTGGATGGCGCACCGGTGATGGAAAAAGCGATGGTCGATGCCGGGATTATCCTGCTGAAGTACTGGCTGGAGGTGACGCCTAAAGAGCAAGAGCGTCGCCTGCGCGACCGTATTAACGATGGTCGTAAGATCTGGAAGCTATCGCCGATGGATATTAAATCCTTTAACCTGTGGGACGAGTATACCCTCGCGCGCGACGCTATGTTTGAAGCCACCGATACCGCCTGGGCGCCGTGGTTTGTGGCACGTTCAGAAGATAAAAAACGCGTGCGACTGAATATTATTTCGCACCTGCTTTCGCAGATCCCGTATAAAGAAATACACGTAGACAAGGTGGATTTACCGAAACGCAAAATCGGCAAAGTCAAACCCACAAAATATCCGTTCCGCTATGTGGAAGAGCGGTTTTGATTTGAAGAGTAGGCCCGCGCAAGCGCAGCGCCGCCGGGCAGAGCCGACGGCGCAGGGTTTACTTCAATCCTTCCGTACTTTCCTGTTTCGCTTCCAGACGCTCCACATCACTGTACCAGCGCGGGTGGTGTTTCTGCGCCCAGCGGCGGCTCACCTTCCCTTCAATCATCCCTTTAATCGAGCCTTTCACCCAGAAGGCCATATACATATGGATCAGGATGGCGTGGATCAGGATGATGGCCGACGTGGCGTGGATAAGCAGCGCGTAACGCACCACCTGAATCGGGAAATAGTGCGCAAAGTACGGACGCCAGATAATGACTCCGGTCACCAGCAGCACAAAAATCATGCTCATGATGGTCCAGAACATCATCTTCTGGCCGGCGTTGTATTTGCCCACCTTCGCGACTTTGTGCTCGTTACCCTTCAGGACTTCAACAATCCCTTTCACCCACGGGATATCCTGCTTGTCAGGAATATTGTGATGGACGAAGCGCACGAACATAAACATCAGCACCACGAAAATCAGCACGCCGAAGAACGGGTGCAGAATGCGCCCCATCTGCGGCGTACCGAAGGTTTCGGTCAGCCACTGCAGCGTCGGGAAGAAGAACGAAATTCCCGATACCGCCACCAGGAAGAAGCAGATCACCACCGTCCAGTGACAGGCGCGATCGACAAATTTGGTGCGCACTATCATTTTCGACTTACTCATGATGCTCCTCCTCGTCGTCATCCACCTCTTTGTTTGGCCCAATACCGATGTAGTGATAAATCAGCCCCGCAAAGGTCGCGATAAAGCCCGCCGCTGAGAGCGGTTTAAGCGCCCCTTTCCACAGGTTAATGGAGGTGTCGATCGCCGGATCCTTCGGCAGATTGTGGTACAGCTCCGGCTGATCGCTATGGTGCAGCACGTACATCACGTGCGTACCGCCCACGCCCTGCGGGTTGTAAATGCCCGCTTTGTCGTAGCCCCGTGCTTTGAGCTTATCGACGCGCTGCTGCGCTACGTCCAGCATCTCTTTTTTGGTGCCGAAGTGGATCGCCCCGGTCGGACATGTCTTCACGCACGCAGGCTCCTGCCCGACGCTGACGCGGTCCACGCACAGGGTGCATTTGTATACCCGGTTATCCTCTTTATTGAGGCGCGGAATATTAAACGGACAGCCCGCGATGCAGTAGCCGCAGCCGATGCAGTTGTCCTGCTGGAAATCAACGATCCCGTTGGCATACTGGATAATTGCCCCGGCGGACGGGCAGGCCTTCAGGCAGCCCGGATCCTCGCAGTGCATACAGCCGTCTTTGCGGATTAGCCACTCCAGCCTGCCGTTCTGGTCGGTTTCGCTAAAACGCATCACCGTCCAGGATTTGGCGCTCAGATCCGCCGGATTGTCGTAGACACCCACGCAGTGCCCCACCTCGTCGCGGATATCGTTCCACTCCGAGCAGGCCACCTGGCAGGCCTTACAGCCCACGCAGGAGGAGACGTCGATAAGCTTGGCGACTTCTGCCTTGTAGTCCCGCGCGCGAGGCGCGGGGGTAATCGGGTTCGTCGCGGAGCGTTTAATAATGTCTTGTGTTTCCATCGCCATTTAATCGCTCCTTACGCTTTCTCGATGTTGACCAGAAACGCTTTGTACTCCGGCGTTTGCGAGTTGGAATCGCCAACGTTTGGCGTCAGGGTATTGGCGATGTAGCCTTTCTGCGCCACCCCTTCAAAGCCCCAGTGAAGCGGGATACCGACGGTTTCCACCTGCTGACCATGCACGTTCAGACTTTGCAAACGACGGGTCACCACCGCCACCGCGCGAATAAAGCCGCGCTTGCTGCTCACCTTCACGCGGTCGCCGTTGGCAATACCTTTCGCCTTCGCCAGCGTCTCGCTGATCTCCACAAACTGCTCCGGCTGCGCGATGGCGTTCAGCCGCGCGTGCTTGGTCCAGGTGTGGAAATGCTCGGTCAGGCGGTAGGTCGTTCCCACGTACGGGAATTTGTCCTTTTTGCCTAAGCGCAGGACGTCGTCTTCGTAGATACGCACCACCGGGCTGGAGACCACGTTCGGGTGCAGCGGGTTGGTGCCCAGCGGCGTCTCCATCGGCTCGTAGTGTTCCGGGAACGGCCCTTCCGCCAGTTTGTTGAGTGCAAAGAGACGTCCCAGCCCTTCCGGCTGCATGATAAACGGCCCGGTGTTGCTGCCCGGCACGGCGGTGTTGTAGTCCGGGATATCGTTCCCCGTCCATTTCGCCCCGTTCCACTGGATCAGCATGCGCTTCGGATCCCACGGCTTGCCGTTTACGTCTGCAGACGCGCGGTTGTACAGCACGCGACGGTTCAGCGGCCACGCCCATGCCCAGCCCAGCGTATTGCCCAGCCCGGAAGGGTCAGCGTTGTCACGGTTGGCCATCTGGTTACCCTGCTCCGTCCAGCTGCCGGTGTAGATCCAGCAGGACGACGCCGTCGTGCCGTCGTCGCGCAGCAGCGCGAAGCTGTTCAGCAGCTGGCCTTTCTTCGCCACCAGATTGCCGTTAGCATCATAGAGATCCGCCAGCGCCATGCCGTTGTTCTCTTTCGCGACTTCTTCAGACTCGGGACGATCCGGCTGCTTGTAGCTCCAGCTCATCTTCAGCAGCGGCTCAGCGCCTTTGCCGCCTTCGGTGCGGTACATCTCGCGCAGGCGATGGTAAATCCCGGCAAGGATTTCGCCGTCGTTACGCGCTTCGCCCGGAGCGTCCTGGCCTTTCCAGTGCCACTGCAGCCAGCGGCCGGAGTTGGCTATCGAGCCGTCCTCTTCGGCAAAACAGGTGGACGGCAGGCGGAACACTTCGGTCTGAATCGATGCCGGATCGACATCGTTTGATTCCCCGTGGTTCTGCCAGAAGGTGGAGGTCTCGGTCACCAGCGGATCGATCACAACCATGTACTTCAGCTTGCTGAGGCTACGCACAACCTTGTTTTTGTCCGGGAAGGAGGCCACCGGGTTAAAGCCCTGGCAGATGTAGCCCGTGACGTTGCCCTTATCCATCATGTTGAAATACTTGATGACGTCGTAAGCCTGATCCCACTTCGGCAGCCACTCAAAGCCCCAGTCGTTCTCTTTCTGCGCCGCATCGCCGTAGAAGGATTTCATCAGGCTGACGTAGAACTTCGGATAGTTGCTCCAGTAGTTCACCTGGTCCGGCAGCGTCGCTTTTGGCGTGTTCTCCGCCAGATAGCTTTGCAGATCCGTCTGCTTTTCAGACGGCAGCGTCAGGTAGCCCGGCAGGCTGGTCGAGAGCAGGCCGAGGTCGGTCAGCCCCTGAATGTTGGAGTGACCCCGCAGCGCGTTCACGCCGCCCCCGGCCATGCCCATGTTGCCGAGCAGCAGCTGGATCATCGCCATGGTGCGGATGTTCTGCGCGCCAACGGTATGCTGCGTCCAGCCCAGCGCGTACAGGAACGTGGTGGTTCTGTCGGCGGCGCTGGTGGAGGCCAGCACTTCACATACCTTCAGGAAGTCCGCTTTCGGCGTGCCGCAGATGTTTTCCACCACGTCCGGCGTATAGCGGGAAACGTGCTGCTTCAGCAGGTTCCATACGCAGCGCGGGTGCGTCAGGGTTTCATCACGCATCGCATAGCCATTTTCATCGAACTGATAGTTCCAGGAGGACTTATCGTACTGCCGTTTTTCGGCGTCATAACCGCTAAACAGTCCGTCATCGAAGGCAAAGTCATCCCGCACCAGCAGGTTCGCGTTGGTATAGTGCTTAACGTATTCCGCGTTAATGTTGTTGTTTTCGATCAGGTACAGCAGCACGCCGGACAGGAACGTAATGTCCGTACCGGAGCGAATTGGCGCATAGATATCGGCCACCGATGCCGTGCGCGTAAAGCGCGGATCGACGACGATAAGCGTCGCATCGTTGTTGTTTTTCGCCTCCATCGCCCAGCGGAACCCCACCGGATGGGCTTCAGCGGCGTTACCGCCCATCACCACCACGACGTTCGCGTTTTTGATATCAACCCAGTGGTTGGTCATCGCACCGCGACCAAATGTTGGAGCAAGACTTGCTACCGTTGGTCCGTGTCAGACGCGCGCCTGGTTGTCTACCGCCAGCATGCCGAGAGAGCGCACAAATTTTTGCGTCAGCATGCCGGTTTCATTACTTGCCGCAGACGCGCACAGCATCCCGGTGGAAAGCCAGCGGTTAACCGTTACGCCCTGCGCGTTCTTTTCTATAAAGTTGGCGTCGCGGTCGGCTTTCATTAATTTGGCAATACGGGAGAAGGCCTCATCCCAGGAGATACGCTGCCATTTATCAGAACCCGGCGCGCGGTATTCCGGGTAACGCAGGCGATTTTCGCTGTGAACATAGTCCAGCAGCCCCGCCCCTTTCGGGCAAAGCGCCCCGCGGCTCACCGGATGATCCGGATCCCCTTCAATATGGTAAATCGCTTCTCTGGCGTTCTTTGCGCCATCGCCCAGGCTATACATCAAAAGCCCACAACCTACGGAGCAGTATGTGCAGGTGTTACGGATCTCTTTCGCGCGCAGCAGCTTATAGTTGCGTGCCTGAGCCAGCGCCATTTTGGGAGCAAATCCCAGCATGGCTGCCGTTGTTCCGGCCATACCGCCCGCGCAGATTTTAAAAAATTGTCTGCGGCTGACGTCCATTGTTGTCCTCGTTATCTGAAAACATTTCGCGCCGCAAACTAACAGCAAAGCCCCTGATTTTTTTGCGTCAAATCAAGGTCATCTGTCTTCCCCCCCTTAATAGTCACCCCCGGTACATTTCATTACCCCTTTTTGATTAACGGCTTAAGAGAATAATTCACGACAGCGACAGGCGTAATGCGATACATTTTTCCTTTGATTTTTATTGCAATGGCGAAGTAATGGACAGAAAAAAGGCAACGCTTATTGGGCTGGCGGCAATACTGTTATGGAGCACCATGGTCGGCCTTATTCGCAGCGTGAGTGAGGGACTGGGGCCGGTAGGCGGTGCGGCGATGATCTACACCCTCAGCGGATTACTGTGTCTGGTGACGGTAGGATTTCCTGATATCAGACGGTTTTCACCGCGATATCTTATTGCGGGCAGCGTTTTATTTGTCAGCTACGAAATATGCCTGGCGCTGTCGCTGGGCTATGCCGCAACGCGATCGCAGGCGATTGAAGTCGGTATGGTGAATTACCTTTGGCCAAGCCTGACCATTGTGTTTGCCATTTTGTTCAACGGACAGAAATCTACCCTGTGGGTGATCCCCGGCCTGGTCATTTCGCTGCTGGGCGTCTGCTGGGTATTGGGCGGTGAACAGGGTTTACATCTTGATGAAATAACCCGCAATATCGTTTCCAGCCCGCTGAGCTACGCGCTGGCGTTTGCCGGGGCCTTTATCTGGGCCGCCTACTGCACGGTCACCAGCAAATTTGCGAAAGGACAAAACGGCATCACCCTGTTTGTTTTACTGACCGCGCTGAGTCTGTGGGTGAAATATACCCTGAGCGATCAGCCAGAGATGGTGTTCACGCTTCCGGTGGTGGTGAAACTCGTCATGTGCGGCATTGCCCTTGGGTTTGGGTACGCCACATGGAATATTGGCATCCTGCACGGTAACGTCACGGTTCTGGCTGCCGTATCCTATTTTACCCCGGTCCTTTCAGCCGCGCTTGCCGCCGCAGTGCTGAGTTCCCCCCTCTCATTCTCGTTCTGGCAAGGCGCCCTGATGGTCTGCGCCGGGTCGTTACTCTGCTGGTACGCAACAAGAAAATAATGCTTTCTCGCACGGCCGGGTAAATTTCAACCCGGCAACATAATTAACATAAATTTAAAGTGTGATCGCACCTCAGAATATTTATCCTAATAATAGGATGTCTGTTTAATTTCGGTTTATATTTGGCACCTTCTGTAAACGCTCAACAAGATAATTGACACAAACTGACAACGACATGAAACTAGTCAACCATGAATATTAACACTATGGATAGCGTTGAATGTAATAATTCAATTCTGACACATCCGTGCAAATATTCGCAATATACGTTTAAACCCTCCCCTAACTAACTGTTATTAAGCCCAAAAACTAATGGCACCCCCTCAACACATCGGGAATACCGAAATCTAACTTAATATACTAAAACTCACAGAAATTATAGCGATGGCAATAGTCCCGCAGATAACATAATTAATAATCGTATAAAATTCGGGCGCTTTGTTTGAATAATCGCCTTTTCACACGATCGAGATCACACTAATTGAAATTACCTTTAATAATTTGAAACTTATTATTGAAATAAGACTACGAGATTTTTAAAAATAGCATGCCATTGACGAGCAGCCTCGTTTAGAAATCGTTCACAGTGGTTCAGGAAATACTGAAAAAAAATTATAAGGAACATTTAAGATGAAACTTAAATTAGTTGCAGTGGCAGTCACTTCCATGCTGGCAGCAGGCGTTGTTAACGCTGCCGAAATTTACAACAAAGACGGTAACAAGCTGGATCTGTACGGTAAAGTAACAGGTCTGCACTATTTCTCTGATGACGCAGGCGCAGATGGCGATAAAACCTACATGCGTATCGGCTTCAAGGGTGAAACCCAGGTTAACGATCAGCTGTCCGGCTACGGCCAGTGGGAATACCAGATTCAGGGCAACCAGGAAGAAGGCGACAACAAGTCCTGGACCCGTGTTGCGTTTGCAGGTCTGAAGTTTGCTGAAGCAGGCTCCTTTGATTACGGTCGTAACTACGGCGTAATCTACGACGTAACTTCCTGGACTGACGTTCTGCCAGAATTTGGCGGCGATACCTACGGCGCTGACAACTTCCTGCAGCAACGTGCTAACGGCGTCGCGACCTACCGTAACCAGGAC